>JBOHAD010000029.1:0-28951 GCA_050697555.1 Gaiellaceae bacterium | reverse complement strand
TCTGCCGCAGGCTCGGGCTCCCCGAGGGCCAGGCCGACCTGGGCGAATGGGAGCTGCTCGCGCAGAAGATCGGCACGCGGGAGGGTCAGGTGGAGATCGCTCTCGTCGGCAAGTACGTGAAGCTCCAGGACGCGTACCTCTCGGTGCACGAGGCTCTCAAGCACGCGGGCATCCACCACGGCACGAACGTAAACGTCCGCTGGGTCGACGCCGAGGGCATGAGTTTCGAGGAGGCCGTCGCCGAGCTCGAGCAGGTGGACGGCGTGCTCGTCCCCGGCGGCTTCGGCTCGCGCGGCTGGGAAGGAAAGATCACGGCGTGCCGCGTCGCCCGCGAGCAGGGGATTCCCTACCTCGGCATCTGCCTCGGGATGCACGTCGCCAGCTCCGAGTTCGCCCGCCACGTCGTCGGCCTGGACGGCGCGAACTCGACGGAGATGGATCCGGAGACGCCCTTCCCCGTCATCGACCTTCTCCCGGAGCAGAAGGAGATCGAGGACCTCGGCGGCACGATGCGCCTGGGGGCGCAGCCGGTCGACCTGGCAGAGGGGACGCGCGCGCAGGCGGCGTACGGCGAGGACGTGATCTACGAGCGCCACCGGCACCGCTACGAGGTCAATAACCACTTCCGGCCGCGGCTTGTCGAGGCGGGGCTCGTCGTCTCGGGGACGTACCAGGAAGGACGGCTCGTCGAGGTCCTCGAGCTGCCCGAGCACCCGTGGTTCGTGGCCAGCCAGTTCCACCCGGAGTTCAAGTCGCGCCCGACGCGCCCGGCACCGCTCTTCCGCGAGTTCGTCGGGGCGGCGCTGGAGCGCGCGAGAGCACGCGGCCGGGTGGCCGCGACGGCGACGCGTTCCTAGACCGCCTCGAACCTGATCTGGAAGCGCACTGTCGCCGGCCCGGGCGAGGTCTTGCGCATCGAGACGAGCCACTCGCCTGGTTCCTCTGGCAGAGCCGCATAGCCGTAGATGCAGAGATCGTTCGCTCCACGCCTGTGGCAGTCCCGACGCCGGCCCTCGTTGAGCACGGTGATCGTAGGTCCCGGCGTCTGAATCGAGATCGCGACTCTGGCGGCACGTGGAAGGAGCACCCGGACGGTGAACGTGTGGGTGGACGGCTCGATGGCCTCGACGGCGAAGGAGGCCGCGTCGCGTCCGGGGCCGAGGGCGACGACCTTTCGCTGGACCGCAGGGAAGCACGGCTCGTCGGTCGGGATCTCGCGTCGCGCCGCGAAGCCGCCCGTGACCGCTAGGGCGACGAACGGGCCGCGCTCGGCGCAGGTCGGCCGGTAGCGAAACGCGGCGCCATGCTCGACGCCTGTGGAGAAGGTACCGCTCAGGACCCCTTCGGGACCGAAGATCTCGCCTTCGGGCCGGCCGGCCGCCGGGAGGATGCGCACGTGCAGGGGAAGCTCAGCCCGGCGACATCGCTCGCCGCGAACATGTCGAAGTACGGCAACGGGGCCGTCGATGATCTCGAGGTTGAATTCGAGCTGGCTCCTGTCGCACGTCGGGATCGACGGGCGGGCGTCCGCCGACTGTATGGGGACCGTCCGAGACGCAAGCGGTTTCCGGCCGGAGGCTTGCTCACGGGGGACGAGCGCGTCGACCGTCGCCGCGATCCCGACGACGCCTACGGCGGCGACGACGGCCCAGGAGACGTACCTGCGCACCCACGCTTTACGGCGGAGCAGGCAGCCGAAGTCCGCTAAGCCTGCTCGTCGAGCGGCCTGATGAACGCCACGTAGACGGACATCTGAGCGACGCGCGTCGTCATCGCCCAGAACTCGATGTCGAGCTCGGTTCCGTCCTTGCGCAGAAGTCGCGACGTCCCGCTGAGCTCGCCGCGGGCGATGATCTCCTCGTACTGCTCCCGGCTGGGCGGGAATGGGCTGACGTCGGAGACCTTGAGCGAGAGCAGCTCCTCCCGCTCGTAGCCTACGAGCTCACAGCCGCGCCGGTTGACCGCGACGTAGGTCATCTCCTCGTCTGCGACGAAGATGCCGAGCGGCGCGTTCTCGGCCGCCTCCCCGAGCAGTGTGGTCTGGATCAGATCTTGCGCGTCCACGATCATCGGCCCCTCCAACAGTAACTCGTAGAATCGCGCGGGTGAAGGCGACCTGGGCCTCCGACGTCCTGCCCGTCTTCCTCGAGCTCGCCGCGATCCCCAGTCCTTCCGGGGAGGAGGCCGCCGTCGCGGACTACGTGCGCGACTACCTCCGCAGGCTCGGGCTCGCTGCCGAGGAGGACGAGAGCGGGAACCTGCTCGCGCGGCTCCCGGCCACGGAGGACGGAGGCACGCCGATCTTCCTCTGCGCCCACATGGACACCGTGCCGCCCGCAGGCTCGATCGAGCCGGTGGTCGAGGACGGCGTCGTCCGGAACGCGGCGGGCACGATCCTCGGCGCCGACAACAAGGCCGCCGTGGCCGTGCTGCTCGAGGCCGCGCGCCTCCTCCTCTCGGAGGGACGGCCGCACGCCGGTGTCGAGCTTCTCTTCACGACGCGTGAGGAGACCGGGCTCGAGGGGGCGAAGGAGTTCGACCACACGCGTCTCGAGGCGCGGCTCGGCTTCGTCTACGACTACTCGGGCTCGGTCGGCGACGTCGTCGTCGCGGCACCGTCCGGGTGCACGCTGGACATCGTCTTCACGGGCCGGCCGGCGCATTCGGGCATCAACCCCGAGGACGGCCGCTCCGCGATCTTCGCCGCCGCGAAGGCGGTCGCCGATCTGCGGCTCGGGCGGATCGACGAGGAGACGACCGCGAACGTCGGGCGGATCGAGGGCGGCTCGGCCAGGAACGTGATCCCGGCGCGCTGCGCGCTCGCGGCCGAGGCGCGTTCACGCGACGCGCGGAAGCTCGCCGACCTCGTTCAGGAGATGCTCGACTGCTTCACGTTCGCGGGCACCGTGGCCGAGTGCGAGGTCGAGGCGACGGTCGAGGAGAAGTATCTGGGCTATCGCCTCGCGTCCGACGACCCGGCGCTCCTCCTGGCGAAGACGGCCCTTGAGCGCGCCGGCTACGCGCCGCGCGAGCTCGAGGTCGGCGGCGGCGCGGACGCGAACGTCTTCAACGCGGCCGGCGTCCCCTGCGTGAACATGGCGAACGGCATGTCGAAGGTGCACACCGCCGAGGAGGAGATCACCGTCGCCGACCTCGAGGGAATGGTGGGCGTGACCCTCGAGCTCGTGGACGCCGCCCGTGCCGCTCACGCTTAGGCGCGGCACGGTCACCGCCGTCACCGAGCGCCACGAGGGGTTCGTGCGGCTCGAGGTCGACGGCCGCCCGTGCGTCGCCTACCCGCGGATGACGGGCCCGGTCGCGCTCGGGGACGACGTTCTCGTCAACGTCCAGGCGGCCGAGCTCGGCCTCGGCTCGGGCGGCTTCGACGTCCTGCACGCCAATCTCACCCGCGGGCTCGGCCTCGCCCCCACGCAGGGCGCGCACGTGATGAAGCTCCCGTACACGCCGCTCCAGCACGCCGTGCTCCACGCCGAGGAGGAGGCCGAGGAATGGCCCGAGCGCCTCGTCGACACGCCCGTCGTCTGCTGCTCGCTCCACAGCCAGGTCGCTCCCGCCTGCGCGGGGCTCGGCCGCGAGCTCGCGGTCGCCTACGTCCAGCTCGGGGGCGGCGCGCTCCCGGTCTCGCTCTCGGACGCGGTTCGCTCGCTCCGGGCCGATGGATTCCTGCGCGCGGCCGTCGCCGCAGGCCCGTCCCTGGACGGCGACGTCGCCTGCGTCACGGTGGCTTCCGCGCTCCTCTGGTGCGCGCGGGAGGGCGTCGAGGCAGTTGTCTGCTCGGTCGGGCCAGGGGTCGTCGGAACCGGCACGCGCTTCGGCCACGGAGGCGTCGCCGCCGCGGAGGCGGCGAACACGGCGACCGCCCTCGGTGGAGCGCCGATCCTGGCGCCGCGCATCTCGGACGCCGACTCGCGCGGGCGCCACCGCGGCGTCTCCCACCACACGTTCGCCGCGATCGAGCTCTGCCTCGGGCCGGTGAAGGTCGCCTGGCCGGAAGGGCTGGGCGTCCCGCCCGGGGTGGGGACCGTCGAGGAGGTCGACGTCTCCGGCTGGCGCGAGGCGTGCGAGGGCCTCCCTCTCTCGCACATGGGCCGCGGCCCGGACGAGGACCCCTGGTTCTTCGCCGCCGCGTTCGCCGCCGGTCGCCTGGCTCGCGGCCTCGTACCCTGAGATATCTTTCGCCGGCCTTGCAGATCGGCGTCGTCAAGGAGATCAAGCAGGACGAATACCGAGTCGCGCTCACCCCCGCCGGTGCGCGCGAGCTGCGCGGGCGGGGCCACGACGTCCTGGTCGAGGCGGGAGCAGGGCTGGGGAGCTCCTTCCCCGACGCGGACTACGAGGCCGTCGGGGCCCGCCTCGGCTCGGTCGAGGACGTCTGGGCGTCGAGCGACCTCGTGCTCAAGGTGAAGGAGCCGCTCCCGGAGGAGTTCGGTCGCCTGCGCGACGGGCTGGTCCTTTTCACGTACCTGCATCTGGCCGCGGACGAGGAGCTCACGCGCGCGCTCATCGAGAGCGGCGCGACGTGCATCGCCTACGAGACGGTCGAGACGGACGACCGCCAGCTGCCGCTCCTCGCGCCGATGAGCGAGGTGGCGGGCCGCTTGGCGGCGCAGGCGGGCTCCTACTTCCTCGAGAAGCCGCTCGGCGGGCGCGGGCTCCTGCTCGGCGGGGTCGCCGGCGTGCCGCCCGGCAAGGTCGTGATCATCGGCGGCGGCATGGTCGGCTACAACGCGGCGATCATCGCGCTCGGGCTGGGTGCGCAGGTGCGGATCCTGGACAAGTCCGTCGACCGCCTCCGGCACCTCGAGGAGATCCTTTCCGGACGCGTGGAGCTCGTCTACTCGAGCGCGCTCGAGGTGGAGAAGTCCGTGCTCGAGGCGGATGTCGTCATCGGCGCCGTCCTCATCCCGGGCGCGCGGGCGCCAAAGCTCGTGACGGGCGAGATGATCGCGGCGATGAAGGATGGCGCCGTCATCGCCGACGTTTCCATCGACCAGGGCGGCTGCTTCGAGACGTCGAGGCCGACGACTCACTCCGACCCCGTCTACGTCGTCGACGGCGTCACTCACTACTGCGTGTCGAACATGCCGGGGGCGGTGCCGATCACGTCGACGTTCGCGCTCACGAACGTCACTCTCCCCTACGTGGAGGCCATTGCCGAGCACGGCGTTCGCGAGGCCATCTCGCGCGACCCCGCGCTCGCCCGCGGGGTCAACGTCCTCGACGGGAAGCTCACGTACGAGGCCGTCGCCGAGGCGCACGGGCTCTCCTACGCGCCGCTCGCCGAGGTGCTTCCGCTCGAGCCGGTCTAGGACGCGGGTCTACGCCTCGGACTTCGGCTTCGCGTCCCCGTTCCCGGGGCTGATCTTCACGACGACGTACGTGACCGCCGCCGCGAGAGCGATGACGGTGACGATCCAGAGCGCGATGCCGATGATGCCGAGGACGGCGTCCATTGCCTCAATAGAATAGTCCCATGCCGCGCGCCTGCGTCATCGTGCTGGACGCGGTTGGGGCGGGCGAGCTGCCGGACGCCGCGGAGTACGGCGACGAAGGGTCGCACACGCTCGGAAACGTCGCCCGCGCCGTCGGCGGCCTCGACCTCCCCAACCTCGAGCAGCTCGGCCTCGGGAACGTCGACGACCTGGAGGGATGCCCGCCGCAGCCGCACGCGCCCGCGATCGCAGGGCGCCTCGTCGCGCGCTCCAAGGGGAAGGACACGACCACGGGCCACTGGGAGCTGATGGGGATCGTCACGCCCGTCGCGATGCCGACCTATGCGCACGGCTTTCCGTTCGAGGTGATCGAGGAGTTCGCGCACCGCACCGGCCGCGGAGTGCTCGGGAACAAGCCCGCGTCCGGCACGGAGATCATCGAGGAGCTCGGCGAGGAGCACCAGCGCACGGGCAAATGGATCGTCTACACGTCCGCGGACTCCGTCTTCCAGGTCGCCGCCCACGAGGAGACGATCCCCCTTGAGGAGCTGTACGCGGGCTGCACGATCGCGCGCGAGATCCTCACCGGCAAGCACGCGGTGGGGCGCGTCATCGCCCGCCCCTTCGTCGGCGACCCGGGAAACTACACGCGGACGCCGAACCGCCACGACTGGTCGCTCAAGCCGCGGCAGCCGAACTACCTGACCCTCGCTCGCGAAGCGGGCGCCGCCGTGCACGGCGTGGGGAAGATCCACGACATCTTCGCGGGCGTCGACATCGACGAGTCGCACCCGACGAAGTCGAACTTCGACGGGATCCGCGAGACGGAGCGGCTTCTGCGGGAGCTCGACGACGGGCTCGTGTTCGTGAACCTCGTGGAGACCGACATGCTCTGGGGTCACCGCAACGACCCGGAGAACTTCCACCGCTGCCTCCAGGACTTCGATCGGCGCCTCCCGGACCTGCTGGACGCGCTGCGCGCCGGCGACCTCCTCATCCTCACGTCCGATCACGGCTGCGATCCCACGACGCCCTCGACCGACCACTCGCGTGAGCACGCTCTCCTGCTCGCCTACGTCGAGGGCAAGAACGCGGCCGGGGCGGTGCACGAGGGCCAGTTCTCGGACGTGGGCGCGACCGTGAACGCCTGGCTCGGCGGGAAGGCGCCCTCGCGCGGGATCCCGGGCGCGCCCGTCGTCGAGCCGTGAGGTCCGAACGCGGCCACCTGAACGATCCGGAGCTGGTCGCCCAGGAGTACGCCAGCGAGGGGCGCTTCCTGGCCCGACGCGTCGCCTTGGTCGACTACGTCGAAGGCCCGAACGCGGAGGACATGGCGTTCGACGCGCTCGCCGAGGCGGCGCCGCGGCGGGCCCTCGAGGTCGGCTCGGGCACCGGGGCGTTCGCCGAGCGTCTAGCACGGGAGCTGGGGGCCGAGGTGGCCGCCGTGGACGTCTCTCCGCGCATGGCCGGGCTCGCGCGCGAGAGAGGTGTGGCCGCGCGGGTCGGCGATGTCCAGGAGCTGCCCTTCGAGGACGGCGAGTTCGATGCCGTCGCGGCGGTCTGGGTTCTGCACCACGTGCCCGACCTTGACCGGGGTCTCGGCGAGATCGCCCGCGTTCTTCGGCCGGGCGGGCGGCTCGTCGCCGTCGCGTTCGGGAAGGACAACCTGGCGGATCTCTACGAGTGGCTCGCCGCGCCGAGCCTGGGAGACGGCGGTTTCTCGCGTGAGACCGGAGAGGCTCCGCTACGGCGCCACTTCGCGCTCGTGGAGCGCCGCGACGCAGACGGCACGGTCGTCTTCCCCGGCAGAGCAGCTCTGCAGGCGTACCTTCGCTCCCTGAGCGTCATCCGAGGTCCCGAGCTGGCGGAGCGGCTGCCGGACTTCAACGGTCCGTTCCGCGCTCTCAGCAGGCACTCGGTCTTCGTCGCCGACAAGGCGCAGTGATCCACCCCGCCGAGCTCATCCAGCGCAAGCGAGACGGCGCCGAGCTCTCCGCCGACGAGCTTGCGGAGCTCGTGCTCGCCTACGCGCGCGACGACGTGCCCGACTACCAGATGGCCGCCTTCTGCATGGCCGTCTACTTCCGGGGGCTGACGCCGGCCGAGACTCACGCGCTCACCGAGGCGATGGTGCGAAGCGGGGAGACGATCGACCTCTCCCCGCTCGGGCGCAAGGTCGTCGACAAGCACTCCACGGGCGGGGTGGGCGACAAGACGTCGATCGTCCTCGGGCCGATCGTCGCCGCCTGCGGCGTCCCCTTCGCCAAGATGAGCGGCCGCGGCCTCGGGCACACCGGCGGGACGCTCGACAAGCTCGAGTCCGTCCCCGGCTTCCGCATCGAGCTGGCCGGAGACGAGTTCCTCCGTCAGGTCCGCGAGATCGGCCTGGCGATCGTCGGTCAGACCGCGGATCTCGTCCCCGCGGACAAGCGCCTCTACGCGCTCCGCGACGTGACGGCGACAGTCGACATCATCCCGCTGATCGCGTCGTCGATCATGTCGAAGAAGATCGCCGGCGGCGCGGACGCGATCGTCCTCGACGTCAAGGTCGGCGACGGCGCGTTCATGAAGACCCTCGACTCCGCGCGCGAGCTCGCCGGGACCATGGTCGAGCTCGGCCGGCGCGCCGGCCGCGAGGTCGTCTGCGAGCTGACGGACATGGACCAGCCGCTCGGGCGCGCGGTCGGGAATGCGCTCGAGATCCGCGAGTGCGTCGCCACCCTTCGAGGCGAAGGCCCGGGCGACCTCGTCGAGCTCGCGCTCGGCGCCTCGGGTCACCTGCTGGCGCTCTCCGACCTCGGGATCGACGCGGACCAGGGCCGAGCGCGCGCCGAGGAGGCGCTGGCGAGCGGGTCCGCGCTCGAGCTCTACGAGCGCTGGGTGCGCGCGCAGGGCGGCGATCCGAGCCTCGAGATGCTGCCGTCGGCGCCTGTCGTCGAGCTCGTGCCTGCGCCGGGAGCGGGATTCGTCCAGGCGATCGCGGCGACCGACATCGGGCTCGCTGCGCTCCACCTCGGGGCGGGGCGGGTGACCAAGGACGACGCGATCGATCATGCGGCCGGCGTCGTGTGTCTGGCCAAGCGCGGAGACCGGGTGGAGCCCGGGCAACCGCTCGCCGAGGTGCACGCGCGGGACGACGACTCGGCACGACGCGGCGTCGCCGAGGTACAGGCGTGCTACCTCGTCGGCCCGGATGCGCCGGAGCAGCGGCCAATCGTCCTCGACGTGCTCGCCTAAGGCGGTCCCGGGAGTCGTGCCCGAGCTGCCCGAAGTCGAGACGATTCGCATCCGGCTCGCACCCGCCTTGACGGGGAAGCGGATCGAACGGGTGCGGATCGTCGACCCCCGGCTCACGAGGCCGGAACCGCCCGAGGCCGTCGCCGCGGCCCTCGAGGGCGAGCGCGTCGCAGACGTCGCGAGGCGCGGAAAGTATCTGGTTGTGACGTTCGAGAGCGGGCGGCACCTCCTCGTTCACCTGCGGATGACCGGGAACGTGCTCCACCCGGCGACGGAGGGGGCGGAACGCGATCCCCACGCGCGGGCGACGATCAGGCTAGACGACGGGTCGGAGGTCGTCTATCGGGACGTCCGCCGCTTCGGCACCTGGGAGCTCCTCGAGCCCAGCGAGCTGGAGCCGTACTTCGAGGCCCGGCGCCTCGGCAGGGAGCCCCTCGAGCGGAGGTTCACGACCGCGGCGCTCGGCGCGGCCCTCGCCGGACGCAGAGCACCCATCAAGGCCGCCCTCCTCGACCAGCGGGCCGCGGCCGGCGTCGGGAACATCTACGCCGACGAGGCGCTCTGGTACGCGCGGATCCACCCGCTCATGCCCGCCGGCGAGCTCGACACGGAGGACGTCGCGGCGCTCCGCAAGGGCGTCCGCAAGGCGCTCGAGCTCGGGATCGCGCGCCAGGGCGCCACGCTCCGCGACTATCGCGGCGCCGACGGGGAGCGCGGGCGCATGCAGGAGGAATTCCGCGTCTACGGTCGCGACGGCGAGCCCTGCCCGCGCTGTGGCACTCCGATCGAGAAGATCCGCGCCGGCGGCCGCGGCACCTGGTACTGCCCCTCCTGCCAGCGTCGGGCCGTGCGTCGCCGCCGCTAGCATCACGCGGCATGGAGCCCTGGGTGAGCGAGCTGGACGGCCGCTTCGACGAGACCGTCTTCGAGAGCGAGGCGCTGAAAGGCAATCCGCTCGGCGACCCGCACCGGCGGCCCCTCTGGGTCTACCTGCCGCCCGGCTACGACGACGAGCCCGAGCGTCGTTATCCCTCCGTCTACATGATCCAGGGCCTCACCGGCCAGCTCGACATGTGGCGGAACCGCGCCCCCTTCAGGCGGAACTTCCCCGAGCTCGCGGACGAGCTCTTCTCCTCGGGCGGGGCGCCGCCGGCGATCCTCGTCTGGGTCGACTGCTGGACGTCCCTCGGCGGCAGCCAGTTCCTCGACTCGCCCGGCACGGGACGCTACCACGCCTACCTCTGCGACGAGGTCGTCCCCTGGGTCGACGCCGAGTACCGGACGCTCGCCGCGCCGGAGCACCGCGGCATCCAGGGGAAGTCGAGCGGCGGCTACGGAGCGATGGTGACGCCGATGCTCCGCCCCGACCTCTTCGGCGGGCTCGCCACGCACGCGGGCGACTCGCTCTTCGAGACCTGCTACCTGCCCGAGTTCCGGGAGGCCGCGCGGGCGCTCCGGGACGAGTACGAGGGCTCGTTCGACCGCTTCTGGGAGGACTTCCGCGCTCGCCCGGCCATGTCGAAGGAGAGCGACCACTATCTCCTCAACACGTGGTGCATGGCCGCCTGCTACTCCGCGGACGAGAACGGCACGGTCCGCCTCCCGTTCGACCCGGTGACCAGCGAGCTGGTGCCCGAGATCTGGGAGCGCTGGCTCGCCTGGGATCCCGTGCGGATGGTTCCGCGCCATGCCGACGCGCTGCGCTCGCTGCGCGCGATCTACGTCGACTGCGGCACGCGGGACGAGTTCTTCCTCGACCTGGGGGCGGAGGCCTTTCGTCGCGCCCTCGCCGACGTCGGCGTCGAGGACGTCCATTTCGAGCTCTTCGACGCCACGCACATGGCGATCGAGTACCGGTACCCGCTCGGCCTCCGCTACCTGGCGGAGCGGCTCGCGCCGGCGACGTAGGTGGCGCGGCTCGCGGTCGCTCTGTTCTACGTCGGCTTGGCCGTGACGCTCGGGTCCTCTACTCGTGGATGTGGCTTGCCTTCATCGCGCTCTTCGGGGTCGTCGCCGGCCTTGCCCTGGCGGTGGGGGCTGCAAAGGGAGGCGAGTTCCTCGCCGACTTGAGTCGGTACGTCTACGACCGCCGTTACGGCGGTCGACGCTAGGCCGCGAGCCCCTCGAGCCGGCCGTCGCGGTCGAGCTGCCAGAGCTCGGAGTAGCCGCCGATCGGGTCGCCGTCGATGAGGATCTGCGGCACCGTCCAGCGGCCCGTCAGGTCGAGGAGCCTCGCGCGGAAGGCGGGATCGTCGTCCAGGGAGATCTCCTCGTACTCGAGACCCCTGTCCTCGAGGAGCACCTTGGCGCGCACGCAAAAGCCGCACCAGGCGGTCGTGTACATCTGAATCCTGGCCATCCCGCCTTCAACGGTACCCGCGGCGAAACGGATTCCCCCGAACCGGGATCTAGACTGGCCTCGTGTCGTCGCGCACGCTCAAGACCGAGGCCGTCGTGCTGCGCTCGATCCGCTTCTCCGAAGCCGACTGCGTCCTCCACCTCTACACGCTCGAGCGCGGCCGTGTGGGCGCCGTCGCCAAGGGCGTCCGCAAGACGCGCTCGCGCTTCGGGGCACGCCTGGAGCCCCTTTCTCACGTGGAGCTGCTCCTCCACGAGGGACGCGGAGAGCTCATGACCGTGCGCGGCGCCGAGCTCGTCCACTCCCACGAGCGCTCGCGCGCCGACGGCTACCGGCTCGCCGTCGGCCACATCGGGCTCGAGGCGATGCTCCGGCTCTTCGTCGAGCAGGAGGCCCAGCCGCCCGCGTTCCACGCCCTCACGCGCTTCCTCGGCCTCCTCGACGGCGTGGACGCGAAGCTTCCCGCTCAGCCCGCGCTCGACGCGCTCGCACTCTCGTTCCAGCTCAAGCTGCTGTGGCTCGCCGGCTACCTCCCGCACCTGGCCGGCTGCGCCGCCTGCGGGGAAGCGAAGCCCCTCGTCGGCTTCTCCGCGCGCGCCGGAGGTGCGGTTTGCCGGGAGTGCGGCGCGGCCGCGGTGCCCATCTCGGAGACCGGCTTCGTCGGCATCCGGGCGCTCCTCGAGCACCCGATGGCCGAGGCGCACGATGCGAAGCTCTTGCCGGAAGCGTTCCGCCAGTGCCTGCGCGTGATCGAGTCCTCCTACGAGGAGCACGGCGGCTTCCGCCTGAGGACGCTCGCACAGACGCGCTGAGCCCTACGCCGTCGCCGCGATCTCGCGCACGGCGGCGGCGAGAACGCGGGCGTGCTCCTCGGCATAGGGAGGCTCCCGGTTCTCTGCGAGCGGTTCGCGCGCCTCCTCGCCGCTGGTGAAGAGGCGCATAGCCGTTCCTGACGAGGCTGGTAGAGAAGAAGTGGAGAACGCTTCGTTATCAGCGCTCCACAGACCTGTGGAGTTAGCATCTGCGCTCGTGCGAGAGACGAAGGAGCGGGAGCTCAAGCTCGTTGCGCCCGATGAGTTCGGATCGGTCGAGGAGCTGGGCGAGCCGATTGAGGACAGCGTCTTCACGTCGATCTATTACGACACGCGCGATCGGGCGTTGGCGAGCGCGGGTGTCACGTTGCGCCGGCGTCTCGAGAACGGCAAGAGCCTCTGGCAGCTGAAGCTCCCCGGTCGCGGCTTTCGGCGGGAGCTCGAGCTCCCGGCTGGACCCGCTCGTCCGCCCCGCGCGCTGCGCGAGCCTCTCTTCGCCCTCCTGCGCGGAAACGAGCTCGAGCAGGCGGCGACGCTGAAGACGCGCCGCTCGGGAGTGCGCATGCGCGAGGACGGTCGTGACCGCGCAGAGATCGTCGTCGACTCAGTCGCGGTCATGGACAACGGACGAGTGCGCTCGACGTTTCGCGAGATCGAGGTCGAGCTGATCGAGGGCGACCCGAGCGTCCTCGACCGGATCGGGAAAGCGTTGCGGCGCAAAGGGGCGCTCGCCAGTGACGGGCGGCCGAAACTCTTCAGGGCGCTTGGCCTCGCTCCGCCGCCGTCTCCGGAACCCAAGACGGGAGCGTCCGCCGTGCCTCACGTCGCCGCCATGCTCGAGAGGCAGCGCCGGGAGATCCTCGCGCACGATCCCGGCGTCCGGGTCGGCGTTGATCCCGAGGACGTTCACGCCGTGCGTGTCGCCGTGCGCCGTTCGAGAGCCGTCCTCCGGGCCGCACGCCCGCTTCTGGACCAGGCCGTGAGCGAGCCGATCCGCGCCGAGCTCAAGTGGCTCGGCAGCACGCTCGGGCCGGTGCGCGACCTCGATGTGCTCCTCGAGCGCCTGCGCACGCAGCTGGACGCCCTACCGGCCGACGACCGCTTCGCGGCCGAGCGGCTCTTGCAGCTGCTGTCCGCCGACCGGGAACTGGCGCGCGCCCAGCTCCTCGGGGCACTCGAGAGCGAGCGCTACCTCGCTCTCCTCGATCGCCTCGCCGACCTTGCCGCCGAACCGGCGGCAAGCGGTCGGGAGAAGCCACTTCGGGCGCTCGCGGCTCGCCAGTTCGAGCGGCTTCGCGAAGAGGTGGCGAGGCTGCCCGGCGAGCCGAGCGACACGGACCTTCACAGCATCCGCGTGCGCGCCAAGCGCGCCCGCTACGCTGCCGAGCTCGCCGAAGCGACAGTCGGCCAGCCGGCAGCTCGCTTCGTCGCACGCGCGAAGAGCGTCCGGGACGTCATCGGCGAGCACCAGGACGCGGTCGTGGCGGCTCACCGCATCCAGGAAGCTCTCGGCGCGACGCGCGGGAGCCACGTGGCCTTCGCCGCCGGGCGCCTCGTCGAACGCGAAGAGCAACGGCGCCTGGAGGCGCGGGTCGCTTTTCCGAAGGCCTGGCGACGGCTCGACAAGCGCGGGCGGCGCGCCTGGCGCTGATTCGCGCCGCCGGCGGGGTGGTCATCCGGGCCGGTCGCGGCGGCGTCGAGGTCCTGCTCGTGCACCGTCCTCGCTACGACGATTGGACGTTCCCAAAGGGGAAGGCCCACCGCGGCGAGAGCGACGAGGCGTGCGCCCTGCGCGAGGTCGAGGAGGAAACCGGCCTCCGGTGCGAGCTCGACGAGGAACTGCCGAGCACGGCGTACCGTGACAGCAAGGGGCGTGAAAAGCGCGTCCGCTACTGGCGGATGAGTCCACTCGCGGGAGCTCTTCGCCCGCAGAACGAGGTGGACGCAGTGGAGTGGCTTGCGGTTGGTGACGCCCGCAAGCGGCTCTCATACGGGCGCGATCAGCATGTTCTCGAGGCACTCGTCGGTCTCCGCGCCTGATGACCATCCTGTTCGTCCGTCACGCCAGCGCCGGCGAGCGGAAGAGGTGGAAGGGCGACGATCGCCTGCGGCCGCTCGACGCGCGGGGCCGTCGCCAGGCCGAAGGTCTCGTCGACCTTCTTCGCCGGCACGGCCCGAGCCGCGTTCTCTCGAGCAGCTCCGTCCGCTGCCGCGAGACGGTCGAGCCGCTCGCCCGCGACCTCGGTTTGACCGTGGAGGAGCGCGGAGAGCTCGCGGAGGGCGCCTCCGCGGACGAGGTCCACAGCGTTGCCGCGAAGCTCGCCGAGGAAGTGGTCGTGCTCTGCACGCACGGCGACGTGGTCGCGGAGGTGCTCGGCGAGGAGAGCGAGAAAGGGTCGACCTGGGTCTTTCGATTCGACGGGGACGTCCTCACGCCGATCGAGTATCTGCCGCCGCCGGCGTGAGTGCGACGGCGCGGGGGAGAATTAAGCGGCGGCGGACTCGGCCAGGAGAGTGAGGGTGACGCCCTCCCGCAGGCCGGCGGCGGACACGACGAGCGGCGTGCGCAGCAGCCGCTGCACTTCGGCGAGGATGAGAACGCCTGCCGGTAGCGTCCGTGCCCGCTCGCGGTCGACGCTCGCCGAGCGTGCGATCTCGCGCGCGCTGCGCTTCGTCAGTCGGCGGACGGCGGCGGCGAGCTCGTCCTCTCCGAGCCGTGCGCCGACGAGCTTCTTGAGCGCACGTGCAGTCCCGCCCGTGGCCATCGCCGCCTGCGGTAGCGGGACTGTCAACCCCTCGAAGGCAGCCGCGAGCTCGGCGCCGACAGCGCGCATGCCTTCCTTGCCGGGCGGGTCGCGGTCGAGCAATCGCTCCGTCAGGCGAAGGCACCCGATGTCGAGGGAGCGAGTCCACGCAGGTCCGCCCTCTGGCGTGCCGACCAAGAGCTCGGTCGAGCCGCCTCCGACGTCGCAGACAGCGAGGGTCGGCGCAAGCTCGGCGGCGGCGGAGACCGCTCCATCCCAGGCAAGCCGTCCCTCCTCGTCCGGAGAGAGCACACGCACGGGCGCAGCCGTGGTCTCCGAGAGGACACGCACGAGCTCATCCGCGTTCCCACTCTGCCGTCCGGGCGCCGTGACGACGACCTCGAGCCGGGCCGCACCCGCCTCCCGCGCAAGCGTCGAGAGATGGTAGGCACAGCGGCGCGTCTCGGCCAGCTTCGGAGCGGAGAGCGAGCCTCGACGCTCGATCTCTTGTCCGAGCAGGAGAAGACTGCGCGCCTCGCGGACCGACTCGATCCGGCCGGCGCGCCGCTCGGAAACGAGCAGGCGAACCGTATTCGAGCCTACGTCGATAACCGCAACTCTCATTGGGCCCCATTGTCCAGTCAGCGTCGGCCGGTAAACGTGTGCGGCGGTTAGCGGAGCCGAGACCGCGCACGGGGGTAGGCCCTTCGAACTCTGCGCATGAGGGCCTCCTGCGCGTCCTCTTCGGCCTCATTCTTCTTCGGACGCGCGCGTTTCCAGGCCCCGTCGGGGCCGAGCTCCCAGGCGTTCGCGTTCGCGGCGCCGAGCTGGTCGAACGTCTTTGCCAGACGCTGCTGGAGGGCAGAATCCTCCACTGGGGCGACCACTTCGAGCCGGTGGTCGAGGTTTCGTGGCATCAGGTCGGCGCTGCCGATCCAGTAGGACGTTTTCTTACCCGCCTGGAAGATGAAGACGCGGCTGTGCTCGAGGAAGCGGCCCAGCACGCTCCGAACGGTGATTCGTTCGCTTAGGTCGGTGAGGCCGGGCCGAAGCGAGCAGATGCTTCGGGCGACGATCTCTATCGTCGCTCCTTTGCCGGACGCGCTGTAAAGCTCTTCGATGATGGCCTCGTCCGTGAGCGCGTTCACCTTGATCCGGATGCGCGCGGTCTTACCGGCGGCCGCTGCCTCGGCTACGGCGCGGATCTCCTGGATGAGACGGGAGCGGAGGTCGAAGGGTGCCACGAGGAGCTTGCGGAAGCGCTGGGGGCGCCCGAAGCCGGTGATGATGTTGAAGAGGTCGGCGACGTCGGCGGCGATGTCCTCGTCGGCGGTGAAAAGGCCAAAGTCCTCGTACACGCGCGCCGTGAGCGCGTGGTAGTTGCCCGTCCCGAGGTGGACGTAACGGCGCAGCCCGCCCTCCTCGCGGCGGACGATGAGCGTCATCTTCGCGTGGATTTTGACGTTGGGGAAGCCGTAGACGACGTGGACGCCGGCACGCTCGAGCGCGCGCGACCACTCGATGTTGCGGCGCTCGTCGAAGCGCGCCTTCAGCTCGACCAGGCAGACGCTCTGCTTGCCCGCCTCGGCGGTTTCGATCAGGGCCGGGACGAGAGGCGAGTCGTCACTCGTGCGGTAAACGGTCGTCTTCATGGCCGTGAGGCTCGGATCCTCCGCCGCCGCGCGCACGACCGTCTCGAAGCTCGTCGCGAAGGAGTCGTACGGGTGGTGGACGAGGATGTCGCCACGCCCGATCTCCCGGAAGACGTCCCCGCTGTCGGCCCTCGCCGCCGCGAAGCGCGGATGGGGGCGCGGCACCCAGGGCTCGTCCCGCAGTTCGGGGCGCTCGAGCGCCGTCAGTTCCGAGAGGTCGGCCATGGCGAGCAGTCCACGGATCCGGACCTCGAGCTCGGGCGTCGCTCCCAGCCCTGAGCGCAGGCGTCCGAGCATCGGGTCGGACATGGAGTCGGACACCTCGACTCGGACGACCTCGCCGAAGCGCCGCCGACGCAGCTCGAACTCGACCGCTTCGAGCAGGTCATCGGCCTCGTCGGACACCTCGAAGTCTGCATTGCGCGTAACGCGAAAGGCGGCGCACTCGCCGACTTCCATCTGCGGAAAGAGGCGAAACAGGAAGTGGGAGATCGTGCTTTCGAGTGGGACCCAGCGCCCGCTGGTGCCCGCTGGGACGAAGCGGGGCAGACCCTCGGGAACCTTCACCCGGGCGAAGCGCTCCTCGCCCGTCTTCTGATCTCGAACGAAGACGGCCAGGCTCAGCGAGAGGCCGGAGATATAAGGGAAAGGCTGTCCTGGCCCGACGGCGAGCGGCGTCAAGACCGGATAGATCTCGCGCTCGAACCGGTGCTCGAGCTCGGCCAGCTCCTCCTCGTCGCACTCGGCCACTCCGCCGACGCGGATCCCGTTCTCCGCCAGCGCGGGCAGGAGGTCGCGCGTCCAAAGCCGCGATTGCTCGGCGCTGAGTTGTCGCACGCGCTCCCGGATCTCGGCCAGCGCGGCGAGCGGCGTGCGCCCGTCAGGCGAGCGCACGGCAAGGCCCGTGGCCGCCTGGCCCATGAGACCGGCCACGCGCACCATGAAGAACTCGTCGAGGTTCGAGGAGAAGATCGAGAAGAACTTCACACGTTCGAGCAGCGGCGTCTTTAGATCCGCGGCGAGCTCGAGGAGGCGCGCGTTGGAGTCGAGCCAGGAGAGCTCACGGTTGAGCAAGCGCGCCGGACGCGCCACGTTCGGTCTCCTCTTCGCCGGGGTCACCGTGCAGACGAGGCAGTCGTCGAACGTTCCGGCATGCGTGGCCATCTTGCAGCAGGTCGCCGTTACCAGGTGGGGAACGTCTCGTGAACCGTTCTCCACAACGCACTGCACTGCGGTCGCGCTGCGTTACGTTGCGCTCCGTCCGGTGATCGATGAAGGGAGAGCGCTCGGCATGACGCAGGATCTCGCCTACGACATGATGCTGGAAGTGCAGGGCCTCATTCGCTCGGTTGCCGTCCGGACCAGGCTCGACCGCGAGCTCCGAATCGGTGAGACGTTCAGCATGCGCGGTCGGCGCTGGGTCGTCTCCGAGGTGAAGCCGTTAGCAGGGAAGGCGTCGACCGACGGCTGATCGCGCGCGAGATCGACGCGCCGGACACGTCAACGATCGTCGGTTAAGCCCGCCCGCCGCGGGCGAGCGAGGGAGCTTGGGGCGGCCTACACCGGCCCGTCACCGGATCGGCTGCAGCCTGAGCGTCGACCGGGCCTCAGCCCGGAGACCGACGATGAGGATCTCGGCGAAGAGGGCGGTGGTCGCCACCGAACGACGCGACCGTAGTCCCGCGTGCAGGGCCGGTCAAGCGCAGGGCGCCAGTAGGATCAGCCCCGTGAGCGCCCCCTCGTACCAGGAGATGATCGCCCGTCTCGAGCGCTACTGGGCCGACTACGGCTGCGTGCTCATGCAGCCGTACCACACGGAGGTCGGCGCGGGCACGTTCAACCCCGCGACGTTCCTCCGCTGCCTCGGCCCGGAGCCCTGGAAGACGGCGTACGTGGAGCCGTCCATCCGCCCCACCGACGGGCGCTACGGCGAGAACCCGTACCGCTTCCAGCACTACTTCCAGTACCAGGTGGTCCTGAAGCCGGCCCCGCCGGACGTGCTCGACCTCTACTTCGCCTCGCTCGAGGCCGTCGGCATCGACGTCGCGAAGCACGACGTCCGGCTCGTCGAGGACGACTGGGAAGGCCCGACCCTCGGCGCGTGGGGGCTTGGCTGGGAAGTATGGGTCGACGGCATGGAGGTGACGCAGTTCACGTACTTCCAGCAGCTCGGCGGCCTCGAGCTCGACCTCGTCCCGGCCGAGATCACGTACGGGCTCGAGCGCCTGGCCATGTTCCTCCAGGAGAAGGACTCGGGTTTCGACCTGGAATGGGCGCCAGGCGTGACCTGGGGCGACGTCTACCGCGAGAACGAGCGCCAGTGGTCGATCTACAACTTCGAGGAGGCGCCCGTCGACGTGCTGACGCGCCGGTTCGGCGAGCACGAGGCCGAGTGTGCTCACCTCCTCGAGCGCGGCCTGCCGCTGCCGGCCTACGACCAGGTGCTCAAGTGCTCGCACGCCTTCAACCTGCTCGACGCGCGCGGCGCCATCTCCGTCACCGAGCGCGCGAGCTACATCGCGCGTGTGCGCGGCCTCGCCCGCCGCGTCGCGCAGCTGTACGTCGAGAGCCTTGCCCAGCCTGCTGCTTGAGATCGGCTGCGAGGAGCTTCCGGCCTCGGCCTGTCGCGAGGCTGAGCGGCAACTGGCCGAGTGGCTGCCGACGCTCGGGGGCGAGCGGGGCGGTGTTCTAGTGGGCCCACGCCGGCTCGCGATCTACCTCACGGATCTGCCCGGGCACTCGCCCGACCAGTGGGTGAAAGGGCCGCCCGAGCACCTGCGGGAGAAGGCGGCCGAAGGCTTCGCACGCAAGCATGGAGTCAGCGGCGACGAGCTCGAGGTCCGGGACGGGTTCCTGGGCGTCACGATCCCCGGCCGGCCGATCGAGGAGGCGCTTCCCGAGCGCCTGGACGAGATCGTGCGCGGACTCGTGTTCACGAAGTCGATGCGCTGGGACGAGAGCGGGATCCGCTTCGCGCGACCCGTGCGCTGGGTCTGCGCCAAGCTCGATCGGCAGACGGTGGAGGGCTTCAGCGGATCGTCCTACGGGCACCGCTTCACTCACGGGGAGGTCGAGATCCCGCACGCCAACGACTACACCGACGTGCTCCGCGCCGCCGGTGTCGAGCCCCAGGCGGACGAGCGTCGCCGGCTGATCGTCGAGGGCCTCGACCGGATCGGCGGCTGGAGCGACCCCGCCGGAGTCCTCGAGGAGGTCGTCTACCTCGTCGAGAGCCCGCTCGTCCTCGCGGGAAGCTTCGACGAGCGCTTTCTGGAGCTCCCTCCGCGGGTCGTCCAGACAGCGATGCAATCGCATCAGCGGTACTTTCCGCTCGAGGGCGCCCGCTTCGCCTTCGTCGCCAACGGAGGCGACCCGAAGACGGTCGTGGCCGGCAACGAGCGCGTTCTCCAGGGTCGTCTGGACGACGCCCACTTCACGTTCGAGCGTGACGTGGCTCACGGCGTCGAGCGCCTGGCCGGGGAGCTCGGCTCCATCACGTTCGCGGCGGGTGCCGGTTCCTTCGCGGACAAGGCAGCGCGGCTGGTGGAGCTCGTCGCCGAGCTCGGCGGGGGAGAGGCCTCGCGCGAGGCCGCCCGGCTGGCGAAGGCGGATCAGGCGGCGGAGCTCGTACGCGAGTTCCCGGATCTGGAGGGGCACATCGGCGCGGAGTACGCGCGTCTCGCCGGCTTCCCGGAGGCCGTCTGCGCAGCGATCGACGAGCAGTACCTCCCCGACGCGGGCGACGGTCCCCTTCCGCAGACCGAGCCGGGCCGCGTCCTCGCCGCGGCCGAGAGACTCGACAACCTCACTGTCGCGTTCGCGCTCGGCCAGCGCCCGACTGGGTCGCGCGATCCGCGCGGCCTCCGCCGGGCGGCGATCGGCCTCTGCCGGCTGGCGACCGAAGGAGGCCTCCAGATCGACGTCGAGGCGCTCGTCCGACGCGACCTCGGCCTCCTCGTCGAGCAGGGAGCAGAAGTGACCGACGACCCCTCCGACGTTCCCGACTTCGTGCTCGAGCGGCTGGAGGGCCTCCTCGACGTCCCGGTCGAGTTCGTGCGCGCGGCCCGCGAGAGCGCGGTCGCGGAGCTGGGGGCCGTCGCGCGTCTGGCGGAGACGCTCGCCGGCGAGGCGGCCTCCGAGGCTTTCGACCGCGCCTTCGTCGCCTTCGACCGTGCGAACAGGCTCGCCGGCAAGGCGGACGGGGCCGCCCCCGATCTCGACCCGGAGCTTGCGACCGACGAAGCCGAGCTGGCGCTCATCGAGACGCTGGGGGCCGCGTCGCCGAGGATCGAGGCGGCCGTCGCCGAGCAAGACTTCGAAGGCGCCCTCGCGGCCGCGGCCGAGCTCGGCCCGCCCGTCGATCGCTTCTTCGACGAGGTACTCGTCATGGCCGAGGACTCCTCGGTGCGGGCGAACCGCCTGCGCCTGCTGCTGGACGTGCGCGACGCCGTCGGCGCGCTCGGGAACCTCTCCCACATCCCGCGATGAGCGAGCCCGTCGAGCTGCACGTCGTCTCCGACTCGACGGGCGAGACCGCGGCCAAGTTCGCCGAGGCGGTCGAGGGACAGTTCCCCGGCCAGGAGTTCGAGGTCATCCGCCACCCGCGCATCACGAACGTCGACGACGTCCAGCTTGCGGCTGCCCGGGCGCGGGGGCGGCGCGCCGTTGTCATGTTCACGCTCGTCCAGCCGGATCTGCGGGAGGCGATGCGGGCCGTGTGCAAGCGTTACAAGGTCCATTACTGCGACCTGCTGGGGCACCCGATCGAGGCGGTGGCGAAGGTCTCCGGCTCGCCGGCGACCCGCGAGCCGGGCGCGCGGCCCGTCCTCGACTCCAACTACTTCCGCCGCATGGCCGCGATCGAGTTCGCGGTTCGCTTCGACGACGGCGTGGGGGCACAGGGCCTGAAGGACGCCGACATCGTCCTCGTCGGCGTCTCCCGGAGCTCGAAGACGCCGCTCTCCATGTACCTCGCCTACCTCGGCTACAAGACCGCCAACGTGCCGATCGTGAAGGGGATCGAGCCGCCCAACGAGCTCTGGGAGCTCGACCCCGCCAAGGTCGTCGGGCTGACCATCGAAGCCGAGACGCTCGCCGACATCCGCGGCGCGCGGGCGCGCGCGATGCGGCGCGGCAAGGCGGGCTACGCGGAGCTCCACGAGATCTACGAAGAGCTCGACTACGCCGAGACGGTCCACCGCCGCTTGCGCTGCCCCGTGATCGAGGTCTCCAACCTGGCCATCGAGGAGACGGCGCGCCGCATCGTCCGCCTAGTCGAAGAGCGCCGTCTACACGCAAAAGCCGCGCGGGCGTGAGGGAGAAGCCGAAGGTTCCGTGGTTCTGCTGGCCGTTCTGGATGGTCGTCCTCGCCGCCGGCCTGTTCGTCTTCTACGTTCTCCTGACGCCCGTGTGGATGGGCATCCGGCTCGTCTCCTGGCTGGCCGAGCGGCGCGCGAGTTGAAGCCGACGCACTTCGCGGCGCCGTCGGAGTTCCGCGCCTGGCTCGAGGAGCACCACGCGACCGCGGCGGAGGTCTGGGTCGGCTTCTACAAGAAGGGGACGGGCAAGCCGAGCATGAGCTGGTCCGAAGCGGTCGACGAGGCGCTCTGCTTCGGCTGGATCGACAGCCGCCAGCAGGGCGTCGACGACGAGAGCTACGTCATCCGCTTCACGCCCCGAAAGCCGCGGAGCAACTGGAGCCTCGTCAACATCCGGAAGGTCGAGGAGCTCACAAGGGAGGGCCGCATGCGTCCCGCGGGCCTCGAGACGTTCGAGCGACGCTCGGGCGACAGGTCGGGTATCTACTCCTACGAGCAGCGGAAGGCCGCCGCGCTGGGCGAGGCGTTCGAGCGACGCTTTCGCGACAACGCGAAGGCGTGGGAGTTCTTCCAGGCCCAGGCTCCCTCGTATCGCCGGACCGCCGTCTGGTGGGTCGTCAGCGCGAAGCAAGCGGAGACGAGGGAGAAGCGGCTCGTCACGCTGATCGAGGATTCCGAGTACGGGCGGACGCTCAAGCACCTGACGCGCCGCCCGAAACCTGCCTAGCACGAGGCTCGCAGCGCCACCGCCTCGCCGTGCCCCGATCCGGGGCCGCCGCGGGCCTCCCTCCGGGTTCAGCCTATCGCCGTCCGGCGGAGAAGTGGCGCACGGAATGCGTCGAGATCCCGCGTGAGGCGAACGAGTCTCGCGCACCGACCACCCGCGGAAAAAGTAGAGGCGGCCCGTGGTGCCACGACCGCCTCTTCTCGGGCCGAGACGTAGGCTGCGGCGCCCCGCGTCTGCCTAGCCCGCTGCTCTCACATTGGGCGACAAGGGCCCGGCGCGCAATTCCCCACGCGGGGGATCAACCATCTAGATGATTAGCTGGCCGTCGAAGTGGCCTCCGACGAGGAGAGCGAGGGCCACGAGGGCGGCGAGAATCACCGCACGGAAGGGCTTGGAGGGCACGCGACGGGTCTGACGCCGCGACTCCCGGCGCGCAAGAAGGCCCGAGGGACATGGCATCGAAACCGGCCCGATGGGAAAATCCCCGGCACCCCCATGGCCGGCACGTACGTCTACGATTTTTCAGCAGGCGCGGAGCCGGGCCGCGAGCTGCTCGGCGGCAAGGGCGCCGGCCTCGCGGAGATGACCGCCATCGGCATTCCTGTGCCGGCCGGCTTCACGGTCACGACGGAGGCCTGTCGCGAGTTCATGCGCGGGGGCGGAGAGCTCCCCGAGGGCCTCGAGGGCGAGATCGACGAGCACCTGCGCGCGCTCGAGGAGGAGACGGGCAAGCGCTTCGGCGACCCGGAGGATCCCCTGCTCGTTTCCGTGCGCTCGGGGGCTGCCGTCTCCATGCCGGGGATGATGGACACGATCCTCAACCTCGGCCTGAACGACGAGGCCGTCGAGGGTCTCGTGCGCGCCACACGCAACGAGCGCTTCGCCCAGGACGCGTACCGGCGCCTGATCCAGATGTACGGGGACGTGGTCGCAGGCGTGGACGCGCATCGCTTCGAACGAGAGCTGACGGCGCTGAAGGAGCGCCGCGGCGTCGAGGACGACGTCGACCTCTCCGCCGACGACCTGCGCGGGCTCGTCGAGGGGTTCAAGAAGATCTACCGCGAGGAGACCGGCGAGGACTTCCCCCAGGACGCCCGCGTGCAGCTCGAGCGGGCCGTTCGCGCCGTCTTCGGGTCGTGGGAGACGCCGCGCGCCCAGGTCTACCGGCGGGCGAACGGGATCCCCGACGACCTCGGCACGGCGGTCAACGTCGTCCAGATGGTCTTCGGGAACAAGGGGGAAGAGTCGGGCACCGGCGTCGCCTTCACCCGCGATCCCGGGACGGGCGAGCAGGGGCTCTGGGGCGAGTTCCTCGTGAACGCCCAGGGTGAGGACGTCGTCGCCGGCATCCGCACCCCGGAGCCGATCGAGCGCATGCGCGACAGGCTTCCCGAGGCGTTCGAGCAGCTCACGGAGACGATGCAGCGGCTCGAAGAGCACTACCGCGAGATGCAGGACATCGAGTTCACGGTCGAGGACGGGCGCCTCTACCTCCTGCAGACGCGCTCGGGCAAGCGGACGGCCCGCGCGGCGCTCCGGATCGCGGTCGACATGGTCTCCGAGGGGCTCGTCTCGAAGGAGGAGGCTGTCGCGCGCGTGGATGCCGCGCAGCTCGACCAGCTCCTCCACCCGATGATCGACCCGAGCGCCGACTACGAGGTCGCCGCCAAGGGCCTGAACGCCTCGCCCGGGGCCGCCACCGGCAGGGTCGTGCTGGATGCGGACACGGCGGAGGAGCGGGGGAAGGCCGGCGAGGACGTCATCCTCGTCCGCTGGGAGACGACGCCGGACGACATCCACGGCATGCTCGTCGCCAGGGGCGTCGTCACCGCTCGGGGCGGTCTCACGTCGCACGGCGCCGTCGTCGCCCGCCAGATGGGGACGCCGTGCGTGGCCGGAGTGGACGGGCTCTCGATCGATCTCGATGCCCGCACGATCCGGCTCGGCGAGGCCGAGCTCGCGGAGGGGGACGTGCTCACGATCGACGGCGGCACGGGCGAGGTGATCCCCGGCGAGGTCGACCTCGTGGCGCCGCAGATCGACGAGAGCTTCGAGACGCTCCTCGGCTGGGCCGACGGACTCCGCCGCCTGCGCGTGCGCGCCAACGCGGACACGCCCGAAGACGCGACCAAGGCGCGCGAGTACGGCGCCGAGGGGATCGGGCTCTGCCGGACGGAGCACATGTTCATGGCCGAGGAGCGCCTGCCGGTCGTCCGCCGCATGATCATGGCGTGGAGCGAGGACGAGAGGCGCGAGGCCCTCGCCGAGCTTCTTCCCCTCCAGCAGGGCGACTTCGAGGGCATCTTCGAGGCGATGGCGGGGCTCCCGGTCACGATCAGGCTCCTCGACCCGCCGCTGCACGAGTTCCTGCCTCCCGTCGAGGAGGCCGAGTCCGACGAGATGCGGCGCCGCATCCGCTCGCTCCACGAGGCGAACCCGATGCTGGGGACGCGGGGCTGCCGGCTCGGGCTCCTGTACCCCGAGGTGTACGAGATGCAGGTGCGCGCGATCGTGCGCGCGGCGCTCGCGGTCGAGGAGCGCACGGGCGACGCGCCGCTCGTCGAGATCATGCATCCGCTCGTCGGCTTCGCCGAGGAGCTGCGCCGGCTGCGGCAGCTGACGCTCGACACCGCCTCGGCGGAGATGGAGCAGGCCGAGCGGCGGATCGATTACCTCGTCGGGACGATGATCGAGCTTCCGCGCGCCTGCGTGCGCGCCGACGAGGTCGCCGAGCACGCGGACTTCTTCTCCTTCGGGACGAACGATCTCACGCAGACGACGCTCGGCTTCTCACGCGACGACGCGGACCGCTTCCTCACGCACTACCTCGACGAGCGCATCCTCGAGACGAATCCATTCGAGACGCTCGACAGAAGCGGCGTGGGGGACCTCATGCGGATCGCGGTCGAGCGCGCGCGCGGCGTCAAGCCCGACCTCAAACTGGGGATCTGCGGCGAGCACGGCGGAGACGCGCGCTCGGTCGGCTTCTGCCACGAGCTCGGGCTCGACTACGTCTCCTGCTCGCCCTATCGCGTGCCGGTGGCCCGCCTGGCGGCTGCGCAGGCGGTTCTCGTGGAGAAAGGCGCTGAGGCCGTCCAGGTCGGCGGCTAGCCCTTCAAGACACTTGATTACTTTCCGCACGAGCGGGAAACTCTGTCCTGGCGTCCTGCGGAAGGGGCTTGCTCGTGATGGGAGGGCCTGCGGCTTCCCGAGCGGAGATTCTCGCGAAGGGCGGCCTCGCCGTGGGCGCGCTCGCAGCCGGCGCGGCTTGGCTTGGGGGTAGGGCGAGGCCGGCCGCGTCCGCTCCCTCGGCCGCGCAGGACGAGCGCATCCTCAACTTCGCGCTGGGACTCGAAGAGCTGCAGGCGGCCTTCTACGCCCGCGCGGTCGAGGAGGGAACGCTCACCGGCGAGCCGCTCGAGTTCGCCGAGCTCGTAGGCGAGCAGGAGAACCGTCACGTCGCTTACCTGCGCGAATACCTCGGGCCCGCAGCCCGGCCGGCGCCCGAGCTCGACGTGGGCGAGGTGGCCGCGAGCGAGGAGGGCTTCCTGCGGGCGGCGCACAGCCTCGAGGAGGCGGGCGTCGGCGCCTACATCGGGCAGGGGGCAAACCTGACCGTCAAGGCGGTGGCCGCCGCCGCGCCGATCGTCTCCGTGGAGGCCCGCCACGCGGCCTGGATCCGCGATCTGCTCGGGCTCAACCCGGCGCCCGAGGCCGCGGACCCGGCGAAGACGGCCGAGCAGGTGCGGGCCTCGCTCGAGGAGGCTGGCCTCCCGTTTCCGGCCTAGCGACGATGGCGATGGACGACGGTCAGCCGCTGCATCTCACCATCGAGGAGCTCGACCGCGACGGGGCGCTGCTCGAGACGATCGAGGGCGTCGCCGGCAGCACGCGGGCTGATTTCCTGCGGCGCGCGGCAATCGGCAGCGGAGCGCTCCTCGCCGCCCTGGCCGCGCCCGCGGCGACGCCGGCGGCCCGAGGCAAGGCCCAGGACACCGCCATCCTCAACTACGGGCTCGCGTTCGAGTACCTCCAGTCGGGCTTCTACACGGAGGCGGAGTCGCTCGGGACGGTCAGGGCGATGAGCCCCGAGCGGGCGCTGTGGGCGCGCACGCTGGGCGCGCACGAGCGCGCGCACGTTCGCATCATCAAGGACGTGCTCGGAAGGAAGGCGGTCAGGAGGCCGTTCTTCAACTATCGCGGAGTCACCGAGGATCCCGAGCACTTCACGCGGACGGCGGTGGCGATGGAGGACCTCACGGTCGCGCTCCTCGGGGGGCAGGCTCCGCGCGTAAGCGACCGGAGTCTACGCGCCGCGTTCTTCTCGCTCCTGACGGTCGAGGCTCGCCATGCTGCCTGGGCCCGACGCATCGTCGGCGTCCGGCCCGTCGGCTCGGCGCTCGATCGGCCGAAGACCCTCGCCGCGGTCGACCGCGTGGTCGCGTCGACCCGGTTCATCGTCTCCCGTCCGAAGACCGCTAAAAGGGCGTCTCCTCGCTTCACGGGATGAGGGACTCGCTCCACCGGGGCCGGCCCGGCCGGCTTCTCCCCTTTCTCCTCGTCGTCTCCGTCGCCGGCGGCCTCGCGCTCGCGTTCACCGTCCTCTCGCCCCCCTCGTCCGACGCAGGGCCGGACGCCGTTTTGCCTGCAGCGAGCCAGGGGCCCGCGTCCTCGGCGGTACCCGAGCCTGTGGAGCCGGCCTTCGTCCCGGGGACGCCCCGGCCCCTCGGGAGCACGCGCGACATCGCCTACTTCGCCCCCGTCTTGCGGCCGACGGTGGCGCGCGCAGACCCAAACACCTCGGCCGCGCCCGTGGCTGGGCTGACGACCCGCACCCCGGAGGGCACGCGGAACCTCGTCCTCGTGCTCGACCGAGCCGCGGACGTTGAGGGGAAGCTCTGGGTCCGCGTCAGGCTCTCGGCGCTGGCGAGCAACACGACGGGCTGGGTTCCACGCCGCGCGCTGGGCGGTTATGGGACGGTCCGCACGCGTCTCGTCGTCAACCTTCGGCAGTTGACGGCCACGCTCTTCAGAAGCGGACGTCCGGTCTTCCGCGCCTGGGTGGGCGTCGGGCGGCCGGAGTGGCCGACGCCGACGGGTGAGTTCTACGTCCGGAACAAGCTCACGAAGTACGCGAACCCCTTCTACGGGCCGCTCGCATTCGGCACGAGCGCGCGCTCGGAGGTCCTGACGGACTGGCCCGCCGGCGGCTTCGTCGGAATCCACGGGACGAACCAACCTGAACTCCTCCCGGGGCGTGTGTCGCACGGGTGCATCCGCCTGCGGAACGAGGACATCGTCAGGCTCGCCCGGTTGATGCCGGTGGGGACGCCGCTCACGATCCGATGATCCGCTCGAGGCCGATCACCCGTCACCTCTTCCCGGCCGTCGCGGCCGGGCTGACCGCCCTCGCGCTCGTAGCTCCGCCCGTGGCCGCGCAGGCGCAGCAAGACCGGCTCCCGACGGAGCTCTGGGAGCAGTACCCGCTCGACCCGGCGCCGGGCGAGGAAGAGCCCGCCCAGGAAGGCCCTCCTCCTGCGACGACGGTTGAGGAGCCGACAGCTCCGCGGGGCGGGGCGGGGCCTGCCAGCCCGCAGCTGGCGGAGCCAGGCACGCCCTGGCTCCTCCTCATCGCCGTCACGCTGGCCTTCTCGGGAGTGCTCGGCCTCGCAGTCGGGATCGTTCTCGCGCGTCGCGGAGGCGTCACCGTCCGGCTGACCGCGGGTGCCGCCGCCGCGCGAGCGGCAGGACGGAGAGGTGTGCGCTCGCTCACCTCCCTTCCGGTCGGAGCCGTCGCCGCGGCGGCGAGGTGGAGGCCCTCGCGCGACGTCGTGGAACGGCTTCACTCCGAGGCTGGATCGCTCGCTCCTCTCGCGGAGCCGCGAACGCGTGCACGTCCCGAGCCCTCGCCGCGGAAGAAGCAGCCTCGCGAAGTGTCGAGGAAGGCGAAGCCGTTCCGCCCGGCTGGCGCCCCGCCCGAGAAGGAAGAGCTGCCGGGGGGGTCTCGCCCACTCCACAAGCGGAGGCGCGTGACGTCCGGCCTGCTGCCCGGCAAGGCCGCGAACGTCGCGGTGGAGCAGTCCGCGGTTCCCGCCGCACCCGACCGAGCGGAGCCTCAGCCGGAGCCCGAGCCGGCGCAGCAGCCCGTCCCACCGTCGCACAGGCAGCCTGCCGCCCATCGTGCCGAGGAGCGGTCGCCCCTTCGTGTCGCCGCCCCTGCGGCCGGTGGCTGGGAGGAGTGCGAGATCGACTGGTGGCGGGGTTACGTCAAGTCCGACTTCTACGCGCTGGCGGCGCGGCCCGGCGGCGAGAGGTACGTGGCGGCCCGTTCTCCCTCCTTCCGCTCGTGGCGGAGCGAGCCGCCGCTGGAGGAGGGTGCTGGAGCGGAGGCGCACGCCCGCCTTGTCGCGCGTCTCGTCGCGGACGGCTGGGAGCCCGTCGGCAGCGGACTCGCCTGGTACAAGACTCGGCTCAGGCGCAGGCGCCGGCCGACGCTGCGCGAGCTCGCCAAGACGCTCTAGGTGTAGTTCCTGAGCACGTTGGTTCATCCGGGCCTCCTTGGAGGCTGAGAGCTGCCAAGCGACTCAGTCCGAAGGAGGACCCGGATGAAGCTTCACGGTAACGCGGCTCTCAGTTGGAGCGGTCGGCG
>JBOHAD010000028.1:0-29474 GCA_050697555.1 Gaiellaceae bacterium | reverse complement strand
GCGCAGGAGCCGCGCCCCGAAGAGCGGGCGGCCGAGCCGGCCCAGCGCACGGCGCGTGCGGGGCCCGGCGATCCCGTCCACCTGCAGTCCGCGCTGGCGCTGGAACTTCCGCACCGCCCCGGCGGTCATCGGCCCCGCTATCCCGTCGATCTGACCGAGGTAAAGCCCCCGGGCCCGCAGGGCAACCTGGAGCCCGGGCACCTGTCCCTTCCCTATCGCACGGGCGTCTGGAGCCACGAGGAGCGTCACGGCGAGCGCCACGAGCACGATGATTCGTGCCGGCCGCATGTCCCGGCCTTTGCCACTCCCGCCCGAACTCCTCTGGAAAGGGATTGTAAGGCCCATGCTGAGTAGGCTCCTCCGCGGAGCGCTCCGCGCGGACGATCGAGAGCGGGCCGCGCGAGTACGGCTACATCCGCGGTTACTACGCCGTCTTCGCCCACGACCCGGACGGCCTCAAGCTCGAGATCGTCCACGTTCCCGCGCACGGTTCGAGGGAGCTCTCTCTCTCTCTCTCTCTCTCTCTCTCTCTCTCTCTCTCTCTGTCACCCCGCTCCTCGCTCGCTGAGCGCCGCGCAAGTTTCGGGCCGGCCCGGGACTCTCATCTATGGGAGCCCAAACAGCTGGGGGGTGCAGGGGTCTGGGCTCCCACCTCTGCTATGCAGCGAGGACTGGGCGCAGGCGGCCGCGCCTGGGTCTTCGCTGCGCGCTCAGGCGCTCTCGTCGATCCAGTCGGGGCGGTCGGACTCGAACCGCCACGGTCACGGCGGGGTCAGTAAAGCCCGATGGCCTCGCGCGGAGCGACTTGGACGAGCGTGTTCGCGTTCGCGGCCAGCCAGCCGAAGTGACCGGCAGCATGAACCGGGAGCCGCCGTCCTGGCGCGCCGGGTACCCTGGACGCGTGGCGAGCTTCATCTGGCTGATCGTGTGGCTCGTACAAGGAACGCCGAACTTGGAATGGTTCGGCTCCTGGAACGACTGGGCGGTCGCCCTGCTCGCTTGCGCAGTCTTCGATGTGTTCAGCGGTAGGGAGGCTGCGGGGCGTCGGTCAGCCCGTAGCGCGCCGAAGTCTGCACCGCATCCGACCCGCGAGACTCAGCCCTGATCCGCTTCGCATGCGCGACCGGCCTGCGCCCGCAGGAGTGGCTTGCGCTCCGGTGGAGCGACCTTCGCCTAGCGGATCGCTCGTTCACAAAGCGGACTCAGAAACAGCGGAGGCGCGGTAGGCAAGATGCCGGAAACCAGCTTGGATACTCAGTCGGGGCGCCCGGATTTGAACCGGGGACCTCTAGTCCCCCAGACTAGCGCGCTAACCAGGCTGCGCCACGCCCCGTGTGGGCCAACGATAGCACCCTTGCGCCGCGGCTCGGGCGCCAGGTCCCGGCCGCGTCGGCCCTTCCCCGCCGCAGCCCCGTTTCCCCCGCCTCGGGGTAGCATTGCCCCCTCCCCGGGGATCGGCCACAATGAGCGCCCATGAGGACGTACACGGTCAGCGAAGCCGCCGAGGTCACCGGCCTGAGTCGCAAGGCGATCTCCCGGCGGATCGAGCGCGGCTCCCTGCGCTCGCTCGTCCGGAACGGCCGCCGGCGGATCCCCCGCTCGGAGCTCGTGCGCGCCGGCCTGCTCTCCGAGGACGCCGAGGGTGCCCCCGAGCTCGACCCGCGTGCACTGCTCCTCCCCCGCCCCGCCCCCGCAACGGAGCTGGAGGAGACCGGGCGGGCCGAGGATCTCCTCGTCGCGCTCGTCCGCGAGCTCCTCGACCGGGTCGAGCGGCAGGCGAGCGAGGTCGCGCAGATGCGCGCTCTCACCGTGCAGGCGGAGAGCCTCCGCCTCTCGAACGAGGTCACCGATCTCCGGGTGCGCATGGCCGAGCTCGAGCGGGAGCGCCCGTCCACGGCTCCGCCTCCCCATCCCGAGTTCAGCCGGCGCATCAGCGAGCTGAGCAAGCAGGTCGAAGAGCTCGCCCAGCGGGAGATCTGGCTCCCGCCGCAGGCCGAGACCCGGCAGGCCCCAGCTGCGACCCCGGCGCCCGCACCTCCTCAGCCCCTCGCCTCACCGGGGCCCGCGGCGGTGCCGGTGACGCACGCCTACCCGGCGCCTCGCCGTTTGGGAAGGACGAGCCGTTTCGTCCTGGAAGCCGCCTTCATCGTCGCTGTGGCTGTGGTCGCCTGGCAGGCGGACCTCGCGGGCCCCGCTCTCGCCGGCACGATGGCGGCCGCGTGGGCGGTCGTCGCCGTCACCGAGGCTCTCTCCTTCCGCCGGCGCGCCTGAAACCGGGCGAACTCTCGACCTCTACTCAGCTTTAGCTTTCGAGGCGCTTGTAGAGCCGGTCGACGAGATCGGGACTTCGCTCGAGACGCTCCGTGATCGAACGGATTCGGTACTCGCGGAAGTGAGCAGGCTCGACCTTGAGCGCCCTGGCGAGAGACTCGATGACGTCGCTCGACGGCACCGGACGGTTGCCGTGCACGATGTGGTTGAGGTAACCGGCCGAGAGGCCGGTCCTCTCGGCCAACCCTCGGTACGTCGTCCCCGTCTCGGCCATGAGGGTCTGCACGGTCGGCCCGAACTCGTCGGTCGAGAAGCGCCGCTTGCGGGCCACTAGGCCATTCCTCCAACGTGCACCGGCACATCATCTACCCTCACGCGCTCCTCTGCGCGGGTCCTGCGGACGAGCACGTCGACCCGCCCGTCCTCGTGCGTCCTCTTCCCCACGGTGACGCGGACGGGACACCCGACGAGGTCGGCGTCGGCGAACTTCTCGCCCGGGCGCAGGTCGCGGTCGTCGAGCAAGACCTCGAAACCCTCCTCCTCCAGCGCGGCGGCGACGCTCTCAGCGGTCCCGATCGCCTCGGCGCCGGCCGCCCCGAGGGCGAGCACCTCGACGTCGTACGGCGCGAGAGAGCTCGGCCAGGCGATCCCCTGCTCGTCGTGGTGCTGCTCGACCGCGGCCGCCATGATGCGCCCGGGGCCGATCCCGTAGCTGCCCATCAGGATGGGGCGCTCCTGGCCCTCTTCGTCCAGATACCTGGCGCCGAGCGGCCCGGAGTAGAACGTCCCCAGCTTGAAGATGTGACCGACCTCGACCGCGGTCTGGAAGCGAAGGCGACCGCCGCAGCGAGGACACGCGTCCCCTTCCCTCGGCTGACGGATGTCGTCGAAGCGGGCCCGGAAGTCGCGGCCGTGCTCGACACCCCGCAGGTGCCAACCCGTGCGGTTCGCGCCGGTGACGAACTGGCCCTTCCGGAGCGTCTCGTCGGCGAGCACCTCGCCGGAGAAGCCGACTGGCCCGATCGAGCCTGGATCGGCGCCGAAGGCGTCCCGGATCTCGTCCTCCGTGGCCGGCCGGACAGACGAGCCCACTACGGCGGCGAGCTTGGCCTCGTCCAGGCGGTCGTCGCCCCGCACGAGCCCGAGCACGAGCGTCCCCTCCCCGTTCACGACCGGCATCGCCTTCGAGGTCGCGGCCGGATCGACGCCGAGCACGTCCGCGAGCGCCTCGATCGTGGTGACGCCCGGCGTCTCCACCTGCTCCGGAGCGTCCAGCCGCTCGGGGAACTCGGGCGGCCGGGGCACGCCCCGGGCGATCTCGAGGTCGGCCGCGTAGTCGCCCTTCTCGCAGGTGACGAGCGTGTTCTCGCCCGAGCCGGCGGGGGCGAGGAAGTCGGCCGACTCGCTTCCGCCCATCATCCCGGACTCCGCCTGGACGGCGTACACCTCGAGACCGCACCGCTCGAAGATCCGATGGTAAGCCGCCTCGTGCTTGCGAAAGCTGCTCTCGAGCCCGTCCTCGTCGCGGTCGAACGAGTACGAGTCCTTCATGACGAACTCGCGCACGCGGAGGAGGCCGCCGCGCGACCGGGGCTCGTCTCGCACCTTCGTCTGGAAGTGGTAGAGGATCTGGGGCAGGTGCCGGTACGACTTGAGCTCCCGCGCGTGGAACGTCACCGTCTCCTCGTGCGTCATGGCGAGCACGAACGGCCGGTCGAGGCGATCCCGGAGCTTCCAGAGCTCGGGGATCCCGTAGCGGCCGCTGCTCTGCCAGAGCTCCGCGGGCGTGACGACGGGCATCAACATCTCCTGGCCGCCGATCGCGTTCATCTCCTCGCGCACGATCTGCACAGCCCTCTGGTGGACGCGCCACCCGAGCGGAAGGAAGGTCCACAGCCCCGCGGCCACCTGCCGGATGAAGCCGCCGCGGACAAGCAGCCGATGGCTCGCCGCCTCGGCATCGCCGGGATCCTCCCGGAGGGTCGGGATGAAGAGCTCGGAGGCCCTCACGGCGCTACGAGGGTCGCTGAGCCGCTTCGGCCATGAGGAGGGCGGCCGGCTTGGCGAGCTTGAGCCGTTTGGGGCGTTCCATGCCGGCTTCGATCCAGCTGTCGATCTCGTGGAAGAGCTCGTCCACGAGCCCCTCGGACGAGACCTTCTTGAGCACCCTGCCGTGGGCGTAGATGAAGCCGGTGTCGCGCCCGCCGGCGATGCCGAAGTCGGCGTCGCCCGCCTCGCCCGGGCCGTTGACGGCGCAGCCCATGACCGCCACCTCGAACGCCTGCGGGTAGGCGCGCAGCCGCGACTCCACCTGCTCGGCGAGGTTCCAGACGCCGACGTTGTCGCGTCCGCACGAGGGGCAGGCGATCATGACTGGCCCGCGCTCCCGTAGGCCGAGCGCCTTCAGGATCTCCCAGGCGACCTTCACCTCCTCGACCGGGTCGGCCGTCAGAGAGATGCGGATCGTGTCGCCGATCCCGTCCATGAGGAGCGAGCCGACCCCGATCGAGCTCTTGATCGAGCCCGTCGAGGGCGGCCCCGCCTCCGTGACGCCGAGGTGGAGCGGGTACGGCACCTTGGCCGCCAGCATGCGGTAGGCGCGGATCATCGTGGGTACCGAGCTCGACTTCACGGAGATCTTGAAGTCGCGGAAGTCCAGCGACTCGAGCAGCCGGACCTGCTCCAGCGCCTCCTCCACGAGCGCCTCGGCCGTGTCCCTCTGCGCCAGCTCGACCAGGTGCTTCGGCAGCGAGCCCGAGTTGGCGCCGATCCGCATCGGGATCCCCTTCTCCTTCGCCGCGCGGACGACCATCGCCGTCTTGTCCGCCCCGCCGATGTTCCCGGGGTTGATGCGCACGGCGGCGACGCCTGCCTCGACGGCCTTGAGCGCGAGCGAGGCGTTGAAGTGAATGTCGGCGATGACCGGAATCGGGCTCAGGTACACGAGCTTTCCGAGCGCCTCGGCGTCCTCCGTCTTCGGCACCGCGACGCGGACGACCTCGCAGCCCGCGGAGACGAGGTGGCCGATCTGCTCCATCGTCGCGTCCACGTCGTACGTCTTCGTGAGCGTCATCGACTGCACGACGACGGGCGCGCCGCCGCCGATCGGCACGTTTCCGACCCTGATCTGCCGCCCGCTCGCCATGGGGAAAGTCTAACGGCCCCCGATCCCGGATCAGCCGTCCCGGATCCGGCCGATGTCGTTCGAGAGCCCGATGATGAAGAGGAAGAGCACGACGGCGATCCCGATCGCGGACACGCGCTCGTAAGCCTCGCGCGGGATCGCGCGACCGCGGATCCGCTCGACGATGGAGAAGGCGATGTGCCCGCCGTCGAGCGGCAGGAGCGGGAGCAGGTTGAGGAGCGCGAGCGAGAGGCTGATGAGAGCGAGCACCTGGAGGTAGTAGCGGAACCCCGCCTCGAGCGACTGGCTCGACGCCTGCGTGATTCCCACCACGCTCGCCACCTCGTCGCGGCCGGAGCCGGTCACGATGCGGCCGAGGGCGGCGCCGATCGCCTTCGTCACCTCCCACGTCGCGCGGCCGGCGAGCTCGAAGGACTCGGAGAACCCGTAGGACCGGAAGAACGCCGGCTCCGGCCGGAAGCCGACCACGTAGCGGTCGTCCTCCGCTCCGGGGGCGCCTTCCTCGAGCTCGGGGCGGACCGGTCCGAGCTCGACCTCGCGGCCGTCGCGCTCGACGGTGATGGTGACCGGCCTCCCCTCGGTCTCCTGGATCTCCTCGGAGATCGCCTGGAACGTGGGCGTGCGGGCTTCCCCCACGGCAACCACCCTGTCGCCCGGCTGGAGGCCCGCAGCGGCCGCCGGCCGGTCCGGCGACACCTCCTCGACCACGCGGGTCGCGCCTTCGGGAACGCCGAGCATGAACACCACCGCGAGGAGGGCGACGGCGAAGGCGAGGTTGACTCCGGGCCCGGCGACGATCACGGCGATGCGCTTCCACGCGGGCGCGCGCCAGTAGGCCTCGCCGGAGAGCCCGTCCTCCACATCGGTGACGCCCCGCTCCGCGGTACGGCCCGCCGATTCGGAGAGGTCGGCCCGGTCGAGCGCCCGCCGCAGCTCGGGGAGCCCGGCGCGTGCGTCGGCGAGGCGTTCCTCCGCCAGCGCGCGCTGTACCGGCCCGGCCGTCTCGTCCAGCCAGGGCGCTTCCTCCCGAGCCCGGCCGAGGTGCGCCTCGAGATCGCCCGCCGCGGGCTTGTGCATCCCCGGGATCTTCACGTAGCCCCCGAGCGGGATCGAGCCGAGCCCGTACTCGATGCCCCGCCACGTCCGCTTCACGAGCGCGGGCGGGAAGAAGACGTAGAAGCGGCGCGGGCGCATGCCGACGGCGAGCGCGACGAGGAAGTGCCCGGCCTCGTGGATGAGGATCAGGAATGCGAGCCCTCCGATGGCGACCGCGAGGTTCACGCCGTTAGTGAACCAGCTCGCGCGTTAGCGCCGACGCAGCGCGCCGGGCTTCCGAGTCGACCGCCCTGAGCTCGTCCAGGTCGTCTGCCGGCCCGGCGTCCACCGAGGAGAGCGTCCGCTCGACGACGTCGGCGATCCCGAGGAAGGGCAGGCGGGAGTCGAGGAAGGCGGCCACGGCGACCTCGTTCGCCGCGTTGAGGACGCACGGAGCGGTTCCCCCGAGCTCGCCCGCGGCCCGCGCGAGCGCAAGGCACGGGAAGGCGTCCTCGTCCGGGGCGGAGAACTCGAGGATGAGCCCGCCGGCCAGGTCGAGCATCGGGATCGGCGTCTCCGTCCGCTCCGGGTACGTGAGCGCGAACGAGATCGGCATGCGCATGTCTGGATAGCCGGCGTGGGCGAGCGCGGCGCCGTCCCGGAAGCGGACGAGCGCGTGCACGATCGAGGTCGGGTGGATCACGACCTCGATCCGCTCGTACGGGAGCGCAAAGAGGAAATGCGCCTCGATCAGCTCCAGCCCCTTGTTCATGAGCGTCGCCGAGTCGACCGTGATCTTCGGCCCCATGCTCCACGTCGGGTGCGCGAGCGCCTCCGCCGGCGTCACGTGCTCGAGGTCGGCGCGCGCGCGGCCTCGGAAGGGGCCGCCCGAGGCGGTGAGGACGAGCGAGTCGACGGATTCTGAAGAGCGGCTCTCTAGGAGCTGAAAGGCCGCGGAGTGCTCCGAGTCGACCGGGAGGATGCGCCCTCCTCCCCCCTCCCAGGCGGAAACGGCCAGGTCTCCGCCGGCCACGAGGCTCTCCTTGTTCGCGAGCGCGAGGTCGATCCCGTGCTCGAGCGTCCAGAGGGTCGCCGGCAGCCCGGCGAACCCGACGACGGCGTTCAGGACGACGTCCGGCTCGGCGGCCTCGAGGAGCTCCGTCAGATCGCCGCCGACCTGCGTCAGCGGCGCGAGCCCGTCGATCGGCCGGGAGCCCGACGCGGCCGCAACGAGCTCGAGCCCCGGATGGGCGTCGATGATCTCGAGCGCCTGATGGCCGATGGAGCCGGTGGCGCCGAGGAGGGCGATGCGCTTCATCGCCGGCCAGTGTAGTCACCGCCTCCTGGGCCACTTGGCGCCTCGGCGACCAAATGGCATCATATGGTCATGGCTCGCCAGCAGACACTGGTTCAGCTCACGGAGGAGCTCGTCGCGCTCCTGGACGAGCGTGCCGCACGGAGCGGTCGCTCGCGCTCGGCTCTCATCCGCGAGGCCCTCGAGGAGTACCTCCGTGACGAGCGCGAGTCGGCCATCGACCGCGCGATCGTCGAGGGCTACAGCCGGATTCCCGAGGAGGACGACCCTTGGGCTGACTGGCTCGCTCGCGAGAGCATCGCCGAGGAACCCTGGTGAACCGAGGCGATGTCTGGTGGGGAGAACACCCCGGCGCCGGCCGGCGCCCCTACCTCGTCGTCACCCGGGAGGAAGCGATCTCGGCCCGACGCCGCGTAGTCGTCGTCCCGGCGACACGGCGAATCCGGGGCCTTCCTACCGAAGTACGGCTCGACGAGGAGGACGGCCTGCCGAGCCCGTGTGCGTTGAGCCTCGACAACGTAACCACCATGCCGAAGGCCATGCTCACCGAACGCATCTGCCGCCTCCGCGGCGAGCGCATGACCGAGGTCTGCCGCGCGCTCGCCATCGCCACCAGCTGCTAGACCTGGCCGAAGGCGAGCAGGGCGAAGTAGGCCGCCGGGCCGGCGAAGAGAAGCGAGTCGACGCGATCGAGCATGCCGCCGTGGCCGAGGAGGAGCCGGCCAGAGTCCTTGGCGCCCAGGTCGCGCTTCACGACGGACTCGAAGAGGTCTCCCATGAGGGCCGCGAGAACGACGATCCCGCCGAAGACGAAGGGCTCCCAGCTCTCCTCGAAGAACCCCTCGTAGAGCCAGAACCACGTCGTCAGGACGCCCGTGATCGCCCCAGCGACGAAGCCCTCCCACGTCTTCCCCGGAGACATCACCGGGGTCATCTTGTGGCGGCCCGCGAGTCGCCCGGCGACGTACGCGAACGTGTCCGCCACGAACACCGTCAGGAGGACGGCGAAGACGAAGTCGCGCCCCCCGGTCGGGATCTCGCGGATCAGGATGAGCGCCCCGAGCCCCAGTCCCACCCAGGCCGCACCCAGGACCGTTGTGGCGATCGCCACGGTCGTCGACTGGCGCGTCTCCGCCACGGCCGCGAAGAGGAAGGCCAGCGCGAGGGTGAGGAGGAAGCCGCCCAGCATCCAGACCTCGCCGCCGATGGTCGCGCCGAGCAGCGCCGCGACCGCCCCACCGTAGCCCGCGAGCACGAGCGGGCGCAGCGTGCGCCCGAGCCGGTAGAGCTCGTGCAGGGCGAGCAGCGCCGCGCCGGCCGCGAGCGCGAAGAGGAACCAGCCTCCGAGGTAGGCCCCTCCGAGCACGAGCACGAGCCCCGGCACGGCCACGAGGGCCCGCGAGAGGAGCGAGCTCATCGGCCGCCGAAGCGCCGACGACGGCTCGCGTACTCGCCGAGGGCCTCGCGCAGCTGGCGCTCGCCGAAGTCGGGCCAGAGCGTGTCCACGAAGACGAGCTCCGTGTAGGCGAGCTGCCAGAGGAGGAAGTTGGAGATCCGCTCCTCGCCGGAAGTGCGGATCAGGAGGTCGGGCTCCTGCATCTCGGGCGCGTACAGCCGGGCGGCGATGGCGTTCTCGTCCACGTCCCGGGGATCGACGCCCTCCTCGGCCAGGCGGCGCGCCGCCTCCACGATCTCCGCCCGGCCGCCGTAGTCGAACGCGATCCAGAGCTGGAGGCGCTCGTTGGCGGCCGTCTTCTCCTCGAGCGCATCCATCTTCGCCGTGAGCGACGCCGTCGCGCGATCGCGGCGTCCGATGAAGCGCGTGCGGACACCCTCGCGGGCGAGATCGGGAAGCTCGCGCTCGATCGTCTCGACGAAGATCTCCATGAGCGCCTCGACCTCGGCCGGGGGACGGGACCAGTTCTCGGTGGAGAAGGCGTAGACGCAGAGAGACTCGACGCCGAGGTCGATGGCCGCCTCGACCGTGCGGCGGAGCGCGCGGGTTCCCGCCCGGTGGCCCGCCGCGACCGGCAGCCGGCGCCGCCGTGCCCACCGTCCGTTCCCGTCCATGATGATCGCGACGGAGCGCGCGACCTCGGGGAGGTCGCCCTCGCGGAGCGGCTTCAGGCTCCGCAGCGTCCGCAGTCGAGTGAGGAGGCTCAAGGCGACCCGGAGGCCTAGACCTCCATGATCTCCTCTTCCTTCTTCTTCAAGAGCTCGTCGATCCTGGCCACGTGCTCGTCGGTGAGCTTCTGGGCCCGGTCCTCGGCGCGCCGCTCCTCGTCGTCCCCGACGTCGCCGTCCCGGACGAGCTCCTTGAGGTCGTGCATGACGTCGCGGCGGACGTTGCGGACGGCCACACGGCCCTCCTCGGCGAGGTGCTTGACGACCTTGACCAGCTCCTTGCGCCGCTCTTCGGTCAGCTGCGGGATCGGCAGGCGGATCAGCTTGCCGTCGTTCGACGGCGTCAGCCCGAGCTCCGACTCCTGGATCGCCCGCTCGATGGTCTTGATCGAGCCCGGATCGTACGGCTGGATGGTGAGCAGGCGGGGCTCGGGCACGTTGACGGTGGCCAGCTGCTTGAGCGGCGTCTTCTGGCCGTAGTAGTCGATCTGGATGCGGTCGAGGAGCGCGGCCGAGGCGCGGCCGGTGCGGACGGTGTTGAACTCGTGCGCGGTCGTGTCGACCGACTTGTCCATGCGGCGCTTGGCGTCGTCGAGCAGCTCGTCGATCATGGCGTCCTCCGAGGCGTCGAGATGATCGTGCCGACCCGCTCGCCGCGCGCGACGCGCTCGATGTTGCGCTCGTCGTCGAGCCCGAAGACGTGGATCGGCAGCCCGTTGTCCATGCAGAGCGTGAGCGCGGTCGTGTCCATCACCTTGAGGCCGCGCTCGAGCGCCTCGCGGTGCGTGAGGGCGGGCAGGAACGCGGCAGCGGAGTCGACGGCCGGGTCGCCGTCGTAGACCCCGTCGACGCCGTTCTTGCCCATGAGGATCGCCTCGGCGCCGATCTCGAGCGCGCGCAGAGCGGCCGCCGTGTCCGTGGTGAAGAACGGGTTGCCGGTGCCGGCCGCGAAGATGACGATCCGCCCCTTCTCCAGGTGACGGATCGCCCGCCGGCGGATGTACGGCTCGGCGACCTCGCTCACCGTGATCGCGGAGAGGATGCGCGTGTGCGCGCCCAGTCGCTCGAGCGCGTCCTGCATCGTCAGGCAGTTGAGGACGGTGGCGAGCATGCCGGAGTAGTCCGCGGTGGCGCGGTCCATTCCTTCTGCCGCGGCATCCAGCCCTCTGTGGATGTTGCCTGCCCCGAGAACGAGAGCCGTCTCCACCCCGTCCTCCCGGACGCGCTTGACCTCGCGCGCGATCGCCTCCACCCGAACAGGGTCGACGCCGTACGCCTGGTCGCCCATGAGGGCCTCGCCGGAGAGCTTGAGCAGCACCCGGCGGAAGGCGGCGCGGCCGGGCCCGGCGGCCGGTGCGGCGACCTCGCTCTCAGGCTGGGCGTTCACTCGCCGACGTTGTAGCGCACGAAGTCGCGCACCTCGGCGTCGTGCTCGGCGAGCGCCTTCCCGACGGTCAGGTCGGGATCGTGAATCCACGGCTGGTCGGCGAGGACGTTCTGCGCGAAGAAGCGCTTCTCGAGCATGCCTTCGACGATGCGCGGGCGGACGTTCTCCGGCTTGGACTCGACGTCGGGAAGCTTCTCGTAGATGGCGCGCTCGGCCTTCACGTCGGCCTCCGGGATCTGCTCGCGCGAGACGTACGTCGGCCGCGAGGCGGCGATGTGCATGGCGACCATGCGCGCGAGCTCCGGGCTCGCCTTCGCGCGGACGAGCACGCCGATCTTCTGCGCAGGCGGGTGGATGTAGGCGGAGACGACCTCGGCGTCCTCCGCCTCGTAGAGCTCGGCGCCGCTCACGACGATGTTCTCGCCGAGCTTGGCGACGAGCTGGGCGCGTTCGTCCTCGAACGTGTCCGCAGCGTCCGGGCCGGCACTCTCGATCGACTGGAGCAGCCGCTCGGCGAAGGCGAGGAACTCCTCGTTGTTGGAGACGGGCTCGGTCTCGCAGCCGACGGCGACCATGGCGCCGCGGCCGTTGTCGACGTGGGCGAGCACCTTGCCCTCGGTGGTCTCGCGGCCGGCCCGCTTCCCCGCCTCGGCGAGGCCCTTCTCGCGCAAGAGCTTAACGGCCTGCTCGAGATCGCCGCCCGTAGCGACGAGAGCGCGCTTGCAGTCCATCATCCCGGCCCCGGTCCTGTCGCGGAGCTGCTTGACGAGGGCGGCGCTGATCTCCGTCATTCGCTCGGCACCTCCTCCTGCGGCTGCTCGGCGACCGCGGCCGGCTCGGCCTCGGTTTCGGCCTCCGGCTCCGCCTCGGGCCGTCCGTTGGCCGCCATCTCCTCGACCGTCACGGCGCTCGCGCCGGCGGCGATCGCGTCGGCGATCACGCGCACGATGAGGCCGCAGGAGCGGATGGCGTCGTCGTTCCCCGGAATGACGAAGTCGGCGTCGTCCGGGTCGCAGTTCGTGTCCACGAGGGCCACGACCGGCAGGCCGAGGCGGCGCGCCTCGCGGATGGCGAGCTGCTCCTTGCGGAGATCGACGACGAAGACGGCGTCTGGGACCTTCTTCATGTCGGCGACGCCGCCGAGGTTCGTCTCGAGCTTCTCGAGCTCGGCCACCATCGAGATCCGCTCCTTGGGCGGGAGCAGCTCGAGCTGGCCGTCGTCGCGGAGGCGGCGCAGCTCGTGCAGCCGCCCGATCCGCTCGGAGATCGTGCGCCAGTTGGTGAGGAGCCCACCGAGCCAGCGATGGTTCACGTACGGCATGCCGACGCGCGCCGCCTCCTCGGCGATCGCGTCCTGGCACTGCTTCTTCGTGCCGACGAAGAGCACGGAGCCGCCGCGCTCGGCGACGTTGCGGATGAAGGCGTGGGCCTGCTCGACGAGGTCGAGCGTCTGCTGGAGGTCGATGATGTAGATGCCTCCGCGCTCCGTGAAGATGAAGCGGCGCATCTTGGGGTTCCAGCGGCGGGTCTGGTGGCCGAAATGGACGCCGGCCTCCAGGAGCTCTCGCATGGAGACGACGGGCACTGACTGATCCTCCTCGGTTTCGAATGACTGCTGCTGCCGGCGGGAGCGGATGGAACCGGGCGAGTCGCCGCGGCACCGCCACCCACGTTGTCCGCCGGGTCGGGTGCGGAACCGCTCCATGGTAGCCGATGCCGCGCCTAAGCTGACCGGCGTGCCGGGGGTCGTCCGCCAGTCCGCCTGGGATCTCGCCGTCGAGTGCGTCGACGAGGCCATCGCCCGCGGGGCGACGCCGTCCCTCGAGCGGCTCGGCCGCCTGGGGCAGCTCGGCTCACTGCCGTCGTTCATCGCCGCCCTCTCGCACGAGGAGGACCTCGCGGCTCTCGTCGACGACTACGCGCGCGAGCGAGAGAGCCTGGGGCTCGGGCCGGGCGAGATCGCCGGAGAGCTCCTCGTGCTCGGGCGCGTCCTCGGGCGCCACGGCGAGGAAGAGGCGCGCGGCGAGCTCGAGGGCTGCGTCGTCGCCTACGTCGAGCGGGTGACTAGCGAGCTCGCGGAGCGGGCGCGTCGCGACCCGCTGACCGGGCTCCTCAACCACCGGGCCTTTCATGCGCAGCTCCAGGCGGAGGCGGTGCGGGCTCGCCGCTACCGCGGCCGGATCGCGCTCGTCGCCTTCGACCTCGACGGCTTCAAGGCGACGAACGACCGTGCCGGGCACCAGGAGGGCGACCGGCTCCTGCGCGCCTTCGCGGCCGCCCTGACCGGGACGGTTCGCGAGACCGACTTCGCCGGCCGCACGGGCGGCGACGAGTTCGCGGCGCTCCTGCTCGAGGCGGGGCCCGGAACTGTCGAGGGCTTCCTCGCCCGCCTGCGCGACCGCCTGCCCGAGGGCCTCGCCGTGAGCGCAGGCGCCGCCTATCTGCCCGAGGAGTGCCCGGCCGCGGAGCAGCTCCTCGAGGCGGCAGACAGGCGGCTCTACGCCGACAAGACGGCGAAAGCCGCCTAGATGATTGATCGAAAATTGCGGAAACCGTGGCACCGCCGGATGACGCCCGTGACGCGTCGCCTGACACCACGCTCGTTCCTCACCCGTACCTTCCAGGTACGGGCTGCGGATGATCGCGGCCTCAGGCTCGGTCACGGACGCCCCCGCCGGCACCACACTTTCCGATCAACCATCTAGCGCTTCCCTACCAGCGGTACCAGCGCGCCTCCGGGCCGCGGGCGAAGAGCCCGATCAGCCAGATGACGGCGACGATCGCGGCGACGATGAACAGCCACTTGATCGCGAAGCCGAGCCCGAAGAGCAGGGCCACGAGCAAGAGCACCAGCAGGAGCGCGATCATGTGCCCGTCCGTACCCGGCCCCGGGCGACCGGCAAACACGGGCTACGCAGGGCCGTCCGTTGTTCGAGCGACCTCCAGTGCCCGGGCGAGGTCCGGCGGCAGGTCCGACTCGACGTCGACGGGGCTCCCGCTCAGCGGGTGCGAGAAGGTCAAGCGGGCAGCGTGGAGGAACTGGCGCCCGAGACCCAGGTCGCCCGGGACGCCGTAGACGGGGTCTCCCGCGACCGGAAGCTCGATCGCGGCCAGGTGGACGCGGATCTGGTGCGTGCGCCCGGTCTCGAGCCGGACGCGGAGAAGCGCGTGCCGGCGGAGGAGCTCGGCGAGCTCGAAATGAGTGACCGCATCCCGCGGCGCATCCGTGTCGAGCGAGACGCGAGTGGGGTCGTGCCGGTCGCGCCCGATCGCCGCCTCGATCCGCCCGCTTCGCGAGTGGGGCCGTCCGCGCACGAGCGCCAGGTACTCGCGGACGAGCTCCCGCCGGCGGAGCAGGCGCTGGAGGCGCCGATGCGCCTCGTCCGAGCGGGCGACGACCAGGAGCCCGGACGTGTCCCGGTCGAGCCGATGGACGATGCCCGGGCGCTCCGGCTCGTCGCCGCCTTCGATCGAGTGAGCGAGGAGTCCGTGCACGAGCGTCCCGCCCGCGTGTCCGGCCGAGGGATGCACCGCGACACCGGCGGGCTTGTCGACGACGAGCAGGTGCTCGTCCTCCCAAGCCACGCGCAGGCCCTCGACCGTCTCGGGCTCGAGGCGGCTCGGGCGGCCCTCCGGCAGGTCGAGCTCGAGCTCCTCGCCGCCCGCGAGACGCTGGCTCTTCGGCCGTGCTCGCGCGCCCTCCATACGCACGCGGCCCTCGGCGAGCAGCCGCTCGGCGGCGGCCCGCGAGCCCACGGCCGGCAGGCCGGCGAGGAAGCGGTCGAGGCGTTCGCCGGCCGCCTCCTGCGGCACGACGACCCGGACGGCGTCGGCCATCAGCCGGTCGTCTTCGGCGCCGTCCGCCGGACGCGCGGCTGGCGCTCGGCCGAGACGAGCGCGGCGAGGAGGATGCCGACGCCGACGACGATGAAGGTGTCGGCGAGGTTGAAGGCCGGCCAGAAGCGGAGGTCGAGGAAGTCGGTGACGTGCCCGAGGCGGATCCGGTCGATCAGGTTGGCGAGACTGCCGCCGATGAGGAGGCCGAGCGCCACGGGCAGCACCGGATGGCGCGCGCCCGAGCGGGCGAAGTAGAAGACCATCCAGGCGATCGCGCAGGCGGTCAGGATCGTCACCGCGGTCGCCCAGCTCGAGAAGAGGCCGAACGCGATCCCCGGGTTGTGCACGTGCCGGATCGAGAGGGCCCCGACGACGTGGACCGACTCACCCAACTCGAGCTGGCTCGCGACGATTCCCTTCGTGATCTGGTCGGCCAGGATGGCCGCGAAGGCGACGGCGAGCAGGGCCAGCCAGTGGAAGGGGCCGGCCGAGAGCGACCGCTCCACCATCGAGATCGGGATGCGCCCGTCCGTGGCCGATCCGACGCGGACGTCGATCAGCCTCGTTGAGGAACTGACTAACCCCTCTCGGCGAGACGCTGGCAGTCGATGCACCTGGTCGCGTACGGGATCGCCTCGAGACGCTCCTCGGCGATGGGACTGCCGCAGCGCACGCAGATCCCGTAGGTCCCGTTCTCGATTCGCAGGAGCGCCTCGTCGATCGAGCTCAGCACGTGCTCGGAGTTCTCCTCGAGCGTGTAGTCGATCTCCCGGTTCAGCGTCGCCGTCGCGGAGTCCGCGAGGTGGTTGTCGTAGGTCTCTTCCTCGGTCTCGTCCTCGAGCGAGCCCGAGTTGGACTCGTGCAGATGGTCGACGGCGTTGGAGACGCGCGCGCGTTCCTCCGTCAGCATCTGCCGGAAGCGCTCCGTGTTCACCTGGCGAGTATATCCGGGGGTCTTCGGCGCCCCGCGGGTGGTTCAGGCGGCCTGGTGGTCCTGTCCGCGCGGGTCTTCGGTGTCGCCTTCGAGGCGGTCGAGAGCGGCCGCGAGGAAGGCCCGATACCGGGAGCGGACGTCGCTCTCGACCGACCGCAGACGGCGGATCTCGCCACGGACTCGCTCGCACTCCGCCTCGGCGCCGCCAGCGATCTCGCGCGCCTTCACGCGCGCCTCCTCGACGATCAGGTCGGCCTCGCGGTGGGCTCGCGCCCGCAGCTCGTCGGCCAGCCGCTCGGCGGAGAGGAGCGTGTTGCGGAGCGCCTCCTCCACCTCTCGCTGGCGGTGGAGCTCCGACTCGAGCCGCTCGACCTCGTCGCGGAGGTCGGCGCGCTCGCGCCAGACGTCCTCGAAGCTCGCGGCGACATCGGCGAGCAGACGGTCGGTCGTCCCCCGGTCGTAGCCGAGCGGGCGCCGGCCGAGCCGCACGTGGCGGATCTCGACGGGTGTAAGCGACATTCCGCGGGAGACCTTCGCCGAGGGCTCCCGGACTCCTGCGGCCCGGCCCCTCTAGACGGGGACGCTAGATGGAGCCAAGCCCGGCCTGGACGAGCCGGTGCACGATCGTGAGGACGATGATGCCGATGATCGGGGAGAGGTCGAGGCCGAGTCCGCCCAGGTTGAGCTGCGGGATGAAGCGGCGGAAGATCCGCAGGTACGGGTCGACCACGTCGTAGAGGAAGCGCTGGATCCGGTTCAGGGTGACGTTGTAGGGCAGCGGGATCCAGGACGTGATGATGTACGCGATGATGCAGATGAGGTAGACGAGGTAGAGGACGTAGACGAAGTCGCGCAGGGTGTCGACGGCGGCGGCGAGCGGCATCCCGCGGAAACCTAACCTGCCGCGCGGTCGGAGCGGTCGCGAATCGCTAAGCCTGGTTGAAGAAGCCGCGGTCGATGAGGCGGGCTCGCTCTTCGGCCGAGACCTCGACGTTTCGCGGCGTCAGCAGGAAGACCTTGTCAGCGACTCGCTGCATGCTCCCGTTGAGCGCGTAGGTGAGACCGCTCGAGAAGTCGATGAGGCGCTTCGAGAGCTCGGCGTCCGTGCCCTGGAGGTTGACGATCACGGGCACTGACTCCTTGAACTTGTCCGCGATCGACTGCGCGTCGTTGAAGCTGCGCGGGACGACGAGATGGACGCGCACGGACGCCGACGCAACGGCCTCGAGAGGCCGGCGGCCGCTGCGGGGGCGCAGGACCGCCGTTTGGGCCCCGGGGACCGCGTCCTCGGGCTCGGACCAGTCCTCGAACTCCTCGCGCTCGCGCCGGCGAGGGTTCAGCCGACGGACGTTCTGGCGGTCGCGCTCGTACGTCCGCTCGAGCTCCTCCTCGGCGGCATAGGCCTCTTCGTCCCAGTATTCGTCCTCCTCGACGATGCCGAAGTAGACGAGGGCACGGCTCCAGACGGTTCCCACTCCCATTTGCCGCCCGCAGAGTCTAGCGCCCGAAGACTACGGAGCCGACCCGGATGAGCGTCGCGCCCTCCTCGGCGGCGACGCGGTAGTCCTGCGACGTGCCCATGGAGAGCTCGGCGAGGCCGTGCTCGCCCGCGAGCTCGCGGAGCTGTCGGAAGAACGGCCGCGAGCGCTCGGGGTCGTCCGCGAGCGGCGGCATCGTCATCAGCCCGCGCACGTCGACGCCCAGCTCGCGCGCCTCGGCGAGGAAGGCGCGGAGCTCCGCCTTCGGGACACCGGACTTGGAGTCCTCGCCCGAGAGGTTGACCTCGACGAGGGCAGGGATCGTGAGCCGCCTGGCCGCGGACGAGCTCGCCAGCGAGTGGCAGAGCTCGCAGAGGCTCGACACCTCCTTCGCCTTGCGAGACTGGAGATGGCCGATGAAGTGCCAGCGAAAGCGCTCCCCGTAGCGGGCGTGCTTATCCGCGAGGTCCTGAGCGCGGTTCTCACCCACCACCTCGACGCCGGCATCTGCGAGAACGGCCATCTCCTCCAGGGAGACGTATTTCGTCGCCACGACGATCGTCGCATCGGGGCCGACCTCGCCGCGCACGCGCTGGAGGCCGGCACGCACGCCCTCAGTCGATAAGGGCAACGACTCCCTGCCGGCCGGTGATGCCGCGGTCGCGGCGGTGCGAGAAGAAGAGCTCCGGGTCGCACGCCGTGCAGTGCCCGCTGCGCTCGACCGACTCGACGCCGGCGTCGCGCAGGGCCCGCTCGGTCGCCCCGCCGAGGTCGAGGTTGCGCCCCCGGAGGACGTCCCCGCCGAAGCGCTCGCGGTAGGGCGCGGCGACCTCCTCCCCCACCTCGTAGCAACACGGCCCGATGCCCGGGCCGATCGCTGCCGCGAGTGGGCCTCCGCCCAGGGCCTCGACGCCTGCGCCGGCGATCCCCGCGAGGAGGCCCTTCCAGCCCACGTGGAGGACGGCGAGACCGGGCCTGCCGTTCGCGCGCGCGAGCGCGACGGGCAGGCAGTCGGCCGTCAGGAGCACCATCGCCTGCCGCGGCCGGTCGCTCCAGAGCCCGTCGCAGCGCTCGAAGACGGTTCGCTCCAGGATTCCGTGGGGCTTCGCCTCCGTCACGTCGCCGCCGTGCACCTGCCAGGCCATCGTCGCCGTCTCGGGGTCGGCCTCGACCGCTGCGCAGAGGCGGCGGCGGTTCTCGACGACGCGGTCGGGCTCGTCGGAGGTGAGTATGCCGAGGTTGAGCGACTCGAAGGAACCCTCGCTCACGCCGCCCAGGCGGGTCGAGAAGGCGACGCGGTACGGGCCCGGGGCCTTCCAGGGGAAGAGCTTCATCCGCCGACGATTCTGACCATGAAGTCCGTCGAGCGGTTGAGCACCTCGCCGAAGACCTCCCAGAACTGGTCGTTAAAGACGAAGATGAGGCCGAAGAGCGCGAGCATGCCCACCTGGTCGAGCTGCGACCAGCGCACGTAGAGACCCTGGGGCAGGATCGCCCCGACGATGCGCGACCCGTCGAGGGGCGGGATCGGGATGAGGTTGAAGATCCCGAGCACGATGTTGACCTGGTAGGCGCGGACGAGGACGTCGAACGTCCTTCCGGTGAAGTCGCCGTGCACCAGCAGGCCCACGCAGACGAGCGCGATGACGAAGTTGGTCGCCGGCCCGGCCGCCGCGACGAGCGCCATGTCCACCTGCGGGCGCCGGAAGTGCCGCGGTTGCACCATCACCGGCTTCGCCCAGCCGAAGATGAAGTCGCTCACGAGCGCCGTCAGCACGAACATGAGCGTCCCGAGCGGGTCGAGGTGGACGACGGGGTTGACTGTCAGCCGCCCGTCGTCGCGCGGTGTCGGGTCGCCGAGCCACGTGGCAACGAGAGCATGGGCGAGCTCGTGCAGCACGAGGCTGACGACGAGGAAGGGGATCAGGTAGAGGAAGGTCTCGAGGTCCACTAGCGTCCCAGCAGCTCTTTGGCGGCCTCGAGCTCGGCACTGCGGCCGTCGAGCTCTCCGTTCACCTTTCGCCGGAGCAGCTCGGCGAGGACGGCGCCGACGCGCGGCGACTCCGAGAGGCCGAGCGCGGCGAGGTCGCCGCCGGAGATCTCGAGGCGCACGCGCCGGAGCTCCTCGAAGTAGCGGACGAGCCGTCCCCGGGCAGGCTCCTCGGCCCCCGAGAGGGCGAGCAGGGCGCCGTCGGGGTCATAGGGTCGCACGAGCTCACGGAGCGCGGCCGGCTCCTCGGTGGCGGCCGCGCGCGCCCGCAGTCGCGGAGCGACCGTCACCGCGGCGGCGATGCGCTCCGCGTCACGCCGGCGAAGCTTGAGCCGTTCGAACCAGTCGCCGAGCTCATCCGGGGGCAGCCGCCGGGCGAGCACGGCCAGCCGCGTCCGCCAGGCGGGCGCCTCCGGCGCGTACCGGAGACGGAGGGCGTCGACGTCCTCCACGAGAGCGGCCGCCTCCTCCCCGGCGGCGAGATGCGGGTGGATCGCGCGATCGACGCCGAGGTCGGCGAGACGGCGGAGCGAGTCGCCGATCTCGGCCTCGGAGAGGAGCGCTTGGAGCTCGTCGCGGAGCCGGGAGGACGAGAGCTCGCCCACGAGGCCCATCTCCACGCACGCGCGGGCCAGCCCGAGCGTGTGCGAGTCCATGCGGAAGCCGTAGCGGTTCTCGTAGCGGATCGCCCGGAAGAGCCGCGTCGAGTCGTCGATGAACGAGAGGTTGTGGAGGACGCGGACGAGGCCGCTCTCGAGATCGCGCAGGCCGCCGAAGAAGTCCACCAGGCGGCCGAAGTCCTCACCTTTGAGGGAGACGGCCAGAGCGTTGATCGTGAAGTCGCGCCGATAGAGATCTTGGCGGATCGAGGCCTGCTCGACGGTCGGCAGCGCGCCGGGATAGTCGTAGAACTCCGTCCGCGCCGTCGCGACGTCGACGCGACCGCCCTCGTAGAGGACGATCGCCGTCCCGAACTTGTCGTGCGGCACGGCGCGACCGCCGAGGGCGCCTGCCAGCGCGTTCCCGAAGGCGATGCCGTCGCCCTCGACGGCCACGTCGACGTCGAAGGTCGGCTCCCCCATCAGGACGTCGCGCACGGCCCCCCCCACGAGGTAGACCCCGTCGAATCCCTCCCCCACCGCCTGGGCGGCCTCGAAGACCGGCTCGAGCCCCGGGAGGGCGAGCAGGCGCTCCGCGAGATCGGGTCCCAGCGGCGCGGCCACCTCCTCGATCGGCTCGCCCAGGGCCCGCAGCAGGTCGCTGCGGGTGACGACGCCGACGACGGCCTCGCCGCGGAGCACGGGCACCCGGCCCGCCTTGGTCGTCGTGAGCAGGCGCGTGACCTCGGGCAGCGGGTCATCCTCGGCGCAGGTGACGACCTCCGAGCTCATGACACTCTTCACGGGCGCGTGCGAGAGGTTGTGCTTGATCGCCTCGTCCAGGTCTTCGCGTGTGACGAGGCCGGCGAGCCGCCCCTCCTCCTCAACTTGGATGCCGCTCTGGCGGTGACGCTGGCAGAGCACCATCGCGTGGGCGACCGTGTCGTCCGGAGCGATGAAGCGGGCAGGGCGCGACATGATGTCGCCCGCCGTCAGGGGGCGCCGGACCGCAGTCGGGAGCGCGTCGAGGAGCCGCTCCTTGGCCTCCTCGAGCGACCCTCGGTGGACCGCCGAGGCGGCCTGCGCGTGACCGCCGCCGCCGAGCGCGGCTGCGATGGCCGCCGCGTCGAGCTCGGCGACGCGCGTTCGCACGACACAGAAGACGCGCCCCTCCATCTCCACGAGGCAGACGAGCGCGCGCGCGTCCGTGAGATCGACGATCTTGTGCGCGAGATTGGAGACGCCCTCGACGTACTCCGGCCAAGCGACCGCCGAGAAGAGCACGTCGAAGCCGCCCGCCGAATGTGTCTCGAGCGCGGCGAGGAGCGCGTCGAGCAGCGCGCGCTCGCCCTCGGCGAGGGGCGAGTGCAGGTACTGGGCGACCATCTCCTGGCTGGCTCCGTGGCGCAGGCACCAGGCGAGCGCCTCGGCGTCGCGCAGGCCCACGCCCGCGTACGAGAGCGAGCCCGTGTCTTCGTGGATCCCGAGCGCGAACACGGTCGCCTCGAGGGGTGTCGGCTCGATCTCGCGCTCGGCGAGGATGCCCACCATGGTCGTCGTCAGGGCGCCGTCCTCCGAGACGACGAGGTTTTCCGGCGGGAGCCAGTCGGGCCGCTCCTCCCCGTGATGGTCGAAGGCGACGACCTCCACGTGCGGATCTCGCGCCACACGCTCCCACTCGCCGAGGCGCTCGGGGTGCAGCGTCTCGACGACGATCAGGCGCGCGACGGAGGCGGGCTCGACCCGGCCCGGTTCGACGACGTCCAGTTCCTCCGCGTGCAGGCGGTAGAACTCGCGCACGTTGCGGTTGAGCGAGCCCGAGAGCGCGACGATCGCCCCGGGGTAGAGCCGGCGGGCCGCCAGCATCGCCGCGAACGCGTCGAAGTCGGTGTTCGTATGCGTGACGATGAGGTCCACGGGAGGAAGGTTAGACCCCGGCCCTCGGTATCCCTTTGGGGGCTACCGATGCGCGATGGCCTCGATCTCGACGCGTGCGCCCGAGGGCAGCGCGGCGATCTGCACCGTCGCCCGGGCGGGATAGGGCTCGGCGAGATAGCTCGCGTAGACCTCGTTCATGGCCGCGAAGTCGCCGAGGTCGACGAGGAAGATGGACGTCTTCAGCAGCTTGTCGAGGCCGGAGCCGGCTTCCTCCAGGATGGCGGCGAGGTTCTGCATGACGCGCTCGGTCTGCTCGGCGATGCCGCCCTCGACGACGTTCCCGCTCTCGGGATCGATCCCGAGCTGTCCCGCGACGAGGACGAGGTCGCCGAAGACGATCCCCTGCGAGTAGGGCGCCCCCTGGAAGGGCGCCGGAGCGTTGTCTGTCTTGACAGCGAACTTGGTCATGCTCCCTCTACCCGCTCGATCCCGGCTCCGAGCGCACGCAGGCGCTCGTCGATCCGCTCGTACCCACGGTCGATCTCGCGGATGTTCCCGATCGTCGAGCGGCCCTCCGCGCACAGGCTCGCGATCAGCATCGCCATGCCGGCGCGGATGTCGGGGCTGGAGAGCCGCTCGCCGTAGAGACGGGAGGGCCCGCTCACCACAGCACGATGGGGATCGCAGAGGATGATGCGAGCACCCATTCCGACCAGCTTGTCGACGAAGAAGAGCCGGTTCTCGAACATCTTCTCGAAGATCAGCACGGTGCCCCGCGCCTGGGTGGCGACCGCCACGGCGATCGAGGTCAGGTCGGCCGGGAAGGCGGGCCAGGGGCCGTCCTCGATCTTGGGGATTTGCGAACCGAGGTCGTCGCGGATGAGCAGCTCCTGGCGCGCGGGCACGCGCACGGAGGAGCCGTCCACATGACAGGTGATCCCGAGGCGCTCGAAGCCCGGCCAGACGCCGGCCAGGTGTTCGGGGACCGCGTCCTCGATCACGATCTCGCCCTCGGTTACCGCGCCGAGACCGATCAGGCTCGCCACCTCGATGTGATCCGGGCAGACGCGCCACTCGCCGCCGCCGAGCCGGTCGACCCCGCGGATGCGGAGGACGTTGGAGCCGATGCCCTCGATGTCCGCCCCGAGCGCGACGAGGAATCCGCAGAGGTCCTGCACGTGCGGCTCGCAGGCGGCGTTGGCGATGATCGTCTCGCCCCCGGCGAGGGTTGCCGCCATGATGGCGTTCTCGGTGCCGGTCACGGAGGCCTCGTCGAGGAAGATGGACGCACCGACGAGCCGCTCGGCCCGCATGTGGAAGCGGCGGTTGGCGTGGATGTCTGCGCCAAGCTGGGAGAAGGCGTGGATGTGCGTGTCCAGGCGCCGGCGCCCGATGACGTCGCCGCCGGGCGGCGGGACGATCGCCTCGCCGAAGCGCGCGAGGAGCGGCCCGGCGAGGAGGATGGACGCCCGGATGCGGGTGCAGAGCTCCTCGTCGAGCTCGTGCTTGCGCAGGTCGGCGGCGTGGATGCGCACGCGCCCGTCGCCGCCCACGTCCACGTCGACGCCCAGGTCGGCGACGAGCTCGAGCATGGTCTCGACGTCGCGGATGGCCGGGACGTTCGTGAGCGTGACCGGCTCCTCCGCGAGGAGCGCGCCCGCGACGATGGGGAGCGCCGCGTTCTTGTTCCCAGCCGCGCGGATCGAGCCCGAGAGCGGGCGGCCGCCCTCGATGACGAAGGCCTCCATCAGGGCATCGGACACGGCGGTCTCGGGCACGGCGGCGCAGGCTATCGTACGCGGTCCCCATGGACGTGACCCGCGCCCGCGCCTGGGAGACGCTGACCAGGTACACGAAGAGCGAGGCTCTCCGGCGCCATGCGCTCGCCGTGGAGGCCTGCGTGGGCGCGTACGCCCGCGAGGCCGGGGAAGACGAGGAGCTCTGGCGGGCGACCGCGCTCCTGCACGACTTCGACTACGAGATGCACCCCACGCTCGACAAGCATCCGCAGGACGGCGCGCCCATCCTCCGGGAAGAGGGCTACCCGGAAGAGCTCGTCGAGGCCGTGCTCTCGCACGCGGAGCATCTCGAGCTGCCGCGGGACACGCAGCTCAAGAAGACGCTCTTCGCCTGCGACGAGCTCGCGGGCTTCGTCCACGCCTGCGGGCTGGTCCGGCCCGACGGGATCGAGACCCTCGAGCCGAAGTCGGTCAAGAAGAAGCTGAAGCAGCCCTCCTTCGCGGCCGGCGTCCACCGGGACGAGGTCTACGCGGGCGCCGAGCTCATCGGCGTCGAGCTGGACGAGCACATCCGGAACGTGATCGCGGCCATGCGGCCGATCGCGGCCGAGCTCGGGCTCCGCGCAGCGTAGGCCGTGGCGTACCGGGCCCGCTCCGCCGGTCCAGTGGACGCGGCCGCGATCGCGCACATCTACGAGGAAGGCAATCCAGGATCGCCTGGCGACGTTCGAGACGCGGCCGCGATCCGCCGAGGACGTCGCCGCCTGGCTCGAGGACGGCTTCCCGCTCGTCGTCGTCGAGGACGAGAGCGGCGCCGTCGTCGCCTGGGCGTCGGCCCCGCCCTACCGGCCGAAGCGCGAGGCGTACGCGGGCGTCGCCGAGTTCTCCGTCTACGTCGCCCGGGCCGAGCGTGGCCGCGACGCCGGCCGGGCGGCGATGGAAGCGCTCGTCCGCGAGGCGGAGTCCCGCGGCTTCTGGAAGGTCGTGTCACGCGTCTTCCCCGAGAACGAATCAAGCCTCGCTCTCTGCCGACGCCTCGGCTTCCGCGAGGTCGGCGTCTACCGCCGGCACGCGAAGCTGGACGGCGAGTGGCGAGACGTCGTGATCGTCGAGCTCCTCCTCGGCGAAGCCGCGGCCGGCCCCTAGTGGGAGGGCTTGACGAATCGATTGGCGAAACGCCGACGCCCCTCTACTATCAGAGCAGGCTTGGAGACGGCGCTTGCACTTGGCGGCCTAGTCATCATTGTTGTTCTCATGGTCGCGGCGATCCGGCTACTTCGTCGCCCGACGCATCGCTACCTCGGCGATCCGGAGCCGCGAGAGCGTAGGTCTTTCCGCGAGACGATGGCTGTCTGGCTGTCGGGTCCGCATAACTGACGGGTTACGCGGCGAGCGGGACGGCTCGCGCTCGGGGGAGCGCCATGCTGAGGCGGGCGAGCATCGTCAGGTCGGCGTGGAGGGCGACCTGCTCGATGCCACGGACGCGAAGCGGGGACAGCCCGTACTCGTTCTTCAAGCGACCAAACTCGCGCTCGACGGCGCCGCGACCACGGTAGAGATCGCGCCAGCGCTTCGTTCCACGGGGACGAGCGGGGTGCGAAGGGTCAGCCTTGACCCAAAACGCTCTTGGGCGAACACCTACCCGTGGGGCAGCGCCACTTCGTCGCCTTGCGCTTGAAGTCGGCACCGGCGAACGGGGCTTGTGTTTCAGACGCACAAGCTCGCGGGTGCCCTTGCAGGGAGAGAAACGGCTTGGGGAGAGGGCCGCAGACTTCGTGCTGGTGGAACACAACCGTCGTTCAGAGCGCGGCCACGAGGCGCTCGAGGTCGTCGTCGCTCGTCCACCAGCCGCAGGAGACGCGTACCCACCCCGTTCCCGGGAGGTCGCGGACGACGACGTCTGCCTCGGCGAGGCGCCCGACGAGCGCCTCGGGCTCGTCCGCCCGAAAGGTCACGAGCGTCGCCTGGTCCGGCTCGGTCACGACCTCCACCCCCTGCGCGAGGAGCTCGCGGCAGCGCTCGGCCACGTCGCGGGCGCGCGCGAAGCGCTCCTCTCCGGCCTCCGCGGCGAACGTGAGCGACGCCGTCAGGCCGGCCAGCGAGGCGATCGGAATCCAGCCGGGGTCGAAGCGGGCGGCGTCCGGCTTCGGCACGTAGTCCGGGTGCTGCCACGAGAGGAACGACGGCATGGCCAGCCGCAGCTCCTCGACGTGCTCCGGGCGCACGTAGAGGCCGCCCGTCGCGTCCGGCCCGAGCAGCCACTTCTGCGCCGAGACGGTGTAGAAGTCGCAGCCGAGCTCCGCGACGTCGACCGGAATCGCCCCCGCCGCCTGAGCACCGTCCACGAGGACGGGGATGCCGCGCCCGGCGAGGTCGCTCACGGGCAGGACGGCCCCGGTCAGCCAGGAGACGTGCGAGACGGCGATGAGGCGTGTCCGCTCGGAGAGCTCCGCCTCGAGCGCGGCGAGCGCCTCGTCTGCGGGTCGCTCGCGGATCGCCGCCACGCGCAGCGTCGCTCCAGAGGCCACGAGGCCTCCAAAGAGTCCGGGATGCTCGGAGTCCGTCGTCACGACCTCGTCGCCCGGCCCGAGGCGAAGGCCGCCGAGGACGACGTTGCAGGCCTCGGTCGTCGAGGCCGTGAGCGCGATCGATCCTTCTGCCGCGCCGAGCAGGAGCCGGAGGGATTCGCGCACCTCCTCGCGGAGCGCGAGCCCGCTTTCGAAGAACGCGTGGCTCGAGCGCCCGAGCTGAAGGTCGCGCACGACGGCGTCCGCCATCGCCGAAGCGCTGCGCCGCGGCAGCGGCCCGAACGTGCCCGCGTTCAGGTAGGCGAAGCGGGCGAGCACCGGCAGCTCGGCGCGGACCGCCGACAGGTCGAGGCTCTCGGTCCTCAGACGTCGACTCCGGCCTGGAAGACCTTGACGTCGAAGTCCTTGCCGCTCTCCTCCATCGTCCCGCAGAGCACGTGCTCTCCGTCCGTGCGCACGTTCACGAGACCGTAGATCAGGTCCGTCGAGATCGGCGTGTGCCGCAGGCGCCGGAACGGCCAGCGCTCGCTGGGCAGCTCCACCTCGACGTCGGCGAGCAGCCCGGGCCGCACCGAGAGCGCGTAGGCCAGCCTGACCGAGCGGGCGAGCTCGGTGGAGTACACGAGAGGCGGAAGCAGCTCCCGGCTCGTGCGCCCGCGTGCTCCCCGGCCGAGGTGCGCCGAGGCGCCCATCAGGGCGGGACGCGGGTGGGAGTAGTCCTCGTTGTCACCGGAGGAGATGACGGTTGCGCGCGCCTGCATCGCCCGCAGGAAGTCGAGGTGGACGTCCTCGGAGCCGTGATGGCAGGCTTTCGCCACGTCGACGGCGAACGCCTCCGGCCCGTGGTAGCTGAGGAGGAGCTCCTGCGAGGGCGTGTTGAGGTCGCCGGTGAGGAGGACGCTCGCTTGGCCGTACTCGAGGCGAAGCACGATCGAATGTCCGTTGAGCGTGACGGAGTCGCTCCCGAGCACGCGGAGGCCCTTGTGGCCGAATTGGATGCTCTCGAGGATCGGGCCGAGGACGCGGATCGTGACCTCTCCGTCCCCCGGCCCGTAGCCGGGCAGGTGGCCGTCGCGGTGCGAGATCCGGCGGGCCGTCCGGGCCGAGCGGGCCACCGCCTCCGCCAGCCGCGCGAAGCCCGGCTGGAGCTCCCTCGGGGGACTCGCGAACGTCTCGAGGTCGTCGAGCAGCTCGACCAGGAAGTCGTCGTCGCGGCTCAGGCCTCGCTCCACCGGAAAGGCGCCGACGCGGCCGCCGCGCGTTCTGCCGAGCGCTGGACGTGTGCGGAAGCGGGCGAGGCCGCCGTGGACGAAGCAGCCGACGTCGACGGGGAACGGCGCGTGGAAGGGGAGCCAGCCGCCCAGCAGGTCGACGAGCCCGCCGTAGTGATCTGCGTCCGCGTGCGTGAGGATCACGTTCGTGAGGGTGACCCTCTCTTCGCGGAGATCCTCGAGGAACTTCCAGCGCACGAAGTTGGCGGCTCCCTTCTTCGTCATCTGGCGCGCGTTTTCGACGCCGCCGTCGATCAGGTGCCAGTGGTCGTCCGGCGTCTTCAGGAGGACGGCGTCCCCCTGGCCGACGTCGATGACGTAGATCTCGAGGAGGCTCTCGTCTGCCACGACCTCCCTCCGGAGCCAGCCCGGACGCTTGCCGCGGGCGCGAACGCGCACCCAGTCGCCGTCCTCTTCGACCACGTGGAGCGGATCGCCCCAGAGGAGGGTGGTGACGAGCTTGCTCCGCGGCTCCCGTCCCTCGCGAAGCGAGACCTTGAAGGAGGACGTCTTGCCGACGTACCTGAGAGCCATGGCTACGCGACCACCGCCTCGACGGGGGCATGGTCGGAGAGGACGAAGCCGTCGACCCGTCGCCGCTCTTCGGGCCACGGCTCGGGTCCGCGCTCGAGGGCGGCGCCGCGAACGAGCACCTGGTCGATCCCGTCGATCGGCTCAGTGAATCCGGGCACCGAGTGGCGGGCGACGTTGAAGTCCCCGCAGAGAACGCAGAGGTCGGCGTCCGCGAGGAAACCGGCCGCCCGCTCGATCTCCTCGCCGACGAGCCGCCGGTCGGGGCTGTTCGACGCGTGCAGGTTCGCCAGGACGACGCGCTCGCCGCGCGCCTCGACCTCGAGGGCCTGGCAGACCCGCCGCTGGCCGCCGCGCAGGAGCCACTCGCGCCGCGGAAGCCCCGGGTTGAGCACGAGGCGGCGATGCCGCCCCGCGTCGAAGTGCGGGTTGACGAGGAGCGCGTTCGCCTGGCCGGTGAAGCTCGAGCGAAAGCGCCGCGGGTCGAGGTCGGTCACGCGGTGGGCGAGCGGACCGAGAACGGCCGGCATCGTCATCGCCCAGGCGGCGGGCATTCCGCTCCAGCTCTCCAGCCGCCTCACCGCCCAGAGCGGCACCTCCTGGAGCGCGACCACGTCGGGTGCGTCGGCGGTCACGAGACGCACCATACGCTCAAGGTGCAGGCGGGGGGAGGGCGGAAACGTCCTCCCGTGGTAGAGGTTCCAGGTGCGGACGAGCAGGCGCGGCGTGCGACTAGTGTAGGAAGGTGCGCGGGCGCTTCGTTGATCTCGTGGAGCGGCAGCTCGAACTCTTCGAGCAGGAGTACGCCGGTCTGATCCGCGACTGCGAGGCGGCGCTCAGCTCCTACGATCGCGCACCGCGCGACGAGGCGGAAGAGCGCTACGGCGACTACGTCGACCTCGTCGACTCCGCCCGGGAGTCGCTCCTCGAGTACCGGGACGGCTACGCGCGCACCCTCGACGAGGAAGCGGCCGAGGAGTACGAGGAGGTCTTCAACCACCTCGTCCGCAAGCGTCTCCCCCGCTTCGGGCTCGAGCTCGACTGAGATGCTCAGCGTTCGACGCGAAAGAATCCGGCCGGCGCGAGGCGCGCGACGGCCCGCGTGAGCGGGTCGACGCTCTTGGCGTCGTCCTCGCGCGTCTCCTTCCGGCGGACCGCCTCGCGCACGACGAGGCCGCCGACGAAGCGGAACGGCTCCGGCGGGAAGCGGCTCGGGACGCCGCGGTTGAGGCCGGAGCCCGACCACTCGTCGTCCCGTCCGAGCGCGCTCGAAGCGAGGATCCTCCCCGCCGTGAGGCTCGGCGCGACGCCGTTGCCCGAGAAGCCGACGCCGTAGACGACGCGGGCGCGGCCGGGCAGGCGGCCGAAGAACGGCAGGCCGTCGGTCGTCCGGTCGATGGGCCCGCCCCAGG
>JBOHAD010000027.1:0-29808 GCA_050697555.1 Gaiellaceae bacterium | reverse complement strand
AGGTCGCGTACGTCGAGAACTTGTAGCCCTTGCGCCAGTCGAACTTCTCGACCGCTCGGTTGAGCCCCACGACGCCGTCCTGGATCAGATCGAGAAGGGGCACGCCGTGCCCTCGGTAGCGCTTCGCGATCGAGACGACGAGGCGGAGGTTGGAGGTGATCATGCGCTCTTTCGCGACGGGATCGCCACGCTCGACGCGCTTGGCCAGCGCGACTTCCTCGGCCGCGCTCAGGAGCGGATAGCGCCCGATCTGGGTGAGGAAGAGCTGGAGCGAGTCGGGTGCGCCGGGGACGTCGCCTGCCTCGAGAACGAGATCGTCATCGTGCCGCTCGTCGTCTTCGACGAGCAACGTCTGGATCTCAGGGGACTGCAAGGTGGTTGCGATGGGTCTTCCTTTCGTCGTTGCCTTCAGGCGGGGAGCCGCCTCGGCGCGCACGTGGCGCACGGCTACACCCGAGTTGCCGCTCCCGAAGTGTTAAACGTCCCGAGTCGAGCCTGGATTCCCGGAAGCGCCTCGTAGAGCGCATGTGTCGTACGGCGGGTCGCGGAGCTACTGCCAGGCCTCGTCCTCCCCGGGGCCGAGTGGCGCTCCTCCCGGCGGAGGATGTTCAGGCGCGCGGAAATCACCCCGCCGCGGAGGCCGAATCCAGCCTGCGGCCGACGATTTCCAGGCCGGCGCGGCCTACCGTCCCTCTGAAGCCGAACCCGCCGCCGCACGGCAGCCGACAGCAGGGAGGAGAACATGATTAATGCAGGCGACGTAATCGAGAACCCGGTCACCGGTGAGCGGATCCTCTTCCACGAGACCTCGCGGGAGACGAACGGCGAGGCGGTCGTCTTCGAGACGTTCGTCCAACCGGACGGCTTCGTGGCGGCCGCCCACGTTCACCCGAAGCAGGAGGAGCGGTTCGAGATCGTCTCGGGCACGCTCGGCCTCGAGGTGCGTGGCGAGGAAATCGTCGCAGGCCCGAGCGAGACGGTCACGATCCCCGCAGGCACCCCGCACCGCTTCTGGAACGCAGGAGAGGACGAAGCACGCTTCCGTTGCGAGGTGCGGCCGGCACTCCAGTTCGAGCAGCTGCTCGGGACGATGTTCGCGCTCGCGACCGACGGCAAGACGAACAAGAAGGGCATGCCGAACCCGCTCCGCCTGGCGGTGATCGCCCGTGCTCATTTCGACGTCGTACGACTTCCCTTCCCGCCCGTTTTCGTGCAACGGCTCGGCCTCACGCTCGCCGCGCCGCTGGGCCGGCTCGTCGGCTATGCCCCGACGTACGTGGCAACCGGCACGCCCCTGGCCGCGAACGCCGCCTAGAGCGACGAGGTCCTCGACGAACGCGGGCCCCTGGACGCCCGCCGCGCTACACCGCGGGGGCCGCCGATCTGCAGCGGCCCCCGCGCATCGGTCCCGGCTCTCAAGCCGCAGAGCTGGGCGTCTCCGCGTACTGCAACGAGCCGGGCGTCGTGAGGGTCTCCCCGGTCTCGAGCAGCGTCTTCAGGCCGGAGAGGATCATCGGCCAGCCGCCGTAGAGCTCGTCGTGGGCGCCCTCGCGGAGCTGGTCGTGGGTCACGGTGAGCCGGCAGGAGTCGCCGACCGGCTCGATCTCCCAAGTGACCCTCGACAGCCCTTCCCGCTTGACCTCGTCGCTCCAGAGCGCCTGGAAGCTCTGAACCAGCCGGCGCGGCGGCTCGATCTCCAGGTTCTCGCCCTCGCCCAGGACGACGGTGCCGTCGCGCGAGGTCGACTGGTAGCGCGAGCCGGGCGTCCAATCGGATACGACCCGCATCCCGAACGAGTACTTCTCCCTCATCTCGGCGTCGGTGATCGCCTCCCAGAGGCGCTCGGGCGTCGTCTTGATGTAGATCTCGAACACCTTCTCCATCAGGCCCTCCTCGATTCTCGCCTTGAGCCCGCTGAGCGTCGCGGCCCAGGGCTCGGCGTATTTGCTCACCCAGCGGTCGTGGACGAGCCGGATCGGGACCGCATTCAGGAAATGGAGCTTCTCTCGCCCTCGCTTCTTGGTCGTCACGAGGCCCGCGTCCTCGAGCACCCCAAGATGCTTCATCACGCCGAACCGCGTCATCGGCAGCCGGCGCTCGAGCGCGCTCAGCGTCTGCCCGTCCTGCCGGAACAGCTCGTCGAGCAAGCTCCGTCGCGTCGGATCGGCGAGAGCCCTGAAGACCGCGTCCATGCCCGCGATGATATGTGACTGAATAGTCACCTGTCAAACGAGGATCCCTCGCGGTCGGCGGATCGCACGCTCAACGAGGCACGGAGCCGCGCCTCGTTAGTCTGAGCTCGTGGCCGACGAACGGATCGCAGTCGTCGCGTACGACCCCGAGTGGCCGCGTCGCTTCGAGACCGAGCGTGCGTTGCTGGAGCGCGTGCTCGCCCCGTGGCTCGAGGACGGGATCCACCACATCGGCTCGACTGCCGTTCCCGGGCTCGCCTCCAAGCCGATCATCGACATGATGGCGGGAGTGCGCGACCTCGAAGAAGCGCGGGCGGCGTACGACGCGCTCGGCGAACAGTCCTACGTCTACGCGCCGCATCGGCCGGGCATCGCACACCATTTCGCGAAGCCGTCGCCCCGTTTGTCGGAGATGACGCACGGGCTCCATCTCACTGAACCGGGCACGATCTCTGGCGGGAACGACTCGCTTTCCGCAACGCCCTGCGGGACAGGTCCACGCTGGCCGCGCAATACGAGGCGCTGAAACTCAAGCTAGCGCAGGAACACCCCCAAGACGGCGCGGCGTACACCGCGGGCAAGGGCGCCTTCGTCGTTCGCGTGCTGGCGAGCGCGGGACTTCAGTTAGGCCGCCGGTAACTACAAAGTCGACCTCGCCGCCCAAGCCGGGTAGACAAAAGGCCCGCGTTTGCGGGCCTTTCGCAGTAGCGGGGGCAGGATTTGAACCTGCGACCTCCGGGTTATGAGCCCGCTCCATGGGGGTCGCGCTGGGTGCGGTTTGGCTTGAATAAGCCGTTTTCGGTGCGCTGAGAGCGGCTGAAATCAGGTGCGATGGGTACAAAATGGGTACAAAGTTTGTTGTCGTACTCGACAACTGAGTTCGCGAAAAACGGCGAGCATCGGCACATCAGCCACTGTCGTCACAAGCGCAGCAGCTTCGCAATGACCCTGGGTCACGCCGAGTGTGGTCATGGTTTTGCACGGTATAGTTGTGCAAATGAATGACCAGGATCGCTGGGAAGTTCTGGGGCGCATCGCGGAGTCGCAAGGCGGCTACGTGACCACGGCGCAGGCGGAGGAGGCAGGGTTCCATCGGAACGCTCTCCGACACCACACCCGGGAGGGCGGACGCCTCGAGCACGCCGGCCGCGGGCTCTACCGCCTGCGCTTCTACCCCTCATCGCCGTTCGACCACGTCGCCGCCGCCTGGATGCTCGCCGGCTCTGAAATCGCGGTCGTCTCGCACGAGAGCGCGCTCGAGCTCTACGACCTCTCGGACGTGATTCCGTCCAAGGTCCACCTCACCCTCCCGCGCCGCTACCGCCATCGGAAGGGTCCCGTCGGCGTGCGCTTCCACTATCCGCGCGAGCCGCTTGCAGACGGAGAGGTACGCCGTGTCCACGGCCTCCCGACGACCTCTGTCGAGCGGACGATCCTCGACTCGCTCGAAGCGGGGACGCAGCCCGAGCAGATCGAGATGGCGGTCCGCCAAGCAGTCGATCGGGTGCTGACCACGCCAAGGCGCCTTCGCGCGGCGGCGGCGCCCCGCGCTGCCACCGTCAGGTCGACGATCGACCGGCTGCTGAGCGAGTGAAGTACGCCACTTCGGCAGCCTTTCGCTCGGCGCTCGAGGCTCGCCTGAACGCGACAGCACGAGCGGGTGGGCGTCCGGTCGGGCGCGCTCGCAAGCTCGTCGCGTTCACGCGCCTGCTCGCCCGGCTCGAGCGCGCAGCCCCCGATCGATGGGTCCTGAAAGGTGGCTTCGCCCTGGAACTCCGAGTGCCCGGCCAGGCGCGCACGACGCGTGACGTCGACCTCGACTGGGACACGTCGCTCGACGAGGCAGCGACTGCCTTGGTAGAGGCCGCGGCGCTCGACCTCGGTGATCACTTCGCCTTCGACATCCGGCGCGTCGGAGACGCCGACATCGGCAGCGCCGGCGGCGGCGTCCGCTTCCACGCAGACGCCTCCGTCGCCGGACGGCTCTTCGAGCCTCTTCTCATCGACGTGGGCGTCGGGAGCGAGTTGCTCCGGCCACCTGACGAGCTGACGGCACCTGACCTTCTGGATTTTGCGGAGATCGCCCCTGCGCACGTGCGGGCGATCGCGCTCGAGCAGCACATCGCCGAGAAGGTGCACGCGTACACGCGTCGCCACGGCGACGACGAACCGAGCTCCCGCGTCAAGGACCTGATCGACATCGTCCTCATGAGCGAGCTCGCCTCGTTCGATTTCGACCGCCTCCGAGAGGCGGTCATTCGCGTCTTCGAGGAGCGCGCGACACACGAAGTCCCTGCGGCGCTACCGGCTCCGCCGCTCGACTGGGCACGCCCGTACCGTGTGCTCGCAGCGGAGGTCGGCCTCGATCCGAATCCATCAGCAGGTCACCGTCTCGCGGCAGCCTTCCTCGATCCCGTCGTTGCGGGCGATACGAACGCCAGACAGTGGGACGCGAGCAAGGCCGAATGGCGACGGCGATGACGCTGCGCTGCACGAAGAAGGCGCTCGCGCTCCTCAAGGTCAGCGCGCGTGAGCTCGCGGACCCGCCGCCGAGCGACGACGACTGGTACATGAACCTCCTCTGGCTCGACCGGAGGAAATGCCTCCTCCTGACCCACGCGGGGACGCTGTTCCCGGTGTTCGTCGCGGACGTGCGGGCAGCTGACGTCCGCCCGCTCGCCGATTTTGTGGTCGCGAAGATCGAGGTGGAGCTCGCCTCCGAAGGACTACTCTCCGATTGCCTCGGCCGGCTCGACCCGGAGGCGGTCCAGGTGGCAAAGACGGCGAGCCGCAGCGTCCTCGGCTCCATGAACGAGATGGCCTTCTACCTCGACTACGCAGTTGCCGACGCGGGCGGTCTGAGCCACTGCGACAGCACCGCGCTCAACCGTCACCTGCGCCGCAGGTTGTACAGCAGCGACGGCTACGCCACGCCCCTCGAGCTCGTCGCGCGACCGCTCTCGCGGACGGTGAGCACACCCTCGTTGACGGCTTCGTCAGCCGCCAATTGGCCGCGTTCAGAACGTCTGTAGGCAGGACACAATACGACTACAAGGCTCTAGTAGGAGTCTTCGCTCGCGAGTTGCACGACCTTGGCCTCCGAAGCCGACTCGAGAACGCCTGGGATCCCTCCATCGCCGACGTTCACGTGAATCTCCACGTCGCTCGTCGCCCGGCTCACAGCCAGGTACAGCAACGACAGCAGACGGCGGCGCTGGTGGCCCAGGTTGGCGGTCCGATTGCTCTCCGGTGGAAAGCCGGCGACGATCACAACCCCGAACTGGAGACCAGCGACATACTCGGCTGCACTGACCACAATTGAGCGCCGTGAGTACTGAAGCGCCTCGACCTCGTCGCGACCGCGGATTAGCGTCACTCCAGTTTTTGCTTCGGCGATTTCCGCGTAGTCGTTGAGGACGAGCGGGTCGATCAGAACGATTGCGACTCGTTCCTCCGATGGGACCCTTGCAGCATGACGGGCGGCTGATTCGAACACTGCCGCAATTTCCGCGTCCCCATCGACGTGGGAGATCACGGATGGTATTCGCCCCGTCTCCGCGACGGACGTTTGCACTTCATCACCGCCGAAGGCCCAGTCGTCGCCGAGATCGAGCGCAGGAAAGCTGTCATTGATATGGCGAACGAGTCGCAAGATCTCAGGCGAGAATCGGTGAATCGTCTTGAGTTCGACCAAGTCGACGGTCCCCAAAGCCGCGTCGGCTTCGCCGCTGTCACCAACGCCGATAGGTCCGATTCCGCCATCCGTATACACTTCCGTGGGGGACTGACGCGGGTCGAGCGCCATGAACATCACGGGATAACGATCCGGGTCGCGACTGAGGTAGTGGAGAGTCAAGCGCTCCTGCTCGTTAAAAAGATGGAGCTCGTCGACGCAGATGATGTCGTACCCGTCTTCAGTACGGCGAAGATTCCAGGCAAATGTTTCGAGGTAGTTCAAAAAGTCGTTGACAAACTGGTCGCTTGAGAGCAGCCGCTGATCCCGCAGTGACGCGACGAACGTGCTGTAGATCTCGAGAACCGCGAGCTTTTCGCCGTCGGTCTCCAACGGCATCATCCAAGGCATCCGATGGAGCGGGAGGTATTGACGCGCTGCGTTGACGCCCGGAAGGATCCCATGAGCCGACAACACGCATGCGAACTCATGCATCAGATCCCAGACGAGCGCATTCCGTTGCGCCGATGACGCAGGTGCCGTAACGCGGTCAACGAAATCAGGGCTGCACCGACTCGCGAGCGTCAACCAGTCACCTTTGACAAAGCGATCGACGCTCGCATCGATCTCTGTGAGCTGCATCATCTTGCCCGAGAGATTGTCCTCTCCGAGCAGTTCGAAGCCACGCCCTTGCCGCTCGGCGGGCAGTTTGTCTTGAGCGATCGCAAGCAGCGGAAGAACCTCGACGTCCGACAGATCGCCAGACTCATCCAGTTGGCGTAGGGCGGCGTCGACCTGTACGGCGACTGTCCAGCTATGAGTGACGAAGAGGATGCGGATGAGATCGCCTTGCTCGCGTGCTCGGTAGAGCTCTCGAAGGGCCTTGAGCTCAAGGAGGAGCGTCTTGCCGCTCCCAGCAGGGCCACGCAGTCTCGTCGAGACGGTTGGTGGCTTGTCGAGGAATCGATTCTGCTCGTCCGTGAGTCGTTCGAGCCAGCCAGAGTAGGACCGATTTCCGGTGACCGCCCCGTATGTTGTGGCGGCAAGGTCGATCGTTTCAGTGACTCCCACCCGCTCTGTTTGGCGTCGTCTCGCGAAGCGCTTAGCGGCTTGGCGCAGCGCTTCACCCCACCCCGCGACCGCATCGTCGTACGTGTCCAGCCGGGGCCTGAAGCGCTCGAGTCGGACTGGCTGGGATGAGGACGTGAGCTCCCAGAAGCACACATCACGTGAGCCCCTTGGCTTCACTTGCGCAATCCAGCGCAACGACCCCATTACTCGCGGGGCTGCGAAGAAGGCGACGAAGCTGTCGTGGTGGTAGGGACTCCATGCCGGATCCAGCCGGACAGGCAGGCGTTCCGCCGTCAAGGCCATCTGGTGAGCCCGTCGTAGGCTCGCCCGTGAGAACTGTTGATCTGCTTGGAGTCGTTCCACGGTTGCGACATCCGGGAAGACGAGCCGGCGGGCGTCAGCCCCATCGCTGGCATGGACGAAGAAGGAGACTCCATCGACCTCAACGTGTGTGACGAGATCCGACGAATCCCGGGGGATCGCAAAGACGGACGACCCCTCTTCGGTGCTCCCGGCGCCTTGAAGCAGGGAGTCCAGTGCCGCGACACTGAACACGACTGGCGACACCGTCATGAACCTCCTCCATATTTGGACGCACAGTCAGCAATGAAGGCAGTTCGGCTCGTTTCGTAGGGCGATGGGAGACCGATCGCCGAGAAGATCTGGCCGAGCTGCTGCGAGAGATGGAAGACGTACGGTGAGGTCAGCCTCGAGATGCGCTTTGCCAGGACGGAACCATCGCTAAGGTCGGGTACACGGCGCGCGATCGCGCCCTCCTGGACGTTCAGAAGCGATCTGAGGTACGCGACATATCAGCTTCGATTGCTCGTTGACAGGGCGTGAAGGAAGATCGCGTCACCCGGAAGTCGCTGCAGGCGATCAAGCAGCTCCCGTGCTAGCGCTTCCCGCCGCTTTTCAAAGTTCGTTTCACCTTGGGCAACGAGAATTGCCCTCGCCAACGCATCGAGCTGGACATCAAAGCCGCCCGAGCTCGTGGCCGTTGAGCACTGCCTGATCGCGCTCAACATGTCTCCGAGCTGATCCGCCGGCTTGCCATCTGCGACCATAAGCTCATCGATGATCTCGTCAGCGGAGCTTGCCTCAATCCACGCAACGACTGCGCCGTCGGACAGCGCAACCGGGAATTCGGGCCGGTTGGCTGCCTGGTACTGACGAATGAGTGACGTAGCTCGCTCCAAGAGCTTGCCTTGAGCCGTACTGAGCCGAGCCGGCAACGGGAAGAGAGCTAAGTAATCATCGTGAGGTAGAACGGGCACGCACGCAAGCAGGCCGCCGTGTTTCTGATGTGCGATGTCGCAATCGGCCGTCACGATGATCGCGTAGCACTTCCAAGGGTCAGCCCCCTCGTTCAACCACTCGAGAACATCTCCCTGCCGCAGCGGCGCACTCGAATCCGAAAGCTCTTCGCACTCGACGATGAAGTTCACACCTTCGCCCGCACCCGCCTCGGCCATCACTGTGATATCAGGACGCTCCTGGAATCCCTGGCTGATCGTGCTCGGCGCGGAGCCGGCCGTACAGCCGCGCGGCATAGTGGTCGAGAACCGTCTGCCGGAACGACGGCTCGTCGAGGATGCGCTTGAAGATCTCGTCGTTGTCGTCCATCCGCGGCACGACGGTATCGAGGAACGTGCGATCGAAGACGAGGCGGAAGTTCTGGAAGTCGTTGTTCTTCGCTCGGGCCGCGAGCGACTCGTCCGCCGCCCACGCCTCCTCGAACTGGTCGAAGAGGAGTTGGTCGGCGTCGCCGAGCTCGAGCCCGAAGCGCTCGTTCATGACGTCGACGATCCGTGAGAGGTGCTCCTTCTCGGGTTCGTGCTCGGGCCCGCGTCCGGAGAAGATGGCGACGACCTCGCCGCCTCCCTCCTCGAGCGAGGCCGACCCCTCGTAGATCTGCGCGATCTTCAGGTGCGTCAGGGCGACCTCGCTGCCGAGGTCGAGGCGCTCGGCCGCCTGTCCCGGCAGGCACGCGAGCAGCGCCCGCGCGTACAGGTAGTCGCGTTCGAGTCGCCGGTCGACGTAGGGGACGATCTGCGAGACGAACGCGTACAGGTTCACGAACCGGGCGAGCAGGTCGCGGAAGGCGTCCTGCACCTCCTCGTCGAGCTCGAGGAAGCGGTCGCGCGCTGGGTCGAGCGCGGCGTAGACGGCGCCGTGCCCGCTCGTCTCGGTGGCGGCGAGCAGCGCCTGCACGCCCGCCTCGACCTCGTCGTCGCGCAGGACGTCGAAGTCCCAGAGCGCTCGGTGCGTGTCGTAGAGCAGGTTCGGGTCGGTCGGCACCGCCTCCGTCCGCTCGTACCAGGGCCGGAACGCTTCCTGGATCTCCTCGGCCTCGTTGCGGAAGTCGAGCACAAACGTGTCCGTTTTTTCCGGCGGCAGGATGCGGTTGAGCCGGCTCAGCGTCTGCACCGCGTTCAGCCCGGTCAGCACCTTGTCGACGTACATCGTGTGCAGGAGCGGCTGGTCGAAGCCGGTCTGGAACTTCTCGGCGACGATCAGCACCTGGTAGTCGTCGCTCCCGAGCCGCTGCGCCGTCTCCGATTCCGGGAAGGCGTTCATGCCCGGCTCGGTGAACTCGTCGCCCTCGTCGAGCACCTTGCCGGAGAACGCCACGAGCGTCCGGACGTCGGGATACCCCTTTTCGGCGATGTAGCGATCGAGCGCGAGCTTGTAGCGCACCGCGTGCAGCCGGGAGCTGGTGACGACCATCGCCTTCGCCCTGCCGCCGATCTTCTTGGCGGTGTGCGTGCGGAAATGCTCGACGACGATCTCCGCCCGCTGCGCGAGGTTGTGCGCATGCAGCGTCACGAACCGGGCGATCGCCCGCCGCGCCCGCGCCTGGTCGTACTCGGGATCGTCGGTAACCGCCTTCTCGATCCGGAAATACGTCTTGTAAGTCGTGTAGTTTGCGAGCACGTCGAGGATGAAGCCCTCCTCGATCGCCTGCCGCATCGAGTAGAGGTGGAAGGGCCGGTAACGCAAACCCTCCGCCGTCTCCACCCCCGTCCCGAACAGCTCGAGCGTCTTCGCCTTCGGCGTCGCCGTGAACGCAAAGAAGGAGAGGTTGCCGGGCCGGCCCCGGCCGGCGAGCGACCGCGCGAGCAGGTCCTGGCCGTCGCCGCGCTCCGCCTCCTCCGCTTGCTCCTCGGCCTCGGCCGCCTCCAGCGAGAGCGCCCGCCGCAGGTCCGCGGCCGCCTCGCCCGTCTGCGAGGAATGCGCCTCGTCGACGATCACCGCATAGCGTCGCGCCGGCAGCGCCTCGATCTTGTCCAGCACGTACGGAAACTTCTGCAGCGTCGTGACGATGATCCGCGCCTGCTCGCCCGCCAGGGCTTCCGCAAGCTGTTGAGAGTCCCGGTCGATCCGGACGACGACCCCGTGCACGTGCTCGAGCTGGTGGACGGTCTCCTGCAGCTGCCGGTCGAGCACGAGCCGGTCGGTGATGACGACGACCTTGTCGAAGACCTTGCGCTCGGCCGCGTCGTGGAGGCTCGAGAGCCGGTGCGCGAGCCAGGCGATCGAGTTCGACTTGCCCGAGCCCGCCGAGTGCTCGACCAGGTAGCTCGGCCCCGCTCCGTGCTCGCGCGCGTGCGCCTCGAGCTTGCGCACAGCGTCCCACTGGTGGTAGCGGGGAAAGACGATCCGCGTCTTCGCCCGCTTCTCGGCCGGCGAGCCCTTCTCCGGCCGAACGACGTGGACGAACCGCGCGAGCAAGTCGAGCCACGCCTCGCGCTCCCAGACCAGCTCCCACAAGTAGGCCGTGCGATGGCCGTCGGGCTTGAACGGGTTGCCTGCGCCTCCCTCCTCCGAGCCGCGGTTGAACGGCAAAAACTGCGTTGCCTCGCCCGCGAGCCTCGTCGCCATCGCGACGAGGTCCGGGTCGACAGCGAAGTGCACGACCGCGCGGCGCACGAGCGTCACGTTGGCGGGGTCGCGGTCGCGCCGGTACTGGGCGATCGCGTGCTCGACGTTCTGGCCCGTGATCGGGTTCTTGAGCTCGGCGGTCGCGACCGGGATGCCGTTCACGAACAGCGCGAGGTCGATTGCCTTCGTCTCGTCCGCTCCGTAGGCGAGCTGCCGCACGAGCACCAGCCGGTTCGCGTCGTAGCGCGCAACGAGCTCCGGCGTCAGACCGTGCGCCGGCTTGAAGTACGCGAGGCGGATCTCGACGCCGAGGTCCTTGACGCCGCGCCGCAGCACGTCGACGGTGCCGCGCTCGTCGAGCTCGCTAGCGAGCCGCCTGAGGAAGTTAGCTCGCGCCGCGCCGTCGCCGCCGTGGCGACCGGCGAGCTCGCGCCACTCATCCGGCTGCGTCGCCAGAACGAATGCGAGCACCTCCCCGGGATCGAGGCCGAGGGCCCGGTCGAACGCCCGCGGATCGCCCTTCGTGTAGCCGCCCTGCTCGAGGAGCCACGCCTCGATGGCACCTTCGAACTTCCGCTCCGTCGCGCCGAGCGTCATGCGGCGGCCTCCACGACGAGTTGGCCCGCAACGGCCGCCGTGATGAGCGCCTGTCGGTGCTCCCGCAGCAAGTCGATCTGTCGCTCGATTGCTGCGACGGCCGAGTCGATCGGATGGAGACGCTCCCATACCTCAGCCACGACACGCTCCTGCTCCTCGAGCGTCGGAAGCGGCACGCGAATTGCCTCGATCTCCGGCATGTAGATCGTCTTGTGCGTCGATCCCATCGCCAAGCGCCCGAGCAACTCGGCGCGCATCGAACGAAGGCAGAGGAGAAGAAAGCGCGGCCGCAGCCGCGGCCCGCACGTCCACGTAGCGAAGTCCTGACTCGTCGCCATCGGGCGCGCCATGATCGCCGAGAAGCCGACTGAAGCCGTGCGCGAGAGGACGACCGTTCCCGCCGGATGAAGCTCAGCCGCTGAGTTGGCAAGACCAAGCTCGCTGATCGAGTACTTCGCGTCTTCGATGAACTCGATCCGGTCGCCGCGCATCAGGGCGACGTCGCCAGTCGTGATCCACGGAATGGTCAGGTTCTCCCACCACTCGGGACGGTCTCGACTCGGCGTGTGCCCGCTCCCGAGACGCGCGAGCAGCGTGAGCTTCACGCGCGGCCACTCTGGGTTCCGGACCGCGCCGACGGTGATCGCGACGCGGCGTTCCTCCAAAATCGCGATCATCCGCCGCTTCTTCTCGACGAGCCCGTCGATCCGCGCCGTCTCGGCGTCGAGGAAGTCGGCGATCACGCGCTGCTCGTCGAGCGACGGGAGTGCCAGCGTGATTTCGCCGAAGTCTTCGACGTTGATCCTCGGCGTCCGCACGTTCCCCTGATCAGAACTGCCGATCCCGCGAAGCCGCGCCGTCATCTCACCGATGAACCACGAGGAGCGGAACAGGTGATGAAAGAAGCGGACGTCGACGCCGCTCACCATCCTTAGCACTACATAGTCTGGACTGACGATTCCGACGCCCGGCGCCACTCCAATCCCGCCCTGAAAGGCGCGCATCCGGTTGAGCACGACGTCGCCGGCCGAGCAGCGCTTGTACTTGCTGAGATCGTCCGCACGCGGCTCGTCTTCGGTCAGCGTCTCGCGTGGCACGACGCCGTGGTGGATCGAGACGGCGAGCAGCGGGAGGCTGTCCGACCCGACCCGCTCGTCGATGACCCGGTACAGGTACTTGGCCCTGACCATTCGCCAGCGGGCCGGAAAGACCATCAAGTGGTGACCTCGCCGAGCAGCTCCTGGATCTCGTCCTCGAGCGCGCGGATTTCGGCGTCGATCTCCTTGAGCGGGCGCGGCGGGACGTACTCGTAGAAGTGGCGCGTGAGCAGAATCTCGTAGCCGATCTTCGTCTTAGAGTGATCGATCCACGCGTCCGGGACATACGGCAGCACCTCGGCGGCGATGTACTCCTCGACTGCGCGCCGGTAAGGCTCGCTCGCGAGACGCGCCGAGGGGTCGGACTCGAATGTCACCGATTCCACCGGTAGCGGCACGTTTTCCTGGTCGCGGAGCTCCGGGTCGGGCTCGTCGAGCGCCGGGGCCTCCGGGTCGCGGACGGCGAGGGCCTCTAGCAGCGCCTTCTCCTCGGGCTTCGAGAGCTTCCCATTCACGGCAGAGGCGGCGGCGAGCGCCTCCGCGCGATCGGTCGTCGCGAGCTCGGCGAGCGCTCCCACGGACCCGAGCAGTGCCTCCTGCTGCTCCGCGCCGAGCTTCGCGAACGCCTTCGACGCCTCCAGCCGCTCGCGGGCGCCCTCTCCCGTGTAGCGCAGGCGAAGCGGCCGCTCGACGGCGATCCGCTGGTAGGCGAACTCCTCGTTGCGGAAGATCTTCACCCGCTCGTTCTCCTCGAACGCGCCGTAGAGGCGGGTGATCTCATCGATCTGCTCGGGCGAGATGGCCTTGCGCTTCTCGCCAAGACTCTTGCGCATCTTCACCCACAGCTCGCGCGCGTCCACGAGCTGTACCTTCCCGCGCCGCTCGGGTCGCTTCCGGTTCGTGACGACCCAGAAGTAGGTCGAGATGCCGGTGTTGTAGAAGAGCTGGTCGGGAAGCGCGACGACGCCCTCGAGCCAGTCGTTCTCGATGATCCAGCGGCGGATCTCCGAGGGGCCGGAACCCGCGCCGCCGGTGAAGAGCGGCGAGCCGTTGAAGACGATTGCGAGGCGGGAGCCGCCCTGCTCCGCCGGGCGCATCTTCGAGATCATGTGCTGGAGGAAGAGGAAGCTTCCGTCGTTGATCGCCGGGAGCCCTCCGCCGAAGCGGCCGTTGAATCCGAGCTTCTCACGCTCATCCTTCACGGCGAGCTCGACCGACTTCCACTCCACGCCGAACGGCGGGTTCGCGAGCATGTAGTCGAACGTACGGCCCGCGTGCCCGTCCGCGTCGAACGAGTTCCCCTGCACGATGTGCGACGCGTCCTGGCCCTTGAGCATCATGTCCGAGCGGCACACCGCGTACGTCTCCTCGTTCAGCTCCTGGCCGAACACCTCGAGACGTGCGTCCGGGTTCAGCTCACGCAGGTAGTCCTCCGCGATCGAGAGCATCCCGCCGGTGCCGCACGCCGGGTCGTAGAGCGTCTTGACGATCCCGGGCTTGCGGAGCAGGTCGTCGTCCTCGACGAAGAGCAGGTCGACCATTAGCCGGATCACCTCGCGCGGCGTGAAGTGCTCGCCGGCGGTCTCGTTCGAGAGCTCCGAGAACTTGCGGACGAGCTCCTCGTACAGGTAGCCCATCTCCAGGTTCGAGACGGCGTTCGGGTGGAGGTCGATCTCCGCGAACTGGGAGACAACGAGGTAGAGCAGGTTCGAGCGCTCGAGCCGCGTGATCTGCGCGTCGAAACCGAACTTCTCGATCACGTCGCGCGCCGCAGGCGAGAAGCCGGCGATGTAGGAGCGCAGGTTGCCGGCGACGTTGGCCGGGTCGTCGAGCAGGCGGCGGAAGTCGAGCGGGCTCGTGTTGTAGAACTGCTCGCCCGCGACCGACTCGAGCACCGGCGCGACGTTCTCGACCCTGCCCTTCAGCTTCGCTGCCCGAGCGAGCACGTCCGCCTTCGTCGGCTCGAGCACGCAGTCGAGGCGGCGCAGCACGACGAGTGGCAGGATCACGCGTCCGTACTCGGACTGCTTATAGACGCCGCGCAGCTTGTCGGCGACCGACCAGATGAATCCAGCGTGGTTACGAATCTGCTGCTCCATGCCCCTCTTTTCGACCCTTGTTGACAGCCTTAGCGTATTCGGCCGTTCCGGACAAGGCCCTTACGGGCTGCGACCCGTTCGAGATGCGCCGCCCTAGTCGACGCGTCCGTTCCGGACTAGGCTGGGACGACCGTGAGCAGCCCGGACTTCAGCGGCGAAACAACCGCATCCGAGCAAGAAGCACCTCTCTGCCCCAAGGGTCATGGGCCGATGCAGCTGCGGACCGCGCGCCGCGGCGCGAACAGGGGTGGACTCTTCTGGGGCTGCAGCGTCTATCCGGTCTGTAAGGAGGCGTTTAGCTACGAGAGCGGCGACGGCGCGGCCGCGCCGGTAACTGAGATCGATCTCGGCCCGGCCCCAAGCTGTCCCGAGCAGGGATGCGGCGAGACGATGGTGCTGAAGACCGCCCACCGCGGCCGCTACCGCGGAAGCCAATTCTGGTCGTGCCCGCGCTTCCCGGACTGCAAGGGGATGGTCAACATCGGCGACGGAGCGGACGGAGCGGCGCCAGCGACAAGGGCATCGGCATCCGACGGCGCTGACGCGGCGCTCGTGACGCGCCGGGTTCTGTGGGCGGACGCCGCGACCGACCGGGCTGGCTGGACGTGCCGCTACACGACGGCCGGCGGCTCGCTACGTGCGCTCGGCGCTTCCGGCGAGCTGGCCGCCGCTGCGATGTCGCAGTGCTGGATCGCGCGCAGCGACGCGCTTCCCGATGTCGGCGCCGATGTCGAGCGCCTCGTCGGGCTGCTCCGCAAGCTGCTGCAGCGTGGGTCGGCCCCGCCGCTTCACCCGCAGGCGGAGCGGCGTCTGCTCGAATCCGTCGGTCTGAGCGCGGAGGTCGAGGCGTCGTCGATGCCGGGCGATCTGAGCGTTCGGCTGCGCCGGCGACTCGACCGCATCGAGCTCCGCAACGCCGCCTGGTCGACCCGCGAGGTCACGTTGGATCCCTCGATCGCGTTCGGCTCCGATGAGGAGCGCACCTTCCTCGTTGATTGGGTGCCGCGCGCGCTCGGAAGCGCCGCAGCCCGGTGGTTCACTCCGCAGGCGCCGCTCGATGCTCTCGTGGCGGCGGCAGGGTTGCCGGCAGCTGGCCAGCGGCGCGTCGACTTTCTCGTCGCGCCGCCGTGGCAGAAGCCGTTCGTGGTCGAGATCGACGGCAGACAGCACGATGAGGCCGAGCTTGTCGACGACGGCCGCGACGAGCTGCTCACCGCAGCAGGCTACGACGTCGTGCGGATTGGCGCCGACGAAGTGCGCGCAGGTGTCGGTTTCGGGCTTGACGAGTTGGTCGCACGCTGGGAGGCGCCGCCGCACCAGGGAGGAACCGCGCATCGCCTCCTCGCGGTCGCTCCGGCGCAAACGCACCGGCTGGTACTGGCACTCCTCGAAGCGCTCGCCGCTGGCTACCTCGGCCGCGAGCGCTGGGTCATCGAGGTGCGCGACACGCTCGAGATCGCGCTCGAGCTGCTTCCGGCCTACCTCGACCTGTTCGCAGCGGCCGACGTGCTCTGGGGAGGCGGCGTGCTGCCGAACGAGATCCTGGTCGGTAACGCCACCGGCTGGCAGCAGTACGAGCGCAACGACGAGGGTTACTCGGTCTCGGGCGTGTCGGGCGAGGTGGGCGAGCTCGACGTGTTAATCCGCCTCGAAGTCGGTGCTTCACCGCTCGAAGATCTGCGTGCCGAGTCGAGCGGCCCGGAGGTCGTCGTGCGCGATGCACATCTACCTGTCGCGGTCGCCGATCCGGTCTACGAGGGTGCGGGGCGCATCGCAGTCCAAACCGAGGGCGAGGAGATCGAGTGGGCGCTGCGCGTGATGCTGCAGGCGATCTTCGCCAAGGAGGACTTCCGCGAAGGGCAGCTGGACGCGCTGTTCGAGGTGATCGAGGGGCGCGACTGCGCGGTGCTGCTTCCGACCGGTGCCGGCAAGAGCCTGATCTACCAGCTGGCCGGCCTCGTCTTGCCGGGCCGCACGCTCATCGTCGATCCGCTCGTGGCGCTGATGGAGGACCAGGTCGAAGGGCTGAGATCGCACGGCATCGACCGGGTGGCCGCGATCTCATCGTTCACGACTCAGCAGGGTCAGCGGGAGGCGCTGCTCGAGCAGGTCGCATCCGGCCACGCCCTGTTTGTGTTCGTCGCGCCAGAGCGGATGCAGCAGAAGGCGTTCCGGTCGGCGCTGCGCGCGCTCTCGCACACGAGCCTCGTCAATCTTGCTGTCGTCGACGAGGCTCACTGCGTCTCTGAGTGGGGCCACGACTTCCGCACTTCCTACCTCAACCTCGGCCGCACGCTTCGCGACGTCTGCCGAGACGCGGCCGGGATGCCGCCGCCGATTCTCGCGCTTACCGGAACGGCCTCGCGCGCAGTGCTGCGCGACGTGCTGATCGAGCTCGAGATCGAGCGCGACTCGGAGCGATCGGTTGTGCGGCCGCGCAGCTTCGACCGCGCCGAGCTCCGCTTCAACATCATCCGGGCCGAGCCGAGCGAGGCCGACGCGGCGCTGACCGGCTTCCTTCGGTCGCTGCCGGCGAAGTTCAATGTGCCCGCCGGCGACTTCTTCCGCCCACGCGAGGAGCGGACCTACTCGGGCGTCGTCTTCTGTCCCTGGGTGAACGGTGAATACGGCATCGTTCACGTCCGCCGCCACCTTGCTCCGGTGGTTGGTACGGAGCCGGCGATGTATTCCGGTTCGGCGCCGCGAGGCTTTGAAGACGACTGGGAGGAAGTGAAGCGAAGTCACGCGAGCGCGTTCAAGAGCAACGCCTCGCCGCTGCTCGTCTCGACGAAGGCGTTCGGGATGGGCATCGACAAGGGCAACATCCGCTACGTCCTCCACTACGGCATCCCGGGCTCGATCGAGGGCTATTACCAGGAGGTGGGACGCGCCGGCCGCGACCGCCAGCGCGCCGAGTGCGGCCTCGTGCTCGTCGAGTACGACGAGGCGCGGGCGAGGCGTCTGCTGAGCGAAGACGTCGATCTCGAGCAGGCCCGCTCCGCCTATGCGGATGTCAACCGCAAAGACGGCGACGACATCACGCGCCAACTCTTCTTCCACCTGCGCTCCTTCCGCGGCATCGCCCGTGAGCTCGAGGCGCTCGATGCAACGATCCAACAGCTCGACCGGCTCGGCCGCCGGGGCTCTGTGGACATGCCTATGGCGCCGAACGCGAGCGAGACGCGACGCGGCCAGCCGGAACCGGTGCTGACACGGGAGAGCCAGGAGCGTGCGCTACACCGGCTCGTCGTGCTCGGCGTCGTTCGCGACTACCTGGTCGAGTGGGGCGCGCGGATCTTCCCGGTCGAACTAGCCGAGATCGACTCGGCCGGCGTGGTCGAGCGCCTGATCGGGTACGTGCGCCGGAACCAGCCCGGCCGCGTCGAAGCGATCCGGGCACGAGCGGTCGGAGTCACCGAGAAGCCGCTCGACGAGGTGGTACTGGAGTGCGCGCGGAGTCTGATCGAATTCGTCTACGACACTGTCGAGCGGTCGCGCCGGCGCTCGCTGCGCGAGATGTGGCTCGCCGCGCGCGAGGCAAACGGCGACGGCAACGGCGTTTTCCGGCAGCGGATCCTCGACTACCTCTCGCAGGGGGCGATCGCTCCCACGCTCGAGCGCCTCGTCGACCAACCCAGCTTCTCGTACACCGACTGGATCGACGAGCTGATCCAGATCGAGGCGGTCGACGACGCCCGCGAGATGCGCGGCGACAGCGCCCGCCTGCTCTCCTCCTACCCCGACCACCCCGGCCTGCTGCTCGCCCGCGGCCTGAGCGAAGCCTTGGATGACCGTGGCGATCTGCGCGAGTTCAGCTCGAACGTCGAGGCGTCACTGCGATCGGCGGTCGAGCGCTACGGCGTCTCGCCGGCTGCGCAAACCCAGCTCGGGACCTGGCTGCTCACCTTCTGCGCGAAGCGCCGCGACGGCGCGCTCGCCGCCGCGATGGCGGTGATCGAGCGGGCCGGATTTGCCACTGGCGATGTGCGGAAGTGGCATTTGGAGGCGCTGACTACAGCTGGCGGAGATGTCGGGGTGCGCGTTCTCGCGCTCGCAACGATGCTAGAAGACGCCAATCGCGTTCTTGACCAAGTCACCCGCAACTACGAAGGAGACCTCCAGTGAACGAGCAGCCAACCGGGGCGCTCAGCCTCGACGACGTAAGCCGGCGGTTCGCCGACTCCGAGCGTACTCTCGGCGCCGCCCGCGAGAGGCTCGAGCATCTCGCCACCGCAGAAGAGAACGCGACCGCGTCGGCTGCCTCGCTGCGGCAGGCGTCGGAGGCTGTACGCGAGTTCGCCCAGGGCGCCTCTGCGCTGATCGGCGAGCTCGAGCAGGCGCAGCGGCAGACCCGCGAGGTGCTCGAGGCTGGGGCTCGCTTTCTTGACGGAACCGAGCTACGCGAGCTGAAGGACACGGTCGGGCAGCTGACCCAGACGGTCGCCGAGCGACTCGCCGAGATCGAACGCCGCGTCGGGGACGTCGAAGCGGCCGAAGCCCGCGCACAGAAAGCAGAGGGCGTCATCGCGATGATCAAGGCGAAGCTCTCCGGCCGTCAGTGGAACAAGCTGGGACTCGACTGAGGTTCACTGAGGTTCGTCGACCGCTAACGCGTTCCAGTTGAAGATGGTGCTTGTCGAATCCGGCCAGGCGATCATGCTGTTCGTCCCTGAACCACCTCACTTCGACGGTTCCTCGGACCAGCCGCCGAAACGAGCCGTCCCAATAGGCGAGACACATATGCATCCTTGATGCTATAGTGTCTCATGCTCTCGATCTCGAAGCTGTCGCCAGGGCAGGAGGCGTACTACGAGCGCTCTGTCGCAGCCGGGATCGACGACTACTACGCCGGTCGCGGAGAGTCGCCGGGTGTCTGGGTCGGCCGTGGCGCTGCTGAGCTCGAGCTCGACGGCGTCGTGGGCGAGGGCGAGCTCGGCCGGCTGATCAGCGGACATCACCCGCTGACGTCCGGCGTGCTCCGCTCGCATCCGCCGAAGAAGCAGATCACGGTCGAGCGGATCGACTCGGCCACGGGCGCGCGTACGGTCGAGCAGAAGACGCTCTCGCCAGTAGCGGGCTATGACCTCGTCTTCTCGCCGCCGAAGAGCGTCAGCCTGCTGCACGCGCTCGGCAGCGACGACGTCCGCCACGCCGTCAACCAGGCGCACCTCGCCGCATGGCAGATCGCCGTTGCCTATCTCGAGCAGCGCGCCTGCGTGACCCGCAAGGGCAAGAACGGTGTCGTGCGCGAGCGCGGCTCCGGCTTCGTCGCCGCCGCCTACCAGCACCGCACCTCCCGTGCGCAGGACCCGCACCTGCATACGCACGTGATCGTCGCCAACATGGCGCGAAGCCCCGACGGCGAGTGGCGCGCGCTCGCCGGCGAGCCGATCCTGAAGCACTACCGGCTCGCGGCCGGCTATCTCTACCAGGCGCAGCTGCGGTTCGAGCTGACCAGTTCGCTCGGCGTCGAATGGCGCGAGCCAGAGAACGGGATGGCCGAGATCGCAGGCGTTCCAGACGCTGTGCTGCGAGCGTTCTCGCAGCGGCGGGCGCAGGTGCTCGACTACCTCGAGCGCCGCGGCGGCTCGGGCTTCTACGCGGCAAAGGTCGCCGCGATCGAGACACGAGACCGCAAGGAGCCGATCGACCTTCCCCGGATGAGGCTCGAATGGCTGGCACGAGCGGCCGAACACGGACTCGCCCGCCGCCAGCTCGAGCGACTGCTGGGCCGCGCGGTCGAGCGAGAGCCAGACACGGAGGAGGTCGGCGCGCAGCTCGCCGGCCCCGAAGGTCTGACCGCGAGGCGTTCAACGTTCACCGGAACCGATGCCGTGATGGCGTGGTCGCAGGCGCACGTACAGGGAGCGTCGGCGGAGCACATCCTCGGCGAAGTCAGCAGCTTCATCGCGAGGGAAGACATCGCAACGGTCGCCCGCTCGGCTGTGGGCAGACCTGCCGCGTTCTCGACGGCCGAACTGCTCCGGCACGAGCGAGTGGCACTGGGACTCGCTGCGCGACGAGACATCGCCGGTCCGGTCGTCTCGGCTGCGATCACCGACCAGGTCAGGCGCGAGCGCGGGCTCGAATGCGAGCAGGCGATGATGCTGCGCGTAGTCGCATCAAGCCCGGACCGGGTCGTCTGCGTCGTCGGCCAAGCCGGCACAGGCAAGACGACCGCGCTCGCCGCGGTTGCAGACGCCTTCGAGCGCAATGGATACGTCACGCTCGGCGCCGCACCGTCTGGAGTCGCAGCCGCCAATCTCGCCGCCGAGGCCGGCGTTCCCAGCGGCACGCTCCACCGACTCCTCGCAGAAGCACGTCAGCGCGGCGGGCTCCCGCGCCGTTGCCTGCTGATCGTCGACGAGGCGGGGATGGCCGACACGCGCACGCTGACCTCGGTTCTCACCCAGGTCGAGCGCGCGCAGGGGAAAGCGGTGCTCGTCGGCGACCCCGCCCAACTCGGCGCCGTCGGCGCGGGCGGCGTATTCGCAGCGCTCGTCGACCGGAACGGAGCGGTCGAGCTGCACGACAACCGCCGCCAGCGCGACGAGCTCGAACGACGCGCGCTCTCACTCCTACGGGAGGGCCGAAGCCACGACTACCTCGCCCACGCAGCCGAACACGGACGACTCGCGGTTGCCGGCAACCGCGCGGAGGCGAAGGCGCACCTCGTCGCCGACTGGTGGGGCGCCGCCCGCGACGACCTCGGCGGAAGCGCCATAGTCGCCTACCGCCGAGCCGATGTCGCCGAACTGAACGCCGTCGCCCGCACCCTCCTCGATCGCGAAGGCAAGCTCGGCCAGCAGCGCTTCCATCTCGACAACGGGCTCGAGCTCGCCGTCGGCGATCGGATCCTGTGCACGCGCAACGACCGAAGCCTGACCGTCGCCAACGGCAGCCGTGGCACTGTGGTCGACGTCGACCCAGAGCGGCGCGCGCTCGTCGTCCACCTCGACGAGGGCAGGCGACTCGCGCTTCCCGACCGGTATCTGGAGGCCGGAAACGTCAGCCACGCCTATGCGCTCACCGGCCACAAGATGCAGGGGCTCACGGTCGAGCGGGCATTCGTGCTTGCCGACGACCAGCGCGCGCTCAAGGAATGGGGCTACGTCGCACTCAGCCGCGCGCGCGGATCAACCCGTCTCTACACGATCGAGAGCGAACTCGAACCGGACGCGCCGCCGCACAGGCCCGAACCCGCCGGCCCCGTCGACCGGCTCGCTCACGCGCTCTCCAGACCCGCCGCCGAGGGCCTCGCCCTCGACGGCGGAACAAGCCAGCCGCCAGTGTCTGATCGCGATCGACTTGCGCGGGAGAGCCGCCAGCTCAGGGACCGCCGACGAACCGTCGAGAAGGAGCGGACGGATGAGACGCGGCAGATGCACCAGGCGAGGCGCGAGCTCGCCAGTCTCGGCGTGCTCGGTCGCGCTCGCCATGGCCGCATCCTCCGGGAGCAGATCAGCGAGCACGAACAGACCCGTGTACGCCTCGACCGCGAACTTGACCAGCTCGACGTCAAGCTCCGTGCGACGCGCGAGCGCGCGCTCGAACTCGCCCGTAGCCAACCGCGGCGCGAGCGTGGCCTCACCCGCGAACGCGGGATCGAGCGCACGCCCGAGCGCAGCCTCGGACGCGGCCTCGAGCTGTGACTCACATGTCGATGCCGATGTCGCGCGAGATCCCGAGCGTCCGCTGCAGACCAACCTCAGCCTCCATGATCCGCCGCAGCTCGCGCGAGCGCTCGACCTCGAGCACCCGCAACCGTTCCGCCTCCCGCCCCGGCTCTTCACCGAGCTCGTGGGCGCGCGCGGCCGACATTCGCGCCAGATCCGCGACCGAGGCGACTCGCGGCCGCAACCCCTGACCGATGTGCTCCCGCGTCGCCCCGCGGCGGAGATCGTCGAACCCTCGCCTCGTACCCGCCGGCTCCGCGACGAGGTTCAAATCGCCGAACCGTGTGCGGAGGCGAGTGATGCGCTCGCTCGCCAACGCCTCCTCGTCGACCGAGAGACGCCGCCTATCGGCCCGTCGCCCCTCCAGTTCCTCGAGCGCCTTCCCCAGCCGTTCCACGCTGTCCGATCGCGAGGACGGACAGACATCGACACCGTTCGTGATCTCGTCGGTCCCGCGGATCACGCGCGCGAGCCCGCCGATCAGCACGTAGGCGACGTAGTTCCGATCGAGTGCCGCAAGCAGCCCGCGCGGGTCAAACGCCTCTTCGTCGCCCACGGCTCAGGCCTCCTCCCGGCGACGCTCCATCAGACGGTCGAGCCGCCGCTCCGGCGAGAGCATCTGAATCTCGACAATCTGCTCGTCGAGCCCCGGGTCGTAAGGGATCAGCTCGAGGGGGATGTCGAACCCGCAAGCGCGCAGCAACTCGACGAGCGTGTCGAGGCTTGGCGCCACCACCCCCTGCTCGTAGCGCGCGATCACCGTGCGGTCCTTCCGACTCTGCGCCGCCAGCTCCTGCTGACTCAAGCCAGCTCGGAGCCGCGCCTCCCTGAGCAACGCTGCGCTCCTCACGGTGTCCGCACGCACACCGGAACTCTACCGGGTCAGACGCTCTATCCGCTATGTATGCTAATATGCCTCAGTCATGGCGAGCGACCGCCTGCTCACCGCCGCCGACGTCGCCGAGCTGCTGAGCGTCCCGGTGAGCTGGGTACGCGAACACACGCGCAGCGGCCGCATCCCCCACGTGCAGCTCGGACACTACGTTCGCTACCGGCACGAGACCGTCGTAACCTGGGTTGCCGAGCAGGAGTCGGACGCCTTTCGTCGACACCATCCACGGATCTCGACCTGAGGAGCAAGCCGATGCCGCGAGGAGCCAGCGTCGTCCGTTACGAAGGCAAGCGAAGCGCGGTCTGGCGCATCAAGTACCGCGACGCCGCCGGCCGGCAGGTTCAGGAGACGCTCGGCCCCGAGCCGCAGTGGACCGAGCGCAGAGCGCAGCGAGAACTCGGCAAGCGTCTCGCGGCGGTGCAGGAGGGATTCCGGAAACCCGACCGCACGACGTTCGCCGACTTCGCGGACCGCTTCGTCCGCGACTACCTGCCCGGACGGAACCTCAAGCAGTCGACCACGGAGAACTACCGCTACATCCTCGACGGCCACCTCCTCCCCTTCTTCGGCGACCTCGCCCTCAGCGAGCTCGAGGCCCGGCCGGACCTGATCGACGCCTACGTCGCGCTCAAGGCGCAGAGCGGGCTCTCCGCGAAGACGATCCAGAACCACCTCCTGCTCCTGAACGTGATGCTGCGCCGCGCGGTGGTCTGGCGCCTCATGCGGAGCAATCCGGTGTCGAGCATCGACCGGCCGAGCCTCGTCCAGCCAGAGATGAGCGTGCTTACCGAGACGGAGATTGCGAGGCTCGCAAACGCGTACGACGAGCTGATCGGGGAGGCAGCAAAGGCCGAGCGCGCGTGGTGGTCGCTCGCGAAGGCGATCGTGCTGACGGCGCTCGGCACAGCGCTCCGCCGCGGCGAACTGATCGGGCTCCGCTGGGGCGCCGTCAACCTCCTCGAGGCGAAGATCGAAGTGCGGGAGACGTTCGTGCGCGGCCGCTTCACGACGCCGAAGAGCCGGGCGTCGAGGCGCGTCGTCGAACTCGGCCCGCGCACACTCAACGTCGTCGAGGAGCAGTGGCAGCGCACCGCCTACCGTGCGGACGAGGACCTCGTCTTCGGTCACCCGACGAAGGGAACGCCGCTCGAGACCGGCAAGCTGGCGAAGCGCTACCTCAAGCCCGCGCTCAAGGGGGCGGGGATCGAGAAGCCCTTCCGGCCGTTCCACGACCTCCGGCACACGTCGCTCACGCACGCGGCCGCAGCCGGGAACCCGCAGATCTACGTCCAGGCGCGAGCCGGCCACTCTCAGGGCTCGATCACCGAGCGGTACATGCACGCGGCGCAGGTGCTCTTTCCTGGCGCGGCCGAGAAGAGCGAAGCGCGGATGTTTGGCCGGCACGCTGATGAGTCCGCACCTTGACGCCGCCACCGACAGATCGCGCACACTTGCCGACATGGCGGCTCCTTCTCTCCCGCCAATCTCGATCGATTGGGAAGTCATCGAGTCCACGACGGACCGACACCCGTTTGACCGTCTCGGCTGGGAGCTGATCGCCCGGGCCGGTCAGATTGGCGAGTACGTCGTGGACAGCACAGGCCTCGGAGACGATGGCAACCGCCGCGCTCTGTCGCTGGACGAAGCGGTCATTGGCGGGCTCTTCGTGAGGATGACGAAGCTGCTCCGCGGGCTGTTCGATGCAAGCCAGTCAGACGAGTCTGAGGTTCATCAGATTGTTGCCCGCTGCGTCGTCGAGACCGCCGTGAATCTCCGTTGGCTGCTTCATCGGAACGACCCTGAGGAGTACAAGCGCTTTCGCGCCGACTCATTTGTCACCTGGCGAAAGTGGCTCGAGACGACGGAGCCGACAGGCGACTCAAAGCTCGACAGGATTGCGTCTCGCATGAGGCGACACATCGAGAACGAGCTTTCGGCTGCGAGCCTTACGTGGGCAGATGTCCCAAAGGCGTCCGGAAGCTGGGGGCGCGGCAGCTTCCGGCAGCGGCTCGCAGACCTGAACCTCGAGCGCTTGTACCTCGTTCTCTTCGCGACCCACAGCTCTTACGTTCATGGCTCATGGCACGAGCTCCGCACTTTCCACCTCAAGACAGAGGGTGACGGGCTCCACCTCGACTCCACCTTCGGCGAGCTCGGACCACCGACGTCCTACGAGGTCACGATCGCGTCCTTGGAGGCGGCGTCTGACTATGTCAAGGCGATGCCTGTCCCAGCCGCCGCAGCGGACGCTGTCATCGCCCTCGCCGAACCAACGATTGAGGCATGCGCGCGCCTGGGAGTGGCGTTCGCCGACTATGTCTCGAGAGGCGGACTTGATCCGCTTCTCGAACGTCATGTCACCGGCTAGCGATCGGCCGCGCCCGCCGCTGAGGCGCTAGATCACTTCCACCTTCGTAAGAAGGTCATCGATCGCCGAACGCAGGTCCTTCAGGACCGGGTAGCGGATGGCACAGTCGACGCTCTCTCCACCCCACGAGAGAAGACTCAGCAGAGCCATCTCCTCTTGGGTCCCGGACGGCATCGTGATCGCGGTCGTCTTCTGGAGCGCGAACGCCTTGATGATGCGCCGCTCTTCGAGCTGGATTCTGTCCTTGCGAAGCGGATGATCAGCCACGCTGGCTCCCTTCGGTCACCGCACTATGCTCCTCGTTGGCGTCACGCTGACGGTGGAGGTCGGGCCCGACGGCCTCTCGCTGATGCTTTAGGTCTCGTCCTACGTCGACCTTCGCCTCAGCCCTCGCCTCTCCGCGTACAGAGACGGTCGGGACCCGCGCCTAACATGTCCTCATGGCGGCGACGACGGCTCCGACTGAGGCCTGGCACTACCCGCCGGAGCTGGTCGAGCTGACGGTGAAGGCGATCTCGCTGCTGAACAAGGGTAAGGAAGGTGAACTCGACTTCTTCCGCGGCGCCGGTGTACCGCAGACGATGCTCGCCGACCTCGAGAAGCAGGTGGCGCTCGACAAGAACGCAATCAGCAAGGCCGAGATCGCCCGCCGGGTGATCACCCGGCTGAACGGCGCCGGCGACGGGATGATTGGTCCGCGCCGAGAGATCCTGAACCGGATCGTGCGTACAGAGAGCTTCGAGCAGTGCTGGCCGGATGACCGCCTGCCCGCGAAGGGAGTCGTCGCAGAGATACGCGACGTCGTGAACAAGCGCGACTCGTTCACGCGGATGAAGCAGGAACGCGACCGCGAGCGCGACGAGCGTGTCCGAGCTAGCCGGGAGGCCGCAGAGCGCCGCGAACGCGAACGCGCTGCCCGTGAACAGGTAAAGCGCGACCTCTTCGTACTCTTCGGCGAACCAAACCCGTATATCCGAGCGAAGCGCCTCGAAAACGTCCTGAACCGGCTCTTCGCGTTCGATGGGCTCGGCATCTGCGAGGCGTTCCACGTCGTCGGCGACGAGTCCGAAGGAATCGTCGAGCAGATCGACGGCGCGATCGAGCTAGATGGTGCGATCTACCTGGTCGAAATGAAATGGCTCGAGGAACCGGTCGGGACATCGGAGATCTCGCCGCACCTGGTACGGCTGTTCTCGCGGAGCGAGGCCCGCGGCATCTTCATCTCGCAATCGCGATTCACCGACCCCGCAATCGCGCAGAGCAAGCAGGCGCTCGCGCAGAAAGTGTCGGTGCTGTGCGAGCTCGAAGAGATCGTCCATCTGCTTGACCGCGAGGCGGACATCGCCGGCTACTTCCGCGAGAAGGTCAGGGCGGCGATCACGGAGCGGCGCCCGTTGCACCGCCCCGTGATCGCATAGTGATGGCTAGATCCACCCGCGCTTGCGGCCCTCGTCGATCAGGGCGAACAGCGCGAGCGACGCACCCGCCAACTGGACAAGCCATTTCAGCTGATCCATTGACCGCCTCCTTCCTTCCTCGCGCCCGCACCCGATGTGCTGGCTGGAAGTCCACCGTGCCAGCGCTTCTCGGCGGGCGGAAGGGTCGGAGCTGAATTTGCGCGTTAGCACGGACATGAACGTCATCCCAGCCCTCCCGGACGTCGCGAACGAGCTCGGGCCGACGATCGACGACCTCGCCCAGATCGCGCGCGACGCCGGCGAGGAACGGGCGACGCGGCGGACGATCCGCGGCTGGGTCAACAAGGGGCTTGTCCTTCGGCCCGTCCGTGCCGGACGCGACTGGCGCTATCCCCACGTGGCGATCGGGCAGGTCGACACCGTCGGTCGTTTCCGGCGAAGCGGCACCGATCCGCAGCTACTCCGCTTCGCTGTTTTCATCGAGACCGGAACGATTCCCGCGGAAGACGCAGTCGGGATCGCGCACGACTTCCTCTCCAGTTGGCGCGAGATCGTCCAAGCACACGCCACTCGGTTCCGGATCGACCCGGACGCGATGCGGGACGAGGCCGCCAGAGCCGCGCGAATGCGCAGTCGATCACCGCTGCCGCATCGCGTCCGCGTCCGACTCGACGAGCGTGAGATCGCCATGACTTACGCGATTGCGCAGATGTTCTCGGTGCCGCTTTCGCCCGATGAGGAGGAGTACGGCGCCCACCAGCTTGAGCGTGTCGTCGGCTTGCGCAGCGGACGGGGTGGCGCCGAACGTGACCTTTCAGGCGTCGCGTTGAGGCCCGACGAGTGGCCCGTGGACATCGATGCACTCATTGACGCCGTCTCAGCCGCGAGCCCAGACCGGATCGAGTTCGCGCGCCGCGGGGTCGAGGCTGCGGTTGCCTGGATGCCAGCGATGCGCTCCGTGTTCGTCGCCGCGTTCGGCGCGTCCTCTGCGCCGCTCATAGACATTCTCGAGGAATGGTCATCAAAACTCACAACCGAGACCTACGTGCTGATGTTCTCCGTGTTCACGAGCAACGGCCTCGCGCGGGCGACTGACAGGGAGATCACCGAGGGCCTCGAGGCCTTCTATCCAGAGTCGTTCGCTCTCGCGATGCTCGAGGGACGGCCTGAGTTCGATTGGGATGTTGTGGGTGCTCGGCTGCGCCTGTACCAGCGACTTCGCTTCGATCGCTTCCGCGCGGCTCTCAAGAACCAATAGCTGCGTCACGTCGAGGCGAATGACCGCTTCGGGCCGGTTATGCGCGCCGACATCCTCTCCACACTGACCCTGGACAAGGCTTCTCCGCCGCCCGCACTGACAACACGGCGGCGCGAAACGAGACGGTTTCGCCGCGTCTAACTTTCGCGATGGGTACAAAAAGGGGTACAAATTCGGCCGCGTCGCGTCCAGCCAGTAAACAAAAGGCCCTGCTTAGCAGGGCCTTTGTAGTAGCGGGGGCAGGATTTGAACCTGCGACCTCCGGGTTATGAGCCCGGCGAGCTACCTGACTGCTCCACCCCGCGTCGCAGGGCCAAGGATAGCATCCCTTCCGTGCCCTGGTGGACGTGGATCGCGCTCGGACTCTTCGCTCTCACGGTGCTCGCGGCGGCCGTCTTCGCCGTCTTCGCGTTCGGCCGGTTCAAGCGGCTCGCGGCTGCCGGGGAGGCGATCGTCGCGCGGCTGGATGATCTCTCGCACCGCGGCGAGGAGCTCGAGCGGCGTCTCGAGCACGCCAACGAGCGGGCCGAGGACATCCAGCGCCACCTCGAGCGGTTCGAGGGCTCACTCGAGCGGCTTGGCGTCCTCTCCTGGGCGCTCGGCGACGCACGCACCGGCATCGCACGGCTGCGCGAGGCCTATCTGCGGAAGTGACCCGCGTCGGCGTCGTCGACCTCGGGACGAACTCCACCCGCCTCCTCGTCGCCGACGTCGACGACGGCGCGGTCTGGGAGCTCGACCGCCGACTCGCGATCACGCGGCTGGGAGAGGGCGTCGACGCGCGCCGGCTTCTCCTCCCCACGGCCGTCGCCCGCGTGCGCAACGTCCTGGCCGAGTACCGCCGCGCGATCGAGGCCCACGATGCCGAGAGGACGCTCGCGTTCGCCACGAGCGCCGTGCGGGACGCCGAGAACGGCGAGGCGTTCCTGGGCGAGATCCAGTGGAGCTACGGGTTCACGACTCGCCTCCTCTCCGGCCACGACGAGGCGCTGACGACCTTCCGCGGCGTCTCGGCAGGGCGCCACGTCCCGGAGGGCACGCTCGTCGTCGACGTCGGAGGCGGCTCGACGGAGCTCATCCTCGGCGGCCCGGACGGAGTCTCCTTCCACGAGAGCCTGGATCTCGGCTGCGTGCGGCTGACCGAGCGCTTCCTCGCCTCCGACCCGCCGGCGGAGGAAGAGCTGGAGGCCTGCGCCGGCTTCGTCCGGGCGACGCTCGCCGAGCGCGTTCCGGAAGGGATCCAGCCGACGTACGCGATCGGGGTCGCCGGCACGGTGACGACGCTCGCCACACTCGACCTCGGCCTCGACGAGGAGGATCCAGAGGTCGTCCACGGCCACCGCATGGCCGCGGAGTGGATCGACTCGGAGACCGCCCGCCTCGCCTCCCTTCCGGTGAGGGAGATGCGCAGGCTCCGCGGCATGCATCCGGACCGAGCGCCGGTGATCGTCGCCGGGGCGGTCGTCGTCCGCGAGACGCTCGCGCGCTTCGGACTCGACGCCCTCGAGACGAGCGAGCACGACATCATGCACGGGGCGGCGCTCGCCGCCGCCGAGCTTCCCCAGCCGGAGGAGGGCGACGC
>JBOHAD010000026.1:0-30403 GCA_050697555.1 Gaiellaceae bacterium | reverse complement strand
TACGTGCGGATGACGCCGTACTCGGCCGCCGCCGGCGGGAGCTTTGCCAGCCGATCGAGCTCGCGCCGGGCCTGCTTGTCGGCCTCCTCGGGCAGGTGCGCCTCTTCGATCTGCGCCCGCAGCTCGGCCATCTCGGCCTGTTGCTCGTCGCCCTCGCCGAGCTCCTCCTGGATCGCCTTCAGCTGCTGACGGAGGAAGTACTCGCGCTGCGAGGACTCCATCTCGGACTGGACCTGCGACTGGATCTTCGTGCCGAGCTCGAACACCTCGAGCTCGCGGTTGAGAACGACCGTCAGCCGGCGCAGGCGCGCCTCGACGTCGGGCTCCGCGAGGAGCTCCTGCTTCTCCTCGGTCTTCAAGCGCAGCGTCGCGGCGATGAGGTTGGCGAGCGAGCTCGGATCCTCGGCGTTCGCCGCCGCGAGCTCGAGCTCCTCGGGCAGGTACGGGACGAGGGAGATGATGCGGCCGAAGAGCGCCTCGACGTTGCGTGCGAGGGCCTCGATCTCCTTCTCGCGCCCGACGACGTCGGAGAGGTCCTCGAAGCGCCCGGCGAGGTACGGCTCGGTCTGCTCGACGCTCGTGAGGCGGATCCGGCTCTGCCCCTGGACGAGGATGCGAAGCGTTCCGTCGGGAACCCGGATCATCTTGTGGATCACCGCCGAGGTGCCCACGTCGTAGAGGTCCTCGGCGCTCTGGGCCTCCTCCTCGGCCGGGCGCGAGGTGACAAGTGCGATCGTGCGGTCGCCCGCGACCGCCTCGTCCACGAGCCGGATCGAGCGCTCCTGGCCGACGGCGAGAGGCGTCATCGAGTCGGGGAAGACGACCGTCTCCCGCAGCGGGAGGATGGGCAGGAGCTCGGCGTTCACGCCTGGCCCCCTCTCGTCACGCGCAGGCGCACGGGCCCGGCAGGGCGCCGGGCGAGCGGCAGGACGATCGTGAGCAGGCCCCGCTCGTAGGCGGCCTCCGCCGCGCCGGCGTCGACGCTCTCGCCGAGGGGGATCCGGCGCTCGAAGGCTCCGTGGTCGATCTCGATGTGCCGATAGTGGCGGGACTCGCGCTGTCCGCGGGGGCGGGCGCCGGAGACGACGAGGACGTCGTCCACCACGGCGAGGTCGACCTCGGCGGGGTCGATGCCGGCCAGCTCCACGACGACGTTCAGCGCGGGCGGCTCTTCCGTGCGGAAGACGTCCGCACGCGGGCGGAAGCCCGTTCGCTGGAGCCCGAGGCGCGCCTGGCAGAGGTCGGCGAAGAGCTCCTCCATCTCGCTCTTGAGCCGGTCGGCGTCTTTGGGAGAACGCATGCGATCATGGTAGCCGTGGGACGTCTCCTCAAACTGGCTGGGGCCGGCGTCGCCCTCCTCCTCTACGTCTGGGCCGCAGCCGTCCGTGCGACTCCCGGCGTCCGCGCGCGCAAGGCGGGGCGCCGGTCGCTCCGCGGGAGGTCGACGGACACAGCCGGACGCTAAAACGGCCTCGAGCGCTTCCAGGCTTCGGCACCCGACGGCGTGACGGCCGCTACCGTGCCGGCATGAAGCTCGAGGTCGTCGAGGGCGACATCACCGCGCTCGAGGTCGACGCGATCACGAACCCGGCCAACGACCGGCTCTGGATGGGAGCCGGGGTCGCGGGCGCGATCAAGCGCGCCGGCGGAGAGGAGATCGAGCGCGAGGCGGTCGCCAAGGGGCCGATCCCCGTGGGCGACGCCGTCGCCACGGGCGGCGGGCGGCTGGCGGCGCAGTACGTGATCCACGGGGCGGTCATGGGCCAGGATCTGCGGACGAGCGCGGAGCTCGTCGGGCGAACGACGCGCCGCTGCCTCGAGATCGCGGACGAGCTCGGCTGCCGCTCGCTTGCGCTGCCCGCCTTTGGGACGGGCGTGGGCGGCTTCCCGCTCGAGGAGTGCGCGGAGATCATGGTCCAGGAGACGCGTGCGTTCGAGGCGCGCAGCCTCGAGCGCGTCCTCTTCGCGGTTTTCGGCCACGAGGCGGAGCGCGCCTTCAGCGCCGCGCTGAACTAGCATCCGGCGGTCATGGACTCCATCCCGGTACGCGGGCTCGTCTGCGCGGGCGGCGAGGCGACACGCCTCGAAGAGCTGACGCGGCTCACGAACAAGCACCTGCTCCCGGTGGGCCGCTGGCCGATGGTCTACTACTCGCTTCAGCTCATGCAGCTCCTCGGCATCCGGGACGTTCTCCTCGTCACGGGCCAGCAGCACGCCGGCGACTTCATCGACCTCCTCGGCGACGGTCGTGTGCGGCAGCGCGACGGGGAGGGGCTGCTCTTCGATCTCGACCTGACGTACAAGGTGCAGACCGAGTCTGGCGGGATCGCACAGGTGGTGGGGATGGCCGAGGCCTTCGCCGGCGAGCAGAGCCTGGTCGTTTGCTTGGGTGACAACATCTTCGAGTACGCGGAGGTCGAGGCGGTGCGCGCATGGTCGCAGGGGTCGGACGGAGCCCTCATCTTCGTCAAGGAGGTCCCCGACCCGGAGCGGTTTGGCGTCGTCGTCCACGGAGAGGACGGGCGGGTCGTCGACGTCGTCGAGAAGGCGGGAGTCGTGGACACACGGTACTCCGAGCCTCCCTCGAGCGACGCCGTCGTCGGGCTCTACTGCTATCCGCCGGACGTCTTCGGCCTCATCCGCGGCCTCGAGCCGTCCTCGCGGGGCGAGCTCGAGATCACGGACGTCAACCGCGGCTACGCAGAGCAGGGGAGGCTCGAGTCCCACCGTGTCGGCGGCTGGTGGCGTGACGCAGGGACACATGAGGCGCTCGCGCGCATCGGCAACCTCATCGACGAGACGGGAGCGAACAAGCTCCGATGATCGGGGGCGCCCAGCTCCTGCCGCTCAGCTACTTCGAGGACGAGCGCGGCTGGTTCCTCGAGGTGCGGCGAGAGAGCCGCCTGCCGGAGCGGACGGTGCAGACGAACGTCTCCTTCTCGCGCAAGGGCGTCATCCGCGGCCTCCACTACCACGACCGAGGCCAGGACGACCTCTTCGCCTGCCTCACGGGGATGGCCCGGGTCGTCTTGCTCGATCGGGAGACGGACGAGGTCTTCACCGTCGACATCGGCGAGGAGAACCCCGTCGCCGTCTACGTCCCCGGGCAGCTCGCCCACGGCTTCGAGGCGCTCACCGACCTCGTCTTCTGTTACCACGTGACGCGCGAGTACGACCCGGCCGACCCCGACGAGCAGGGAGTCCCGTGGGACGATCCGCGGGTCAGGCACCTCTGGAGCACGCAATCGCCGATCCTGTCGGAACGGGATCGCGCGTCCTGATCACGGGCGCGGGGGGCCAGCTCGGCGCGGCCCTGCGCGAGGTCTTCCCGGAGGCGGACGCGCGCTCACGGGCGCAGCTCGACGTCGCCTCCGGCCCGCTCGAGCTCGGCTACCGGCCGCGGCTCGTGCTCCACGCCGCCGCGTGGACGAACGTGGACGGCGCGGAGGAGGACGAGCAGGGCGCGTCGCGGGTGAACGTGGAGGGAACCCGCACCGTGGCGGCGCTCGGGGCGCCGATGGTCTACTTCTCCTCCGACTACGTCTTCGACGGGACGAAGCGCGAGCCGTACGTCGAATCGGACATGACTCGCCCGCTCTCCGCCTACGGGCGGACGAAGCTCCTCGGGGAAGGCGAGGTTCGCGAGGGCTGGGTCGTCCGGAGCTCCTGGCTCTTCGGCTGGACGAGCACGAACTTCGTCCGCACGATGCTCCGCCTCGGCGCCGAGCGCGACGAGGTCCGTGTGGTCGACGACCAGCGCGGGTGCCCCACGTACGTCGGCCATCTCGCCCAGGCGACCCGCCGGCTCCTCGAGCTTCCGGGCGGCATCTGGCACCTGGCGGCGGAGGGCGAGTGCACGTGGGCCGAGCTCGCCGCCGCCGTCTTCGAGGAGGCCGGGCTCGAGTGCCGCGTCGTGCCGATCGGAAGCGAGGAGCTCGGCCGTCCCGCGCCCCGCCCGGCGTACTCCGTGCTCCGGAGCGAGCGCGAGGGCGCCCCGCGCCTGCCGCACTGGCGCGACGGACTGCGGGAGTGTCTCGCGCGCCTGCCGGCTTGAGGATCCCGCCCGCACTCGACTGGTGGCACCGGGAGCCCGGCGGCCCCGAATGGCTCGCGCGGCTGCCGCGACTCGTCGCCGAGTGCGCCGACGCGTGGCGGCTCCGGCTGGGCGAGCCCTTCGACGCCCACATATCGCTCGTGGTGCCGGCCCAGCTTCCGGACGGCGCGCCCGCCGTGCTGAAGCTGAACTTCCCAGAGCCCGAGAGCGAGCACGAAGCGGACGCGCTCGAGCACTGGCACGGAGACGGGGCCGTCCACCTGCTGGAGCACGACCCCGAGCGGCGGGGGCTCCTCGTCGAGCGCTGTGAGCCCGGGACTCAGCTCTGGGAAGTCGCCGACGAGGAGGAGGCGAACTGGATCGGAGCGGCCGTCCTCCAACGCCTGTGGCGCCCGCCCGCGGCCGGCCATCGCTTCCTCCTCCTCGCCGACGAGGCCGCGCGCTGGGCGAAGGAGCTCCCACTTGACTGGAGCCGCCTCGGTCGACCGTTCGAGCGGGAGCTCGTCGGCGAGGCGGTCGCGGCGTGCCGTGAGCTCGGCCCCGACCAGGGCCAGGCGGTTGTCCTCCACCAGGACTTCCACGGCGGCAACGTCCTCCGGTCGACGCGGGAGCCGTGGCTCGCGATCGACCCGAAGCCGCTCGTCGGGGAGCGTGAGTTCGACGCTGCGTCGTTGCTGCGGGACCGCCGGTGGGAGCTGGGCGAAGCGAGTGGCGAGCGACGGGTTCGTCGACGTCTCGACCTCCTCGTCGCAGAACTCGGGCTCGACCGCGAGCGGATGCGCCGCTGGGGGATCGCCCATGCGCTGGCTTGGGGCATGGGCGCAGAGAAGCTCGAAGAGGACATGGTCGCCTGCGCGCGGTGGCTTGCGGCCGCGCGCTGACCCACTACGATCCGAGCGATGCGCGTCCTCGTCACCGGCGGCTGCGGGTTCATCGGCAGCCACTTCGTCAAGCGCCTCGTCTCCGGGGGCGACGAGGTCGTGGTGCTGGACAAGCTGACGTATTCGGGCAATCCGGCCAACATCGAGGGTGTCGACTGCGAGCTCGTCGAGGGCGACATCGCCGACCCGGACGCGGTCGCGCACGCCGGGAACGGCTGCAGGGCCGTCGTCAACTTCGCCGCCGAGAGCCACGTGGATCGATCCATCCTGGAGGCGGGCGACTTCATTCGCACGGACGTGTACGGCACCCACGTCCTTCTCGAGTGGGCCCGCGCGACCGGTGCGCGCTTCCTGCAGGTCTCGACCGATGAGGTGTACGGGGACGTGCCCATGGGCGTCTCGTCGCGCGAGGACGATCCCCTGCGGCCCTCGAGCCCCTACTCTGCGTCGAAGGCGGGCGGCGACCTTCAGGTGCTCGCCTACGTGCGCACGTACGGAGTGAACGCCTCGATCACACGCGGGGCCAACACGTACGGGCCGAACCAGTACCCGGAGAAGCTGATTCCGCTCTTCGTCACGAACGCGCTCGACGGGCTCCCGCTCCCCGTCTACGGGGACGGCCGCCAGCGGCGCGAGTGGCTGCACTCCGAGGATCACTGCTCGGGAATCGAGCTCGTCCTGCGCGAGGGCGAGCCCGGCGGCGTCTACAACGTCGGCGGGGAGGAGCTCGAGAACCTCGAGGTCGTGAGACGCATCGTCGAGCTGACGGGAGCGAGCCCGGCCCTCGTCCGGCACGTCGACGACCGGCCGGGTCACGACCGCCGCTACTCGGTCGACACTTCGCGTGTCCGGGCGCTCGGCTGGGAGCCACGCCGTGAGTTCGCGGACGGGCTCGTCGAGACCGTCGCCTGGTACCGCGACAACCGCCCCTGGTGGGAGCGGATCAAGTCCGGCGAGTACCTCGACTACTACAAGCGCCAGTACGCGGAGCGCCTCGCCTAGGCCCCGCACTGCTCCTTGGCCGCCGTGATGGGCTCCATCTCGCCCTGGAGCTCCTCCGAGCGCTCGAGGTGCGGCAGCGCCTCGTCACAGCGATCCAGCTCCGCCAGCGTCTTGCCGAGGTTGTACTCCGCGTAGGCCTCGTACGGGAAGTCCCCACTGTACGTGCCGCGCAGGGCCGGGACCGCGCGCTCGAGCAGCGGCAGCGCACCTTCGTAGTCGCCCTGCTGCATGTGCTCGACGAAGGCTTCGTCGTTCAGGGCCGCCGCCTCGGTCGGCGTGAGTCCTGTCTCCGGCGGGGGCTCCGACTCCTCGGGCGCCGTCGTGACCTCCTGGACGACCGTCGTCACCTCGCCCTCGACGGTGACCTCCTGCGTCACCGTCTCCCGCTCGGCACCGGGCGGTGGCTCCGGCGAGCCCTCCCCGTTCGTCGAGACGAGAGCCGCGACGATGCCCGCAGCCAGGAGTCCGGCGACGAGGAGCGCCCCGACGAGGATGGGGAGGGCCGCCGGGCTGCGCCTCCGCCCCGAGGGCGGGGGCGTGGCCGCAGGAAGGACGCGCGTGCGCGCGGTCGCCTCCTGGGGACGAAGTGCGGCCCAAAGCGCCGCGACGAAGTCTGCGGCGCTCCCGTAGCGGTCCTCCGGGCGCTTGGCCAGGCCGCGCTCGAAGACGGCGTCGACCCGGCGAGGGAGCCCCACGCCCCGCTCCGAGGCAGGCGGCACGGGGTGGTGGATGTGCGCGGCCGCCTCGGCGGTCGCCGAGCCGCCCTCGAACGGCCGCCCGCCTGTGAGGAGCTCGTACGCGACGACGGCGAGGCCGTAGCGGTCGCTCGCCGGGCTCGTGGGCTCGCCGCGGGCCTGCTCCGGCGAGAGGTAGCCGGCAGTGCCGAGAATCGTGCCGGTCGCGGTCATCCCTCCCGTCGTGTCGTCGATGGCGCGGGCGATGCCGAAGTCGACCACCTGCAGATCGCCGCGGCCGTCGAAGAGGAGGTTCTGTGGCTTGACGTCGCGGTGGACGATGCCCTCCGCGTGGGCGGCGTCGAGCGCGGCCGCGGCCTGCGCGAGCCAGGCGAGCGCATGCCCGCGGTCGACGGGACGCTCGCGCGCCCGGTCTGCGAGCGTTCCGCCCGGGAGGTACTCCATGACGATGAAGGGCCGGCCGCGCCACTCCCCGACGTCGAAGATGGTGACGACGTGCGGCTGCCCGGAGAGCCGAGCGGCCGTGAGCGCCTCTCGCTGGAACCGGCGCCGAAGGCTCTCGTCGCCGGCGAAGCGCTCGTCGAGGAGCTTGATGGCCACCTGACGTCCGAGCTCGCGGTCGCGGGCGAGGTAGATCTCGCCCATGCCGCCGTGCCCGATCAGGCGAGGCTCGGCATACCGGTCGGGAAGGACCCCGGCTTCCACTGGCATACGAGGTGCTTAGCCGGGCGCAGGCGAGCCGAAACGCCGGAAACCGGCCTCGAAGCGCGAAGATCCCTTCACGCAATTCTTACTCCGCTCAGCTACCTTCTGTGCCGATAGGGGTCCCGACCGCATGCGCCGCCTCCTCCCACTCGCCGTTCTCGCCGCCGTGCTCGCGCTTCCGCCGAGCGCGGGTGCCGACACGCTCTTCGTCCTGAAGGGGCGCGGCTGGGGCCACGGCGTTGGAATGAGCCAGTACGGGGCGCTTGGGATGGCCGAGAACGGAAGCAGCTACAGGCAGATCCTGGGTCACTACTACAGGAATACGTCCGTGGAGCGGCGCGGCAATCCCAAGGTCGGCGTCGAGCTCGCCTCTGGGCGCACGTCGCTCCAGATCGGCCCGAGTACGGCGTTTCGGGTCTCCACCGGGGCGAGGAACGAGTCGCACCCGACGGGAAGCGCGATAGTGAGGATTCGCGGGAGTCGGATCAAGGTCACCGGGATCGAGGGCACCTTCGAGAGCCCGGCCACGTTCGCACCCGGGAACGCGCCAATCCGGCTTGGATCGACGGCATACAGCGGCACGCTCGTCGTCAGCATCCGCAGCGGCCGGCTGCGCGCCGTGAATCGCCTCCGCATGGAGGGGTACCTCCGGGGCGTCGTGCCGCGCGAGTCGCCCGCCTCCTGGCCGCCCGCGGCGCTCCAGGCGCAGGCCGTGGCGGCGCGCTCGTACGCCCTCTACGGACTCGTGAATGGGCTCGGCTCAGCCTGCGGCGGCGCCTTCTGCCCCGACACGCGCCACCAGGTCTACGGCGGACTGCCCGGCGACTCACGCACGGACGCCGCCGTGGCGGCGACCGCGCGGGAGGTCGTCGTGGACCGGGCTGGCAACGTCGCGCAAACCTTCTTCCACTCGAGCTCGGGCGGCCGGACGGCCAATTCGGAGGACATCTGGACCAAGCCGGTTTCCTACCTAAAGAGCGTCCCCGACCGCGCCGACCTGAATTCGGCGAACCCGAACCGGCTCTGGCGAGTCTTCCGGACCCCGGCTCAGCTCCGGAGCCAGCTCGCACTTCCACGGACGCCCAACGACGCCACGGTCAGGCGTGACTCCTCCGACCGGGTGAAGAGCATCGAGGCCTCCGGGCCGGGGTGGGTGACGCCTGCGCCCGGCGGCGACAGCCTGCGCTGGCGCATGGGCCTCAAGTCGAACCGCTTCTGGCTCGGCGTGCTGCGTCTCACGCCAGCGCGCTCGCGTCTCGAATGGCGACAGCGCTCCACCGTGTCGGGGCTCGTCCGCAACGTCGGCAACTCCACCCTCCAGCGCAGGCGGGCCGGCGGCGGCTGGACGACGTTGCGCTCCGCGAACGGCCCCCTGGGCCTGAGGATTCGTCCGAGGGTCACGACTTGGTATCGCCTCGGGCCGCCCGCCTTCGGCACGACGGTTCGGATCAAGGTGCAGCCCCGTCTGCGGATCACGACCGTGCGGACCCGCTCGCTCAGGGGGACGATGGGACCGAAGCGCGCTGGCACGACGGTCTCGGTGCAGAAGCTCGTGAAGGTCTCGTGGAAGACCGTGGCGAATGCGACCGTGAAGGCGGACGGCACCTGGCGGGCGGGCCTCCACGTCAGTCACGGCACCTACAGGGCCTTCGCCGCGCCGGGCAACGGCCTGGTCGGCGGGGCGAGCCCGGCGATCAAGGTCGCCGCCTAGCCTTGGTTCAAGAGCTCCTCGGCGGGAACCTCGCGGATCTGCCGGGCCGGGTTGCCGACGACGACCGCCCGGGGCGGCACGTCCCGCAGCACGACCGCGCCGGCGCCGACGAACGCCTCCTCGCCTACCTCGATCCCAGGCAGGAGAACGGCGCCGCCCCCGATGCGCGCGCCGCGCCGGATCGTCGGGCCGCGCATGACCTCCAGCCGGCGCTCCGTTCGGCCCATGAGATTGTCATTGGTCGTGACGACGCACGGGGCGATGAAGACGTCCTCCTCCACCTGTGAGTAGGCCGTCACGTACGCGTTGGCCTGAATCCGGGTGCGCGCTCCCACCGTCGTGTCGTTCTCGACGAGCGAGCCCCGGCCGACGACGACATCGTCTCCGAGCTCGCAGCGCTCGCGGACGCACGCCTGGTCGCCGACGATGACGCAGCGTCCGAGCCGGCTGCCCGCGAAGACGACGGCCCCCGCGAGGATCCGAGTTCCGGCCCCGATCACGAGCGGAGGCTGCTCGTCGCGCGTCACTGTCGAGCGGCGCCCCAGGGATGGTTGCTTGCCGACGACGGCGTGGTCCTCGATGACGACGCCCTCCCCGATCTCGGTGCCCGCGTAGACGACCGCGGAAGGAGCTATCACACGCGCTCCCGCTCGAGCGAAGCCTGAAGCTGCTCGAGCGCGCGCACCACGGCCACGCCCGCGCGCGCCGCTCCCAACCGGTCTCCTTCTCCCCGCAGGAGTGCGAGAAAGCGCTCGCATTCGAGGCGGAGGGGCTCGTCGTTCGGGATCTTCGGGATGGAGATGTCGCCCGTCCGCGTCACCCACTCCCCGTACGTGTCCGTGCGCTGCTCCGTCCCCTTGTCGTAGACGGTCACCTTGCGCTCGAGCTCCATGTCGTCGAAGACCGCCATCTTGCGGTCGCCGACGACGGTCATCCGCCGCATCTTGTGAGGATCGAGCCAGGAGAGGTGCATGTGCGCGACGATCCCGCTTTCGAAGCGCAGGTAGCAGAAGACGACGTCCTCGATCGCCTCGTTGAGGAAGGACTCGCCGCGGGCCCAGCACTCGACCGGCTCCTCGCCGACGAGATGGAGGATGACCGAGAGGTCGTGCGCCCCGAGGCTCCAGAGCGCGTTCTCGTCCCGGCGGATCTGGCCGAGGTTCTGACGGTTCCCGTACACGTAGAGGATGCGGCCGAGCTCGCCCGATTCGACGAGCGCCGTCAGCTCGGTCACGGCGGGGTGATAGAGGAGGAGATGCCCTGGCATGAGGACGAGCCCTCGCTCCTCCGCTAGGGCGACGAGCTCCTCGGCCCCTTCGGCCGAGAGCGCGAGCGGCTTCTCGACGAAGACGTGCTTGCCGGCGCGGAGGGCCTGCCGGGTGAGCTCGTGGTGCGTGACCACCGGCGTGGCGATCACGACCGCGTCGAGACTCTTGTCCGCGAGCAGGTCCTCGAAGCGCGTGGTCGTACGGGCCTGCGGATAGCGGCCGGCGTAGCGCTCGAGGCGGGCTTCGTCGCGGTCGGCGAGCCAGGCGAGGTGCGCGCCCGGGAGATCGTCGAAGTTGCGGGCGAGGTTCGGGCCCCAGTAGCCGAGCCCGGCCAGCCCGAGATTGAGCGGATCTACCGCTACAACTTCCATACGCGGCCGTTGAGCGAGCCGTTCGGCCCCGTCGCGTTGCGGAAGTCGACGACGAGGCGCGCCCGGTCGGCCAGGGCCTCGTAGTCGATGCCGGTGTGCGCCGTCACGATCGCAACGCAGTCGGCCGCGTCGACCGCGCCGTCGAGCTCCTGGGAGCTGAGCCCGTGGGCGGGCAGCTCGGCGACGTGCGGATCGTGGTAGGAGACGTCCGCGCCCTCCTCGCGGAGGAGCTCCATCAGCTTCAGGGCAGGCGACTCGCGCAGGTCGGCGACGTCGGCCTTGTAGGCGACGCCGACGAGGTGGATCTTGCTCCCCTTGACCGACTTCTCGTCCGAGTTGAGAGCGCGCGTGATCTTCTCGAGACAGAAGTAGGGCATGTTCTCGTTGATCTTCCCGGCGAGCTCGATGAACTCCGTGTAGAAGTCGTACTCGCGCGCCTTCCACGAGAGGTAGAAGGGGTCGACGGGGAGGCAGTGACCGCCGAGGCCGGGACCGGGCTTGAAGCTCATGAAGCCGAACGGCTTCGTCGCGGCGGCGTCGACCACCTCCCACACGTCGACGTGCATGCGGTCGCAGAGCTGCGCGAGCTCGTTGACGAGCGCGATGTTGACGGACCGGAAGATGTTCTCGAGCAGCTTGGTCAGCTCGGCCGCCTCCGGAGAGGAGACGGGAATGACCGTGTCGAGCGCGCGGTAGAGCTCGACCGCGCGCTCGGTGCAGGCCGGGGTGAGGCCGCCGACGATCTTGGGGGTCGTCTTCGTCGTCCAGTCCGTACGGCCCGGATCGACGCGTTCGGGCGAGAACGCGAGGTGGAAGTCCTTGCCGACCTCCAGCCCGGACTCCGAGAGGATCGGGAGCACGTCCTCGCGCGTCGTGCCGGGATAGGTGGTCGACTCGAGCACGACGAGGTGGCCGGCTCGCAGCCGCTCGGCGACCTTGCGCACGGCGCCGAGGACGATCGAGAGGTCCGGCTCGCGGTTCGGCGAGAGGGGCGTGGGCAGGGCGATGAGGACCGCGTCCGTCTCTCGCATCGCGTCGTAGTCCGTCGTCGCCCCGAGCAGACCGGCCTCGACGAGCCCGCGAAGGCTCTCGGAGGGGACGTCCTCGACGTAGCTCTCCCCCCGGTTGATCGCGTCCACGCGCCCGGCGTCGACGTCGAGCAGGACCACGCCCTGCCCGGCTTCGGCGAAGACGTGTGCGAGGGGCACGCCGACGTAGCCCGCCCCGACGATGGCGATCTCGCGCTTCATCCGCGCCTCATCGTACAAAGGAGATCCGCGATCCTCTCGGAGGCGTGGCCATCGCCGTACAGGACCGGCCGATCGGCCTGTGGGCGCGCCTCCTGGACCGCCTGGACGATCAGGTCGGGATCCGTCCCGACGAGGCGGTTCCAGCCCGTCTCGAGCGTCTCCACCCACTCGCTCGTGGTTCGCAGCGTGACGCAGGGGACGCCGTACCAGTAGGCCTCCTTCTGCACGCCTCCGGAGTCCGTGAGGACGACGCGTGCCTGCGACGCGAGCGCGGCGAAGTCGAGGTAGCCGACCGGCGGCGTCGTGCGCACGCGCGAGTCGAGCGAGATCCCGGCGGCGGCGAGCGCGGCCGTCGTCCTCGGGTGGGCCGGGAAGACGACGGGTTCGTCGACGTGCGCCAGAGCCTCGGCGACGCTCGCGAGCGCTTCCGGCCGTGTGTTCCCCTCCCGGTGCAGGGTGAGAACGAGGTAGCGGCCGGGCTCGACGCCGGCCTCGGCGAGCGCCTGCGAGCGCTCGCGGGCGATGGGCGCGAGCTGGAGATTCGCGTCGTACATGACGTCGCCGACCTGGTGGACGCCCTCCGTGATTCCCTCGGCGGTGAGGTTGGCGACGGCAACGTCCGTCGGGCAGAGGAGGAGCGCCGACACGCGGTCGACTACCAGGCGGTTCAGCTCCTCGGGCATCTCCCGGTCGAAGGAGCGCAGGCCCGCCTCGACGTGCGCGACGGGGACGTGCTGCTTCACTGCCGCGAGAGCGCCGGCGAGGGTCGAGTTTGTGTCCCCGTACACGAGGACCGTGTCCGGCCGCTCCTCGAGCACGGCGCGCTCGATCCCCGGGAGCATGCGCGCGGTCTGCTCCGCGTGCGTGCCCGACCCGCTCTCGAGCCGATAGGCGGGCGGGTCGAGCTGGAGCTCCTCGAAGAAGACCGCCGAGAGCTCGGGGTCGTAGTGCTGGCCCGTGTGGAGCGTGATCTCGTCTACGCCTGCGTTTCGCAGCGCGACGGAGAGGGGAGCCGACTTGATGAACTGCGGCCGGTTGCCGACGACGGAAAGGATTCGCAAGCCGGGGGCGAATGTAGCCGAACCATGACGCGCAAGCTCCTCCTCGGCGGGTTCGATCTCCTCTCCGCGTGCTACCGCGCCGGCAAGAGCGCCGCCTGGTACGGCTCTCGCCGGGCTCAGCGGGCCTAGCGGAGGGCCGCGGCTACAATGGCCCCTCCGCGGGCCGTTAGCTCAGCTGGTAGAGCAGGGGACTCTTAATCCCAAGGTCGCAGGTTCGATCCCTGCACGGCCCATCTTCGAAAGCCCCGTAGCCTTGGCCTTTCGTTGCGAACTGGAAGAGTGGACGCACGGACAGGGTCAACATGGGGTCAACAAGTCCGCGCTCGATGCGAGCGACGTGACGGCCGGCGTGGATCTCCACGGCCGCCCGGCCTCTACGTGTGGAGGACGTCCGTTAGAGCTCCGAGCCTCACGCCAGTGAGCCGGTGGAAGAGAATTTCGGCGTCCCGCTCGGTGAGCGAAGCCACGTAGTCCGTCGCTGTGTCACCATGTTCCTCTAGGTCCTGCTGTCTGTCAGGCGGGAGAAGCTCGTCGGCGTTCGCATAGACGACTGAAAGAAGGTCTCGCACCATACGCGCCTGTCCGTGCTGCTGGCTCGCCATCGCCGGCCTGTCAATCACGTAAAACCACAGAAGCTCTTTGAGCAGGTCGCAGACCAGCCGCTTTCGTTTCGCCATGTTGGGGTCCTTGTCGACGAGGAACCTTGCGTCGTACCGACAGGGCGCCGATCCGTCGTAGTCGATTCCCGCCACGAGGTAGGTGATGAGCTGCGACGTGATCACCTGCGTCGCTGCCTTGATCGAAAGCGTCGCCTGCCAGGGCTCATAGACCTCAGCCATGGGAGCCAGCTCACGCCATGCGTCCTCGACTTCGTTGAGGTCCCATCCTCGCTTGGCGGCCGTGTTCCTAAGGAACGTCCGGGCGTCTTCCGAAAGCGTTCGCTTCGTGCCGCTGCCACCCAGGACAAATAGGCGTTCAAGCGGGATGTGGCCCCCACGATAAAAGTCGACGATGTCGTGGACCGCGAACGTCACGTCGTCGCACCAGTCCATTACCTGCGCTTCGAAGCAGAGGCTTGCATCGCTTCCCAACGAGGCAGTGTCTCTTGCCCACCGGAACCGCTCCTCGTCGAGCTTGATAGCGCCCCACTTGGTAAAGAATCGACCGCCGTGGACGCGGAGTCGCGGATACTTGATCGTGGCGTCGACGGTTGCCCTCGTTAGGTTCAGTCCGCATCGTGGCGCCAGTGGCCTTCTCGCCGCAAGGTAAGTCAGGATTCGGAACGTTTGAGCATTGCCCTCGAACCCACCGACCTCCTTCAGCCTTGCTTCCGAGATGCGGCGAGTGATTCTTCTTCGAAGCTTCCTATCGAACTCTTCAAGCAAGACCGCCTCGCCCACGTGACCGAAAGGCGCATGACCGATGTCGTGGGCGAGACACGCTGCCTCGATGAGGTCCGGGTCGGCTGGCAGGATCTCCGTTCTCGGCGGGCGTCGCGTCCTCCGCTCGAGGTACATCTGCTGCAGCCGTTCGGCCAGCCGTCGACCGAGTTGGGAGACCTTGAGTGAGTGCGTGAGTCGCGTGTGGTAGAGACCCAGTTCCTCGACGGAAACGACTTGGGACTTCCCAGCCATTCGGCGAAACGCCGAGGAGTACAGGATTCTGTCGCGATCGTGAGCAAAGTCCGACCGGTGGTCGGAGGGGTCGGGCGATCCTGCTCGGGGGCCAGCTAGGCGCTCAAACGCTGCGGCGTCGTAAGGCACGCCAAGAGCGTACGTCCCTTACTGGACAGCGTACTCACGTACCGCCTGGGCAGCCCGTTCCGCAGTCTGTGGACTCTCCTCGCGAACGAGCGCCGCTTCGTCCCGCCCGGCAGGCGTTAACTCGTACCCCCGCACGCTATGAGCAATAAGGCCATCGGCAACCATGTCACGCAGCGTGTGGAAGATGATCGTCGGAGAGAAGAAGAGCTCGCGTTCGCTCGGACCTTCGATGACGTAAGTAGCGATCCCGCGCAAGTCTGGAACAAGAACGGGAGCGTTCGTTGAGCGGGTCAGCTCATCGACGAGTACGAGCAACGGCGCCCTTCCCTGGATCTCAGTCACTCCTGCCGGTCTCCTTCGTCTTAGGTTCATAGGCGTCCGACACCTCATCTAGCGTCTCGACCTCTCGCGGCCGGAGAGGACTGTGCCACTCGCGTGCTTGTGTCACTTTTACCGGTTTTTGTGTCAAGATTTGTACCTAGCCAAGTATGGCGCGGCGTCCGGACGGATCAGCAACGATCTCTGAGGAGCGACTCTGCGAGATCGCTGGCGTGAATCGCACCACGCGGCGGAAGTGGGCCAAGCGCGGATTGCTGCGCGCCCGGAAGACGGGGTATGAAGAGAGCGACGCTGTGGAGTTGGCCGTACTGAATCGTCTGACCGCCCTCTTGGGGCCATCCGACGGACCGCTTGCGTGGAAGCAGACTCGTCCAGAGATTGCGAAGCAGCGGTCCTCGGCCCAAGTGGACCTCATCTTCGACCAGCAATACAAGGAGGCTCTCCTGACGACTCGCGTAGGAAGTATCGGAACACGTCTACGCCACGGTCGTCCCGTCCGCGTGATCAACCTAAGCGACGTGATCTCTGAGATCCGACAAGTGTTCAAGCGCCTGATCATGCTTGCGGACTGAGGTCCATCTTTCAAGAGGCCTGTACGGACACGGCTAAGGAGGGCGCCGGCTCAGGTACGGCAGCTGGGCTTTCTTGCCCTCTCGACAGAAGAGTCAACATAGCGAGTCCGCTCCGCGGACCTCGACCAAGCGGTCGGACGACGAGGACCAGCAAACTCAGCGTAGCGTCCTCCGTGGGTTGATCAACCCGACGGTCTCCGCTAGTTGCCTGTGCCCAGGGCTTTGGCAACTGCGTCGACGCCCACGCGGTCATCGAGGAGATGGACGTACGTGTCAAATGCAGCCGCCTCGGGAGTCTCAAGCTCGCCGTCCGGTAGCACGCCGCGGAACGCTCGAGCTCGGTCGACGACGGTCAGCGTGTGCCGCCAACGCTCATCGAGCGATGCGAGCAGCTCCTCCGCGACCTGTGCAGCCCACGCCAGCTCTGTTTGCGTTCGGTCCGCTATGCGCACGCCCATGGTTCCAACTTTCTCTACATGATCAAGCGGCCGGCGCGCGACGCGCGCCGGCCGTCCGCTCGTCCACCACCGTTCTGACCGAGCAGCTGACTTGCGTTCATAGGAGTCGCTGCGACGGGCTCGAACAGGGACGGCGCATGCCGGCAGCCCCGCGACTCGACGTCCTTGCACAGCCGTTCGGTACCCGCGGTCTGGGGAACGTCCTCATCGATGAACTGAGTCGCGGCTACTGGCAGAGTTTCCGCGCGGTCGTCGCCTTCCTGAAGCGGTCTGGGTTCCGCCAACTTGCTTCGCCGCTCGACGACTTCCTAGGTCAACCGGGTTCGGACGTCGTCATCTCGGTGGGGATCGATCATGATGGCACCTCCCTCGAAGGACTCCAAGATCTGTGGCGGGTGATGAGCAATCGCGGGGAGCTCTACGTTTTCAAAGAGGGCCAAGGCGGACAGGCCCGGACATTCCATCCCAAGGCTTACCTGTTCGAGAAGGCGGACGAAGCCCTCGCGCTGGTGGGCTCCGGGAATCTCACCGCAGGCGGGCTCTTCACGAATCATGAGATGACCCTCTCGATATCGCTTGATCTCGATGATCCGGATTCGAGGGCGTTTCACACGGTCTTGCGAAGTCAGATCGACGTCTGGCAGCGGCCCAGCGCCGCGTGTCGATCGGTTGACTCGGTGCTCCTGAAGGCGCTCTTCGAGTCAGGTGAGCTGATCCCCGAAGCGACGATTCAGGCAGGCGCACGCGCAGCGCGAGCAAGGACACGCGGGGGTCCGGCGGTACACAGCGCCGGTCGTCCGGCTCTCTTCGGGTCGTCCGGTGCTTCCGGTTTGGCGCCCGTTCCGCTTCCACTTCCGAGCATGGCCGCGCCAGTCGTGACACCTCCACCGAGACCAGCGCGCGTCGCCGCGAGGCGAGCCGCGCCCGTCGCGGCCGGTCGCCCGTCCCCTGTTCCGCCGGCTCATCAGGCACTCCTCATCGAAGTGCGCCCCCATGACAACGGTGAGGTGTTCCTGAGCAAGCGAGCTCTTGACGATGATCCCGGTTTTTTCGGATTCCCGTTCTCGGGCTGGACGACGCCCAAGCGGGCGACGAACCGCCCCTATCCAATGGCCTTACCTGATCCGTGGGTTGAGATCGTCGTCCACGACGCTCGTGCGAGGCAAGTGCTCAAGACCCAGCACTCGCTCAACCTCGTCTACTACGAGCGAAAGGACGACATCAGGATCACTATCCCGCCGGGGCCACGTGCGCAGATCCCCTCCATGTCGTTGCTGGCGATGACCCGGAATCCCTCAGCCGCATTCGACTATCGGCTCGACTTCTACCCACCTACGTGCAGAACTCGAGGCGTTCAGAAACTCCGCGCGAAGCTTACGAACACCCTCTCCTCGGGTGGAACAGGCCAGTCTCGCCGCTACGGCTGGGCGTGAGGGGCTTACGCCTGAAGCTGGACGATCTCGTTCCGCGTGATCGAGTGCCGTGCGTGGAGCACATCCTCCCGAGTGACCGTAATGGGGATGCGACCCAACACGCGGAAGCCGCGATGTTCGGCAATCGATGCGATCTCGTTGACTGTCGGGATCGTCCAGCGACGACCTCCCACCGTGCTTCGGCTGTCTCCAAGAACGAGCCAACAGAATGTCCCCTCGGCCATGTGACCCCTAAGGTTGGTTAGCGCGGCGCTCATAGACTGGAAGTAACGAAGGAGCACCGCCGGCGCCTGGCGACGACGGAATCCGGCGCTCGCATCCGTCGCAACCGCATCTCGATACTCACCTAGAAAGTCAAGAGTAGAAGCCGGAAGAACGCGGTGATCCCGGCGGTCCAGTTCCGCCTCATAAGCTTCACGTGCACGCCCGCTGATCTCGCGTGAGCCGATCATCAACTCCTCGATCGTCTTCCGTTCGGCTCCATCGAACCCGAAGACTGCGGCAAGCGAGAGCCGATCAGTGTCGATGTATGGGAGCGCCGCGGCATAGGGCGGACTTGAAACGACAGCGTCGATCTCGCGTTCGCCGAGACACTCAAAGACGCTGGCATCGGTAGAGCTTCCGAGCACCACCTGAGCTGACCCAAGCTTGAGGTGGTGCGGCTGAACGTTCTTCCAAAACGCCGAAAGTCGCTCTGACGCCTCGTTTAGCCGGGCAAGGAAGAGTTCGTAGACGGGAGCGTCAGAGAGGGGAACTGTGCGGCGACGAATCCGAAGGTCTCTCGGCTCTTGCTGAGAGACCTCGCGGATGATGTCGCTGACGAGAACCTCGAGGAAGCGAACGAGTTCTTTGTCTGTCTCGCGCCGGATGGTCTCGAGGAGCACGTCGAGCTTGCGAAGGACACGTGCCGGAAACCAACGCTCGAGCTCGGGAAGCGTCTCGGGGGCGAACTGCGTGACCTCCCGACCTTCGACGTGCGTCACCGACGACAGTCGAGACCGCGTGCGTTTGATGCAGGCCTCAGCGCACTCAGGGGACGCGCTGACGAGTGCGAGTTTGGCGCGTGCGATGGCAGCAGCGACCGGGTTGCAGTCAAACGAGAAGGCGTCGAGGCCACTGAGCGCCGCCTCCAGCGCTACCGTGCCACTTCCGCCAAAGGGATCGACGACGAGCGAGCGTCCCGGCTCGAGGCCAGACAGGTTGAGAAGGCTCTTAGCTAGTTGGGGATAGAACTTTCCCTTGTAGCGATGGATGCCATGGGCGAAGTACGTCGAGTTCTTGCGACGCGAGCCGGCTTCCGGCAGTCCCTCAAGGCGACCTTGAAGCGTTGGGCGAGTCTCGCCCGTCTCCATAGCGAGCCCGTGGGCGAAGGCGGCGCGGTCGAGTTCGGGAGCGGGAACGACCTCCAGGGCTCCGTCGCCTCGGATGAGGGGTGAGCCGCCAAGAGCACTTAGCTCCCGGAGTTGAAGCACACGCTCGTAGGGGAAGAGCTTGTAGTTGGGTTCAACGAGGAGCGCGCTTCGAGACTCGACTGGCCGGCGGATGAAGACAAGTTGCTCGCTTGTGAGTCGACGCCCGGGCCGGGTGACTGACCGTCGATTGACCGGCAGCCTGCGATCAAGCGTCGCGACATGGTCGAACCCGACATCGGAGGCCAGGCCTTCGATGCGTCGTGCCGTTTCAAAGACTTCACCATTGAAGAGGCCATCGCCGACGACGAACACGGCGTATCGACCCGGGGCAAGCGCCGCGAGGCAGTTCTCGAACACCAAACGCATGTCGGCGAGGTAAGCGTTCCCAGGGTCGGGCTTGCCTTGGTTCTTCAGGTGCGAGCCGATCTCGACCCGTCGAAGGTCGGAGGGGTCACATCCAAGCCAGAAGAGGCGGAAGCGATGGTAGAGGTGGTAGTCATACGTGTTCGGGTAGGGCGGGGAGGTAACGATGAGTCCGGCCGATTCCGGTACGAGGTTGAAGGTGGCCGAATCGCGCGCGTCGCCATCGATAATTCGCACCTCCCCACGCGCCGATTCCAGAGCGTCCGTAGCAACCCGCCGCATCCGGCGAAGTTCGCTCAGTACCGTGCGGGGCGCCTCGAGCACGTCGATCGCGCGCGGCCGACTGGCGTAGCGGGTCTCTGAGTCCTGAAACGAGAGACGTGCCGCCGCCTGCGCGAAGGAAACGAGGGCAAGGCCGCGGGCCGCTGGAGCTTCGACCTCGCCGAGGAGCTCGCGCACGACACCAAGGGCCCGGAAGACATTGCTGTCGTACCACTTGCAGAGATTGGGGATCTCAGGAAGCCAAGATGGGCGCGCTTCCAGGAGCTCGGCGCGCTGGACGCCAAGAAGAGTTGCCTCAAGCTTCTGCAGCGCGTGGACATCCTCGCTCTCAAGGCTCGTCGTCTTCGTCCGCCCAATCGCGTTCCCGACGGGGTTTGCGTCGATTCCGTAGAAGTCCCTTCCCGCAACGATCGCCTCAACGGCGGTCGTACCGCCCCCGGAGAACGGGTCAAGCACGAGATCGCCGGGCCTCGAAAGCGCTGCGATTACCTGGCGTGGGAGCTGCGGAATGAATTTGGCGGGATAGGGGTGCAGTCCATGCGTGTACTCGTCGGGCCGCGCATCGCGGAAGTCCCAGTCGAGGGCACGGAGTCGCCTTGCGACGACGCCTGGAGCGAGATCGACGAGGCAAGCGACAGACGCTCGCGGCTGCTCGGAGCCCGAAGCGGTGAAGAGCGAGTCCGTTGCTGGACTAGACACTCGCCGATTCTAGGACCCGATTCGGCTATCGCCGGCCGTGCGCGTAGAGATGGAGCGCTATTGGCACGCTTCATCCACGGCTAGGCTCATCGTCCGTGCGCTGGCTCTTCGTCTTGGGCGTTTCGTTCGATCTGGCCGGGGCGCTCCTCATCGCGTCCGCGGTCACCGGTCGCACCCCTGCAGAGAACCGTCAGGAAGCGAAGGCGTACTGGGGAGCGAACTTCTGGGTCATCCTGTTCCGGGAGCGCGAGCAGGCGCGCGTGCGCTACGGCATCTACCTCCTTATCTGCGGCTTCACGCTGCAGCTCGCTGGTTACGTTTGGGCCTTCGAGTCGTGGGCCGCCGCGTGGGCAACCGCGGCGGCGCTCGCGGCGATCGGTCTCGGCTTCCTCGCCAGTCGCCGCCAGGCGGACGCCAGCGTGCCGCTCAAGTATCACGACAAGCTCCAGCTTCCCGAGTCCATCGGCGATGAACGGCGTGCGTACCAACTCGCGGACTGGGATGAGGTGCTCACTTGGCGCCGCGTATACGCAGACCGGATGCTCGGCCGCTTGTTGGATGAGGCAGAAGAGACGGTCAGGCCCGAGGTCAACGGTGGCCGCTGGATCGCAGACTGCCCCCGATGCGGCTCGAGCATGCTCGCCTCTCCGGGGCTAGACACTGTGACCTGCCTCAGCAAATGCGCTCTCGTCTTCCGTGCCGAGTTTCCCCCCGAGCGCGAGCAGATCGAGGCCCTCCTCATCTTGCGCCCAGAGACGAACCGCTTCTGGAAGCCTGGCACGAGCGTCGAGGAGCTCCGAGCCGAGAACAGGACTCAAGGCTGGCCAGCGGATAGCCCAAGCTGAGCCAGGGTCCGGTGTTTTCCCGCCCCTGCCCCAGCGACCGCTCCAGCATCGTGAGTACCCGCTCCAGACGAGCAACCTGCCCGTTGACGAGCTCCGTCCGGGCTTGGCTGACAGTTGCCTCTTCGTCCCGACTGCGTCACTGACGCCGTAGGGCGATGCGGCCTGCTTGGAGGAGCGAATGGACTTCGGCGGGGTCTGCGTAGCGCGTGTCCTCACCGTCTCGCACGGGGATGGAGACGTGCGTGTCGCGCACGCCGCTCGACACCACGACGCCCTTGACGACGAAGGGCTTGACTTCCTCGCGTTGGGGCGGGATGTAGATGTATGCCACCCCGCGCGTCCCCTCGGTGGAGACCGTCCGTACCTCAAGACCCTCCACCCTCGGGTGGACCCGTGCCGTCAAAACGCTTCGGTACCGGGCTGGCTCAACGAGACTTAGCTCGAAGTCGGTCACCGACTGGATGATGTCTCCGTCTTGCCGGCGCTTCGTGTGCGCGCCGATGAAGATAAGACCGCCGCTCTCGGAGTTCGCGAAGGAGGCGACGTCCTTCGCCAGCTCCCACTTCTGCGCGTCATTTGCGAGCACGTACGGTGCGCCCTTGCCATCGAACCACGGACCCTCCTGCTGACCGACTAGAGCTGGACCGTGACCGGTGCGCACGAGATCCACAGCGCTTTGGAGGCTCAAGCGACCGCCCTGCGCCGCGTTGAGCAAAGCCTCGGCCTCCTGTCCGATGGCAAGCGCATCGCTGACGCGCTTGCCCCTGGTCGGGATGTCGAACCGAACGGTGAACCATTCCGGTGCGTTCTCATTGCGCTCCAGCTCGAAGTACGAGCCCCGGTGTCGGTCGACCAGCGAGGCAAGGAGGTTGGAGAATTCCTGCCGCACGTCTGCTTCCTCATCGACTTCGCGTTCGATCGTCACCGCAACTCCAAGACGCTTTGGATCCCGCGAGAGTTCCAACCGGATGTCGAGGAGGTGTCCGGGGTACCTGGCATCGAACCGGTCAGGTGGGTCGGAGCTGATGTAGAAGGCGCGCGTGTTCTCGCTGTCGGCTTCGCGCATGGCCTTCGCCAGTGATGCGAGGCCCACGGGCGCGAGCCACTCCTCGGGACCAGAGAGGATGGAGTACTTGTTCGTCACGTAAACCTCGTTGCCATCATCGAGGCGAAACGTCTCGTCTTCGACGTACCGGATGTGCGGAAGGGCCATAGGTCGCTGCTAGAGCTGGCTCGTTTCTCGCTTCTACGCCAGTGGTTGTTCGCGCTGAGGACGCTCAAGCTCGACGGACCCGACGCGAGGTGTCATAGCTGCCAAGCTAAGAGCGATGAGTTCTCGGAGAGACCCTCTGCGCGGGTACGCGGTCCACTTCACGCGCGGCAACGACCCCGTCTCGGCGGCGAAGGCGCGGACCGCGCTTCCGAGCTCGCCGAGCCACGTGGAGATTGTGAAGTGGCTGAGCGACACGGACGACACAGGCTACCGCGCGAGCCTCAGCATCCTCTGGGACTGCTTCATCCGGCCGACGACATACGCCCTCGGTGTCGGTCAGAGCGTTCGCGAGCTCAAAGACGCCCATCGCTCCGCGTGCTTCTCGGAGTCCACGCTCGACGACCTCGCGCAGCTCATCTTGACGCGCAGTCTCTACGGCGTGGGCTTCCGCCAGGAGTTCCTCCACAGCCACGGCGGCCGCCGCGTGACCTACTTGCCCCACGGGGGCCTGGAGGCAAAGAAGTGGGCTCACGACATCCGCGAGTGCCTGCGCGGGGCCGTGGACCCGACGGACGCTCTATGGCAGGAAACACCGTTCATTGACGAGCTCGACCCCGACCCCGCGAAGGACACGAGCTGGGAGAGGGAGTGGCGCGTTCCCGGCGGTCTCAGCTTCCAGCCCCATGACGTCGCCTTCGTCTTCCTCCCCGAGGACCTCCAAGAGAACGCGAGGCGTTTTTTCGCAGAGCATCGCGACTCGAATACCGGCCCCGCGTATCTCTGCCGCTACCTCGACCCCCGCTGGCGCCGCGGCCGCATCGAGCAGATCCTGCGCGAGCCGTTGTCGGACGTTCCACCGCCAAACCGCGTCCGGTCCTTGCCGGCCCGCGCCTTGCTCGCCCGGAAGAGAAACCCGCCAGGATGCCCGGCGGCAATCGCGCCCTGCGACCTCAGAGGACCGAGCACCGTGCCGGCGTAATCTCCGAGAGGCAGGGGTGGATTTCACATAGGCCCCAAGGTCGAGCCCTGCCCGCGCTCGGAGGTCAACGCTGGGTCAACAAGGGGATGCCAGTTCGTCCGATAGCACCCGAGCCCGTTCCGCTCAACCATGCAGGTTCACCAGACTCCGCAAGGACATGCGACCCGGCCGCGATCCACTCTTAATCCCAGGGTCGAAGGTTCGAATCCTTCACGGCCCACTCCCATGTGCCCTCGCACGCGCGGGACGGGGGCGTTGATTTCTGCCACTCGTCGTGGCATGGTCGAGCAGGCATTCGGCGGGGCTCGCGCTCCCACCCATCGACCAACGGAGGTCGGCGCATGACTCCAGCTGAGCGAACCGAGCACTGCGACCTCGTGTGCGAGGGCGGGGGCGTGAAGGGGATCGGCCTCGCGGGTGCGTACTCCGTGCTCGAGGAACGGGGCTTCCAGCCCCAGAACGTCGCCGGCACGTCGGCCGGCGCGATCACGGCGGCCCTCGTCGCCGCCCGCTTCTCGGCGCAGGAGCTCAAGGACATCGTCTTCGGCATGGACTTCCTCAAGTTCCGCGACAAGGGCTGGGAGGATCGCATTCCCCTCATCTCCCGCTCGGTCAGCATCCTCAAGGACCTGGGGATCTACGAGGGGAAGTACTTCGAGGACTGGATCCGCGAGCTCCTGGCCACGAAGGGCGTCCGCACCTTCGCGGATCTCGCCACGGACGAGTACGGGGAGGATCCCCGCTACCGCTTCCGGCTCCAGGTGATCGCCTCGGACGTCACGACGCACAGGCTGCTCGTGCTGCCGAAGGACGCGGGCCTGCTCGGCATCGAGCCGGAAGAGCTCGACGTCGCCCGCGCCGTGCGCATGAGCATGAGCATCCCGATCTTCTTCGAGCCCGCCTGCGTCCAGAACGAGCAGACGGGACGCGAGCACATCGTCGTCGACGGAGGGATGCTCTCCAACTATCCGGTGTGGCTCTTCGACTGCGAAGGCGACCAGGAACCGGAGTGGCCGACGTTCGGCCTCTTGCTCGTCGAGCCGAGCCACAAGACGCCGATCGGCGAGCGCCTGCCCAAACCCGAGAAGGCGCCGCGCGGCCTCGGCGGCCTCATCAAGTACGTGCGCGCGATGGCCGGCACGATGATGGAGGCCCACGACCGCCTCTACGTCGAGAAGGCCGACTTCGCCCGCACGATCCCCATTCCGACCCTCGGGATCGGGACCACCGAGTTCGCGATCACGGAGCAGAGGAAGGAGGCGCTCTACCAGTCCGGTCGCGCCGCGGCCGAGGACTTCCTCCAGACGTGGGACTTCGAGGGCTACATCGCCGAGTTCCGCAAGGGCAAGGAGCACCACCGCCGGCGCGAGGTGGCGAAGGAGATCCAGCAAGCAGGAGTGCACTGATATGGCCCGGACGAGAGCGGCGGCTGCCTCGCAGCGGAGCACGAAGAAGCGGCGGCGGAAGCGGAAGCTGAGCAAAAACGGGGCCCGGTTCATCGCCACGTTCGAGGGCTTCAGGTCGGAGCTCTACGACGATCCGGCTGGGCACTGCACGATCGGGTGCGGCCACCTCGTGCACCATGGACGGTGCGACGGCTCCGAGCCCGCGGACTTCCGGAGGGGAATCACTCGAGAGCGCGCGCTCGAGCTGCTGCTCGAAGACGCCGACCACGCCGCCAACGCGGTGAACGAGAACGTTCAGGTCTCCCTCAACCAGCATCAGTTCGACGCGCTCGTCAGTTTCGTCTTCAACGTGGGAGCCGGGGCCTTCGGCGAGTCGACGCTGCTGCAGAAGCTGAACGAAGGGCGCTACCAGGACGTGCCGAAACAGCTCGACCGCTGGGTCAAGGCTGGTGGGCGGACGCTCGAAGGGCTCGTGCGCAGGCGCAAGGCCGAGGGCGAGCTCTTCGCCGAGGGCGGGCTGCCCTCGCCCGACGGCAAGGAGATGACCACCCGCGAGGTGCAGGAGGCTCTGAAGAAGCTCGGCTGGCCCCTCCGCGTAGACGGCGCCTGGGGCCGGGACACGTTCGCGGCAGTCAAGGACTTCCAGCGCGGCTTCGCCTACTGGGGCCTGCTCGTCGACGGCAACGCGGGCGTCAAGACGCAAGACGCCTTGCGGAAGGCGGTGCGGCAGCGCTGCAGTTGCTCTCCCAACTTCAACTTCCGTGAGTTCAAGTCGAAGGGCGACGGCTGGATCAAGGTGAGCCGGGAGCTCGTCCTCGGGTTGGAGGAGTACCGCGAGCTCGTCGGAGGTCCCGTCTCGGTGATCTCGGGGTACCGCGACCCGCAGCGGAACGCGAGCATCCCCGGCGCGTCGAAGAACTCGCAGCACCTGTACGGAAACGGGGCCGACATCGCGCCGGCCAAGTCGGTTGCAGAGGTCAAGCGGCTCCGGCGCTTCTCGGGCATCGGCTATCAGGAGGCCTCCGGGCTCGTCCGCCACGTCGACGTGAGGCACGTCGGGCCGAACACGACGGGGAGCTCCGTCGCCGATCCGGCGATCTGGGTGTACTAGCAGCCGGCGCTCAGTCGAAGATCCCGCGCCGGTCGCGACCGCCGCCAACTTCCGGCCGGATCGCATGTTTTACGGTTGCTGAGTCCGCGCTCGTCGTCCGCCGCGTGCTCTGGAGCGTCCCGCTTCTCCTGCTCGTCATGCTCGTCACGTTCGCGCTCCTGCGCGGGATGGGCGGAAGCCCCTTTCGGCTCGAGGAGGAGGGCGTGCCGCTTGCGCTCCAGATTCAGCTCGAGGAGTACTACGGCCTCGACGACCCGTGGTTCGTCGAGTTCGCCCACTACGTGCGGAACGTCGCCACGCTCGACTTCGGGCCCTCGCTGGTCAGCCGGTACACGACCGTCGACCAGGTCGTCGAGGAGCGCTTTCCGGTCTCCGGCGAGCTCGTGCTCCTTGCCTGCGCCTGGGCGGTCCCTCTCGGGATCGCGTTCGGGCTCGTGGGCGCGCTGCGCCGCAGCACGTGGGTCGACTACGTCGCCACGACGCTGGCGACGGCGATGCTCGTCGTCCCCGTCTTCCTCGTCGCGGGCGTCGTAGCCACCTACTTCGTCCGCGAGTGGGGAATCGTCGAGGACGGCTGGGGCTCACGTCAGGCGAAGGTGCTTCCCTCGCTCGTCCTCGCGCTCGCTCCCGCCGGCTACATCGCCCGCCTCGTTCGCGCTGCGGCGGTCGAGACGATGCAGCTCGACTACGTGCGGACGGCGCGGGCGAAGGGGCTCACCTCCCGTCGGGTCGTCCTCCTCCACGTCCTTCCCGGCTCGCTCGGCCCCTTCCTGAGCGCGGCGGTCCCGACGCTCGCGCTCCTCATCACGGGCACGTTCTTCGTCGAGAGCGCCTTCGGGATCCCGGGAGCGGCTCAGTCCTTCGTGTCCGCCGCCCTCCAGCGCGACTACCCGATGGTGATGGGCATGACCGTCGCGCTGGCGGCGGTGGTGATCGTCGCGAACCTGCTCGCCGATCTCGCGCGGATCGCGATCGACCCGCGTCTGCGGGAGGAAGCGTGATCGTCGCTCGCCTTCGGCTCGCTCCCGTGGGGGAAACCATGTTTCCCCCACGAGCCCCCTTCTTTGATGGGCTGGGGGAACCTCCCGGTTCCCCCACACCCCCCCACCCACTCAAAGGCCAGAAGTTGCCCTATGAGCGAAGCGCTGGCGGTCTCCGAGGACGTGGAAGAGAGGCGACGGAGCTTCCGGCGGGACGCGCTCGGACGCTACGCGGCCAACCGGGCGGCCCTCGCCGCGACGCTCGTCCTCGTCATGCTCGTCGGGGCGTGCGTCCTCGTCCCCGTGCTCTCGCCGTACGATCCGTACGAGGTCGACTTCGAGCTCGCGAACGGAGGAATGAGCGCGGAGCATCCGCTCGGAACGGACCAGTTCGGCCGCGACCTCCTCACACGCACGGCTCTGGGCGGGCGTGCCTCGATGACGATCGCGGTTGGGGCGACGGCGGTCATCCTGCTCCTCGGGCTTGCCTACGGGGCGGTCGCAGGCTTCGCGGGAGGGCGGCTCGACGAGGCGATGATGCGGCTTCTCGACGGGCTCTTCGCCGTTCCGCGCCTGCCCGCCATGATCGTCATCCTCGTCCTCGTCGGGCTCGGCGGAGGCACGCTCACGCTCGTCTTCGCGCTCTCGATCCTGAGCTGGATGACGACCGCCCGGCTCGTGCGGGGGCAGATCGTCTTCCTCAGGGAGCACGACTTCGTTCGCGCGGCCGACGCGGTCGGCGCGCGCAGCCGCGAGGTGATCGTTCGCCACATGATCCCGAACACTCTCGGCGTCCTCGTCGTCGCCGTGCTCCTCGAGATGCCTGCGATCATCCTGGGCGAGGCCTTCCTCTCCCTGCTCGGGCTGGGCCTGAACGCCCCGGCGGCCACCTGGGGGAACATCGCCCAGGACGGATTCCTCTCCGCCCGGCCCTTCGTCATGGTCGTTCCCAGCGCCGCCATCGCACTCTTCGCCGTGTGCGTCAACTTCGTCGCCGACGGAGTCCACGACGCGCTCGATCCGCGCCGCGGCCGGGCCGGAAGGCGCCGCAGAGGCTCAGCCGCGGACGGCGTCGCCCGCGCCACGATCTAGCTCGAATCGGCTCAAGCGGCGGGCGCGCGAATCCGATACTCCATCCATGGCTCCGGCGAACCGGCTGCAGGCGCTGCTCGACCTCTCGCGGAGGCTCTCCTCGAGCCTCGAGCTACGCGAAGTGCTGCGTGAGTTCTCCGCGTGCGCCGCGGAGCTCACCGGCGCGACCGCCGCCGAGATCTCCACGTACGACCGGGAGCGCGACGCCGTCGTCACTCTCGTGGAGGAGAGGAACGGCCGCGACGAGGTCTTCGCGCTCGCCGACTTCCCCGCGACGCGGCGCGTGATCGAGACGCAGGAGCCGATCCAGATTCGGGTCAGCAACCCGGCAGATGATTCGCGCGAACGCCTGCTCCTCGAGGAGCACGGCCGCGCCTCCCTGCTCATGCTCCCGCTCGTCGCGCGCGGCGAGCCGATCGGCCTCATGGAGCTCAGCGACGACGAGGACCGGGCCTGGGACGACACCGACGTCCACTTCTGCCAGGCGCTCTGCGACATCGTCGCCACGGCCGTCCGGAACGCGATGCTCTACTCGGAGATGCAGGAGATGGCGGCTCGGGACAAGCTCACGGGCCTCTACAACCGGCGCCTCTTCGAGGAGCAGTTCGACGCCGCAGTCGCGCGCAGCCGGCGGAGCGGCGAGGACCTGACGCTTCTCGTCGTCGACCTCGACGGCCTCAAGCGGATCAACGACCTCGGCGGTCACCCCGCCGGCGACGAGGCGCTGCGCACGCTCGCGGAGGCACTCCGCTCCTCGACGCGCGCGAGCGACATCCCTTGCCGGCTCGGCGGCGACGAGTTCGCCCTCATCCTTCCGGGCTCGACCCCCGAGGACGCCGTCAACGTGGCCGAGCGTGCCCAGGACACGCTCATCGGCATCGGCCGCGGGCGCTACAGCTTCTCCGGGGGAATCGCCCGTGTGACGGCGGCGCAGTCGTCCGCGTACGACGTCTACCGCTCAGCCGACATCGCCGCCTACCGCGCGAAGGCCGCCGGGGGAGCGCAAACGCTCCTCGCGGTCGAGACGAAGGCTCCGGCCGAGCCGTAGTCGCCCCTCGCGCTGCTCGTGCGGGCCGGCCCTTGACTCGCCCGCGGCGCGGGTGTAGGCATGGCTTTGTAAGAGCGCAACGAAGGGAGGCGGTCCCGCTGCGCGTCGGGGGTCCACAGCGTTGCTGCGGCGAACTCGCCCTCGGGACCCTCCCCGAGCGTCTTCCGCACCGCCGTCGACGGAAAGGAGCTCGATGACCGATACCCCCATCGAGGAGGCGAGGCGACGCCACGAAAGCGAGCTGCTCGCCCTTCCCAACGTGACTGCCGTGGGGATCGGCGAGCGCGCCGGAGAGGCGGTGATCACGGTCTTCGTCGTTCGCAAGGTGCCGGCGTCCGAGCTCGGACCCGAGGAGCGCGTGCCCGCCTCGCTCGAGGGCCATCCAGTCGACGTCGAGGAGATCGGCGACGTCGAGGCAGAGATCTAGTCAGGAGGTGCATCCATGACGGAAGAGAAGAAGACGATCCTGACCGCGGCCGACGCGGCGGCGGTCGAGACCGCGCGCACCCGTGCGGTCGAGGAGCTGCTCGACCCCGAGGAGCCGCGGGCGAACGTCGTCGGAGTCGCGGCCGGCGTCAAGTGGCGCAACGGCGAGCCGACGGGCGACCCCGCGGTTCTCGTCCTCGTCACGCACAAGCTCGACAAGGGCGAGCTCGCCCCGGACGATCTCGTCCCGACGAAGCTCGCCAACGTCAGGACGGACGTCCTCGAGGTCGGCTACCCGATCGCGGAGCAGCATCAGGCCGCCCCGGTCGTCGAGGCGAACGGCGCGGTCACGCTCGGGGAGGAGCAGTACGTCGCCCTCGCGGACGCGCTGATGCTCGCCAAGCGGACGCGCCCGGCCGAGGGTGGGTACTCGGTCGGCCACTTCAAGATCACGGCGGGGACGATCGGGACGTGCGTCTACGACATCCTCCCGGGAGGCTCCACGAGCGGGACGCCGGCCATCGGAGTCGGGATGCCGCCCCGCTACTACATCCTCTCCAACAACCACGTCCTCGCCAACGTGAACGACGCGAAGACCGGCGACCCGATCCTCCAGCCGGGGCCGTACGACGGAGGCACCGACCCGGCCGACCGGATCGCCACGCTCACGCGCTGGATCCCGATCATGCTCGAGCCGCCCACGCCGCGGGCACTCCACCGCAACCTCGTGGACGCGGCGATCGCCCAGGGCCAGTTCCACGATCTCGACCGCGAGATCTACTGGTCGGGCTACGTGCGCGGCTGGCGGCGGAAGGCGAACGTCGCCGTCGGGACGATCGTCCAGAAGACCGGTCGAACGACGAACTACACGGTCGGGCGGATCACGGCCATCAACGCGACCGTCGACGTCGGCTTCGGCGGCGGGCGGGTGGGCCGCTTCCGCGACCAGATCATCCTCACGAACATGTCCGCGGGCGGCGACTC
>JBOHAD010000025.1:0-31234 GCA_050697555.1 Gaiellaceae bacterium | reverse complement strand
CGGGCGGCTTCGTCGACGAGGGCGAGGACGCACTCGAGACACTCCGCAGGGAGCTCCGCGAGGAGCTCGGCGTCGAGATCGAGCCGGGCCGGCTCGTCGGCTCGCCGCCCGACCGCTACGGCGAGGAGGGCCCGTGGACGGTCAACTTCTACTGGGAGGCCCGCATCGTCTCGGGCGAGCCCGAGCCCGCCGACGACGTGGCGGATATCCGCTGGTTCCCGCGCGACGAGCTTCCGCCGAAGCACGAGTTCGCTTTCCGGAACACCGTGGAGATCCTCGAGCTCTGGGGCGGCCGGTTCCCCGACTGAGCCCGCTCGAAAATTTAGTCCGTCAGCCTTGAAAAAATAGGCCGATCGGCCTATGCGGACGTCCGGGACCCCTGCCGATAATCGGGGGACGTTGAGCAACCCCGGCCTGCACCTGATCGACGACGAGCTCCACGAGGACTGGATCGACGCCTGGGTGATCGAGGGGATCTCTGCCGTGGAGTCCTACCTCGGCAAGTACGCGGCGTTCGACGCCTTCCTCGACGGCATGCTCGACTAGGTTCGAGCTAGGCCGTTTCTGCGGCCAGGCCGAGCGACCGCTCGAGCATCCTCTTCGGCTGCGCTCCGAGCGCGGCGGCCGCCGGCTCACCGGACTTGAAGAGGACGATCGTCGGGATGCTCATGATCCCGTAGCGCTGTGCGAGCGCGGGCTCCTCGTCGATGTTCACCTTGACGACCCGGAGGTCGTCCGCCCGCTCGCGGGCGATCTCGTCGAGAACGGGCGCGACGGCGCGGCAGGGCCCGCACCATTCCGCCCAGAAGTCGACGATGACGGGCTTCTCGCTCTGGAGAACCTCGGTCTCGAATGTGTCTGTCTTGATGGTTTGTGCCATATCTGCTCAAACGTAGACTGGGGCCGGAATGTTCCAGCCGCTCTCTTCCGTACCCGATCACCCCGGGATCGAACACGAAATCCTCGTGTGGTGGGACGAGCGGGGCACGTTCGAGAAGCTCCGGGAGCAGAACGCGGACGGGCCCGTGTGGAGCTTTCTCGACGGCCCGATCACGGCGAACAATCCGATGGCCGCGCACCACTGCTGGGGGCGCACGCTCAAGGACGTCTTCCAGCGCTACAAGGCGATGCGCGGCTACCGCCAGCGCTACCAGAACGGCTTCGACTGCCAGGGGCTCTGGGTCGAGGTCGGGGTCGAACGCGCGCTCGGGCTCAATTCCAAGCGGGAGATCGAGGAGTACGGCCTCGCCGAGTTCGCCGAGCGCTGCAAGGAGCGGGTGGCCGAGTTCGCCGAAGTCATCACCGAGCAGTCCCGGCGGCTAGGGATGTGGATGGACTGGGACAACGACTACTACACCTTCTCCGATACGAACATCGAGTACATCTGGCGCTTTCTGAAGACGGTGCACGAGCGCGGCTGGCTCTTCGTCGGCCACCGGTCGGTCGAGTGGTGCCCCCGGTGCGGTACTTCGCTCTCCCAGCACGAGCTCGTCAACTCCTACGAGGAGATCACTCACCCTTCCCTCTTCGTCCGATTCCTGCTCAAGGGTCGGGAGCACGAGTCGCTGGTCGTCTGGACGACGACGCCGTGGACGCTGCCGGCAAACGTCGCCGCCGCGGTCAAGCCCGACGCCGAGTACGGCAGGCGCGCGAACGGCGACTGGGTTGCAGTCGCCCGCTATCCCGACGGGGCCTTCGTCGAGACCGTCCGAGGCGAGGAGCTCGTCGGGCTCGAGTACGCCGGGCCGTTCGACGAGCTGCCGGCGCAGGAAGGCGTTCGCCACCGCGTCATCCCCTGGGACGACGTCACGCTCGAGGAGGGGACGGGGATCGTCCACATCGCTCCCGGCGCCGGCGCGGAGGACTTCGAGCTTGCGAAGGTGCACGAGCTGCCCGTCCTGGCGCCGATCGACGAGGCGGGACGCTTCTACCCGGGGTACGGCGAGTTCGAGGGCCGCAGCACCGAGGACGTCGAGAAGCCGGTCGTCGTCGAGCTCGAGCGGCGCGGCCGTCTCGTCGAGCACGACTCGATCACGCACCGCTATCCGATCTGCTGGCGCTGCGCGACGCCGCTCGTCTTTCGCATCGCCGACGACTGGCTCATCTCTGCGGACGAGATCCGCCCGCGGATGCTCGAGGCGAACGCGAGCGTGGAGTGGACGCCCGACTTCTACGCGAAGCGGATGGACGACTGGCTCCGCAACATGGGCGACTGGAACATCTCCCGACGCCGCTATTTCGGCCTGCCGCTGCCCTTCTACCCCTGCGAGTGCGGGCACCTGACCGTGATCGGCTCGCTGAGCGAGCTGCGCGAGCGCGCGACGGCAGGCCTCGACGGCTTGAAGGAGCTCCACCGGCCGTGGATCGACGACGTGACGATCCGCTGCGAGGCCTGCGGCCGCGACGACGTTCGCCGGATCACCGAGGTCGGCGACGCCTGGCTGGACGCGGGCATCGTCCCCTTCTCCACGCTCGGCTGGGAGAACGAGAAGCCCAAGCCCGGCGGCTACGCGACCGGCGCCTCCGAGGGCCTCTCCGGAGCGGATCTCCCCGATCACTCCTACTGGGAGGAGTGGTTCCCCGCCGACTGGGTCTCCGAGATGCGGGAGCAGATCCGACTCTGGTTCTACTCCATGAGCTTCATGTCGGTGGCGCTCACCGGCCGCACGCCCTACGAGCGGGTGCTCACGTACGAGAAGCTCCGCGACGAGACCGGCCGCGAGATGCACCGCTCGTGGGGGAACGCCATCGACGCCGACGAGGCGCTCGCCAACATGGGCGCGGACGTGATGCGCTGGATGTTCTGCGGGCAGGTTCCCAGCCAGAACCTCAAGTTCGGGTACGGGCCGGCCGGCGAGATCAAGCGCCGCCTCCTCACCTTCTGGAACTCGGTCAGCTTCCTGGTGACGTACGCGAACATCGAGGGCTGGAAGCCGCGCTACGAAGATCTCGCGTCGGGGCCGCAGGGCGTCGAGCTTCGCGCGCTGGACCGCTGGCTCCTCGCCCGCACGCAGGAGCTCGTCCGGGAGGTGACCGAGGCGTATGAGGCGTTCTGGACGCCGCGGGTCACCCGGGCGTTCGAGGAGTTCGTGGACGATCTCTCCAACTGGTACGTGCGACGCAACCGCTCGCGCTTCTGGAACGGTGAGGAGGCGGCGTTTCGCACGCTCTGGTACGCGCTCGCCCAGGCCCTTCGTCTCGTCGCCCCCGCCATGCCGTTCCTGACGGAGCACGTCTGGCAGAACCTGGTCGCCGGGCCGTGCCGGGAGGCGCCCGAGAGCGTTCACGCCGCCGGCTGGCCGGAGCCGAGCGCAGGCCTCGCGGATTCGGGGCTGGTCGAGGAGGTGGCGGCCGCGCGCTCGGTCGTCGAGCTCGGCCACTCCGCCCGGAACCAGGCCGGGCACAAGCTTCGCCAGCCGCTCCGCCGGCTCCTCGTCGCGACCGCGGACGCAGGCCGGCGGGCGCTCGTCTCCCGCCAGGTGGAGGAGATCGCCGGCGAGCTGCGCGTGAAGGAGGTGGAGATCACCGAGCGTCCCCACGAGGTCGCCGAGCTCCGCGCGACGCCCCGGCTCGACCTCGTCGGCCCTCGCTACGGGCCCAACCTGCCGGAGCTCCGGCGACTCCTCGACGAGGGCAGCTTCGAGGTCACGGACGGCAACCTCCGGGCCGGGCCGTACGTCCTTGCGCCCGGTGAGTTCAGCCTCGAATACCGGCCCAAGGAGGGGTGGGCGGTCTCGCAGGACGACGGCTTCGTCGTCGCCGTCGACACGCGGCTCGACGAGGAGCTCGAGCTCGAGGGGCGCGTGCTCGACGTCATCCACGCCGTCCAGCGCATGCGCAAGGAAGCCGGGCTCGAGATCACGGACCGGATCGTCCTCACCCTCCCGGAGGCCGAGGCCGAGCTCCTCGCACACGAGGAGCGGATCCGCTCGGAGACGCTCGCGGTGCGGATCGAGCTCGGGGCGGAGCTCGCCCTCGAGCGGGCCTGACAGCGGGTCGAGCGGCCGTTGCCGCCGTGTGGGGCGGCACACGGATGTTCGACTGCGGTCCGGCCCTTGCGCGAGCCTCGCCGCCGCAAATGCGCAGCATTTGCGGCGATTAATAAGGAGAAAGCCCGCCGCTCGGGGGGTAAGCGCGGCGGGCCTTCCCACATTGCTCACCGCGGACTACATGGCCAGGGACACACGCCGCGGTTCGCATCGCCCAGTGCCGCCACGCTATCGCGGGCGGCGCGCCATGCCAATAGGCCGTTCGGCCCATCTTTGCAAGCAGCCCTCGCCCGCGCTTGCCGGGGGAAACATCGCAATCCGCGCCTCGACGGGGCCCCCACCGGCTCCCTATCATCAGAGTGCCCGGTGGACGACAACCTGCAGGCCATCCTCCCCGACGCCGTTCCGCTCTTCGTGCTCGCGGGCCTGTACGGGCTGGTCTCGCTCGCGCTCGCGATCCCTCTCGCCCGCGAGCGGGGCTCGTCCTGGCTCGGCCTGGGCGTCTGGCTCCTCATCACGCTCGTCGCCGGGCTCGCCGCGCTGCTGGGCATCCTTCGCCTTCTGGGGAACGACGTCCTCGGCGACGTCGACTCCTGGGTTGTGATCGCCGGCGCCGCGGCGGCCTCCGTCCCCCCCGTGATCATTCTCGCCCGCTGGCCGGAGCGCAGCCTCCTCGTCACCGCCGGCCGCCGCGTCCTCGAGGCCGAGGAGCTCGCCACGGAGCGGGGCCGCGAGGCCGACGCGATCTCGCGCCTCTCCGAGGCCCTCGCGCACACGGTGACGGGGCCCGAAGCCGCCCGGGAGCTCTTCGACGAGCTCGAGTCCGTGCTCGGCGTAGACACGTTCATGCTGGCGGCCGTCGACGAGGAGGGGCGGAAGGCGACGGGCCTCGCCGCCCGCGGCGTGGACGAGAGCTGGTGGCAGGAGATCGTGCTCGACCTGGACGACGACGTGGGCGCGATCGTCACGGTCGCTCGCGAGCGGACGCCGTACGCCGTCTACGACGTGGCCACGGCGCCCAACGTGAACCGGAAGCTCGCGGACGCGGTCGGAGCGAAGAGCGCAGCCTTCGTGCCGCTGATCTCCGAAGGCGGCGTGGTCGGCGTCGTCGTCGTCGTGACCACGGCCGACCATCGCCTCTTCTCCGCCTCCGAGCTCGAGCTCGTCCAGGGTCTGGCCAACGAGGCCGCGCTCGCGCTCGGCCGCACGCGTTCCGACGAGGCGCTGCGGATCGCGCTCGACAGGGAACGTCTCGTGGCCGCGATCGGGCGCAAGGTGCGCTCCGAGCTCGACCTCGACGCGGTGCTCGAGGTGGCCGTGGAGGAGACCGCCGGGGCGGTCGGGGTCACACGAGCCTTCATCCGCCTCGGCGAGTCGGGGGAGCCGATGCCGATCCGGGCCGAGTGGCACGCGCCCGGGCTCCAACCCGTCGGCGCCGCGGCCGAGCGCCTTCCCGCCTCCAACCTCGCCGTCCGCGAGCGCCACACCGTCGCGGTCGCGGACGTCGCCACCGCGCCGGAGCTCGACGACCCGACGCTCGGCGGCCGTTCCACGCTGCTCGATCTCGGCACGCATGCGGTCCTGGCCACGCCAATCCTCGTCTTCGACCGCACCATCGGCGTCTTCGGGCTCCACCGGGCGGAGCCGACGAGGTGGACGGAGGGGGAGATCTCGCTTGCGGAGGCCGTTGCCCGCGAGGTCGGCCTCGCCATCCACACGGCGCGGTTGCTCGGCGAGAACGAGCGCAGGCTGCGACAGCAGAGCACGCTCCTGAACGCGGCCCAGGTGCTCACGAGCGATCTGCGCTTCGAGTCCGTCATTCGGCGGCTCGTGGAGGAGGTCGTGGCGCTCACCCGTGCCGACGCCGTCGACTGCTGGATCTTCGAGCCCGACCACAAGGTCCTCCGCTGCCGCGCCGTCTACGGTCTTCCGGAGTGGAACGTCGGTCGCCAGATTCCGCCGGAGGGGACGATCGGCCAGGCCGTCGAGACCGGCCGCACCGTCCTCACGCACGACTTCGCGCGCTCCGAGCAGCCGCCGCCGAGCCCGCCCTACGCCGTCTTCAACGACGTCATGTGCGCGCCCATCACGTGGCTGGGGGAGGCGCGCGGGGTGCTCGGCGTCTGCGCGCGCGAGGGCGGCCGCTTCGACCGCGCCGACGTCGAGATGCTGGAGGCGTTCGCGCGCTTCGCGTCCCTCGCCCTTCACAACGCGGAGAGCTTCGAGGAGCGGGAGCGGCAGGCGCAGGTGCAGCGCGGCTTCTACCGCGTGGCCGAGGTGCTCGGGTCGCCCCTCTCGCTCGCGGAGACGTTCGACGCCCTCGCCCAGGCTGCCTGCGAAGCGCTCGGCGGCTCGTCCGCGCTCGTGCTCGAGCCCCGCGCGGCGGGCGAGCTGGCGCTCGCCGGCTCGTTCGAGCTTCCGGACCCGATCGGGGCCCGCCTCTCCGGGGGCCTGCCGGAGTCGCTCTGCCCGTTCGGCCCCTCCTCGGGCTCGGAGCGCATCATCTCCTCGAGCTCCCTGGCCGACGACGACCGCTTCGACCCGTCCGTCCGCCGGCTCTTCGGCGACTCCGGCTACGGCTCGCTCCTGTGCGTGCCGGTCGCGGGAACGCACGGGCAGACGAACGCCGTCGTCGTCCTCTTCGGCGGCGAGCGGGCCTTCACCGACGACGACCTCGCCCTGACCCGCCACCTGAGCGGCGCCGCCCGCGGCGCGCTCGAGCGGAGCGAGCTCTTCGAGGCCGAGCGGCGGGCGCGCACGTTCTCGCAGCGACTCGCCCGCGTCGGCGCCCTGCTCGCCACGAATCTCGACCCGGGCGTCGTCCTCAACGAGGTGGCGCGGGAGGCGCCCGCGCTCCTGGACGCGGACGCCGCCGCGATCCGCCTGCTCGAGCGGGACGAGCTGGTGATCCGCACGACCGACGGGCCCGGCACCGGCGACCTCGTCGGCGCGCGGGCGAGCTCCGCGGCAGGCATCGCTGGAGTCGTCGCCCAGTCGCGGTCCGCGCTCGCCGTCGCCGACGCCCGCGACCAGCCGCGGCTCACGCGCGGCGATGCCCTCCTCGAACGGGACCTGGCCGGCTGCGTCGCCGTCCCCATGAGCGCACACGGCGGCGGCCTCTACGGCGTCCTCGCCGTCTATTCACGCGAGCCGCGCGTCTGGCGCGACGACGAGGTGCAGTCGCTCGTCGCCCTGGCCGGAACCGCGTCGGCTTCCGTCGCCAACGCCGAGCTCTACCAGCGCGTCGCCGAGGAGAAGGAGCGGAGCGAGGCGATTCTCGCCCATATCGCAGACGGGATCGTGGCCGTCGACCGCGAAGACCGCATCGTGCTGTGGAACGCGATGGCCGAGCAGATCACCGGCGTCCCCGCCTCCGAGGCTCTCGGGCGGCGCGTCCTAGAGGTGCTCCAGAGGGATCTCGCCGGGGACGTCGCCGAGACTCCCGGCGAGCGCCAGGTCTCCATCCTCCGCGGAGGGAAGGAGGTCTGGCTGTCGCTCACCGAGGCGGTCATGCTCGATCCCGCCGGCGCCGTCGCCGGCCGGATCTTCGCCTTCCGCGACGTCTCGAGCGAGCGGGTGGTGGAGCAGATGAAGTCGGACTTCGTCTCCACGGTCTCCCACGAGCTGCGCACGCCGCTCACGTCCATCTACGGCTTCGCGGAGACGCTCATGCGGAGCGACGTCGAGTTCTCGGACGAGGAGCGGGCGACGTTCCTCGGCTACATCGTCTCCGAGTCGGAGCGCCTCATCGGCATCGTCGACGACCTCCTGAACATCGCTCGGCTCGAAGCGGGCACGCTCGGGCTCTCGCTGGCCGCCACCGACCTCGGCGAGGTCGCGCGGGAGACGCTCTCCCGCGTCGAGGATGCGAGTCCCAACGGCCATCGCTTCGAGGTCGAGATCGAGCCGGGCGCGCTCATCGTCCACGCCGACCGGGAGAAGCTGGCGCAGATCTTCCTGAACCTCGTCGACAACGCCGTCAAGTTCTCGCCCGAGGGCGGGGCGATCAGGATCGCCGCCCGCCGGCGCGCGGACACCGCCGAGATCAGCGTCACGGACGAGGGGATCGGGATCGCTCGCGGCGACCAGCAGCGGATCTTCAGCAAGTTCTTCCGGACGGAGCGCGTGGCGCAGTCCGGCGTTCACGGCACGGGGCTGGGCCTCTTCCTGGCCCGCGGGCTCCTCGCGGCGATGGGCGGGCGGATCTGGGTCGAGTCGCAGGAGGGCCAGGGCGCGAGCTTCACGTTCGAGCTCCCCCTCGCCCGCGGGGAGGCGGCCGAGGTTCCGGAGATGGAGACGGCGGGGCGGCCGTGACGCGCGTGCTCGTCATCGACGACGAGGCGCCCATCCGGCTCCTCTGCAGCGTCAACCTCGAGGCCGAGGGGATGGTGGTCCTCGAGGCGCCGGACGGGCCGAGCGGCCTCGAGGTCGCTCGCTACGACTCGCCCGACGTCATCCTTCTCGACGTGATGATGCCCGGGCTCGACGGCTGGAGGGTGGCCGAGCAGCTGCTCGAGGATCCGGCGACGGCCGGGATCCCGGTCGTCTTCCTGACGGCGCGCGCTGATCTCCGCGACCGCGCTCGCGGCATGGACCTGGGGGGGCTCGACTACATCACGAAGCCCTTCAACCCGGTCGAGCTGGCCTCGCTCGTCTCGAGCGTGGTCGAGGCCGTGGAGCGAGGCGAACGCGACCAGCTGCGCACGGAGAAGATCGCCGAGCTCCGCGAGCTCTTCGAGAGCGCCTGATCTCGCCCGCGGCGGCGGCGAGATGATCAGCGGAAGCGGGCGACGGCCATGCGGACGCAGCGGTACCCACGCCAGCTGCCGGCGACGACGCCGGAGCCGACACGGCGAGCACTACGGTCGAGCATGATGCTGCGGTGGGCCGGGCTCCTCATCCACATGCGCACGAGCACGCCCGGAGAGGCCCAGGAGCAGGTGCCCCAGGCCAGGTTCTCCGCCGTCCCGGGCGCGAGGCGGGCGTGGTAGAAGGAGTCGGAGCGGTGAAGATGGACCGCCCAGCGGTGGGCGCTCCGGTTGAGCTTCGCCGTCATCCGCACCTTCACCAGCCCGTGGGCGGCACGCACGTGGTTGATCTTCGTGACGAGCCGCTTCTCCTTGTGGGAGGGAGCCCCTTCCGCAGGTGCCGCCGCGCCGAGGACGCCGGCGGACGCGAGCATGGCGAGAGCCACGCGGGGGGGTCTGGGCATGGGTCGCACGGTGCACTCTTTTTGTCGGCAGATCGTGCGGAATCCGTAAGTATTCCTTAAATAACGAACGCTTATACGTCGCGGATACGTGCGGTCTGGGCGAGCGCGATTCCGAGGAGCACGAGCGCGCCCCCGACGAGCTGGATCCCGGCGATCTCCTCGCCCAGCCAGGCGAAGGCGACGAGGGCGGCGAGCACCGGCTCGAGCATCGCCACGACCGTCACCCGAGTGGCCGGAACGTGGTGGAGCGCGCTGACCATGAGGACGAAGGGCACGACGGTCCCGAGGAGGACGATGTAGGCGAGGAGGAGCCAGACGGGAGCCGTCACGTCGTCCAGGCGGCCGAGGAGGGACTCGCTTCCGTCGACTCGTCCGGCGGGGAAGCTCCACCACGGCTGCACGACGGCTCAGAAGAGCGCGGCGAACACGAAGCCCCAGGCGACCAGCGAGGCGGCGTCGCGGCCGCCGCGGAGCGAGCGCTCGGCCATGAGCATGTAGGCGGCGTAGGCGAGCGCCGCCGCGACGCAGGCCGCCACGCCGACGCCGTCGAGCGTGAAGCCGCTCCAGAGCTCGACGACGAGCGTGAGCCCGGCGAGGCTGAGCGCGATGGCGATCCAGAGCCGTCGGCGCACGGGCTCGCGCACGACGAATCGAGCCCAGAGCGCCACGAAGACGGGAGCGACATACTGGATGACGAGGGCGATCCCGATCGGAAGCCGCGCGATGGCGACGAAGTAGAAGAACTGGACGAAGGCGAGCCCGAGGATCCCGAAGGCGGCGACGAGCAGGACGGCCGACCCGGTCGCGCGCACCTCGGCGAGCCGGAGCGCCGAGAGTCCCGCCGAGTCGAGCACGATCTTCGACAGGGTCGCGTTCAGCGACCGGAGGGCGACGGCCGACCAGACGAGCGCCAAGCCGGGGAGCGGCCGGGGGCTATCGGGCCCGTACTCGCGCGTGGGCGGAGCGACGGGGGCGTCCGCCACGGCGCCGGACGATAACGGCGGCCACGGCCGTCATCCGGCGGGTGCCACGGTTTCCGGTCAGTTTTCGATCAATGATCTACACTCATTTGAAGCTACGGGACGTAGCTCAGCCTGGTCAGAGTGCCGCGTTTGGGACGCGGAGGCCGCCGGTTCGAATCCGGCCGTCCCGATCCCCGAGGAGCGCTTGTGCCGCCTCCGCGAAGGGGTCGGCGCCGCCGAGCCCGTAGGCAGCCGTGAACTCCACGGCTGCGTTCGCGTCGAGGACAACATAGCCGGCCGGACCCTTCAGGAGGTCGATGCCGACGAGGTCGCAGCCGATCGCTCCGGCCGCCAGGAGCGCGGTTTCGGCGGCGTCTTCGGGCAGCTCGGCGAGCGGCCGGCAGGCTCCGACGGAGGCGCTCGTGCACCAATGGCCGGGTGCGGCAACGCGCTCGAGCGCCCCGGCGACGGTTCCCGCGGCCACGACGACGCGGAGCTCCGAGGAGGAGGGGACGAGCTCCTGGACGAGGGCGCCCTGGCGCTCGAACCAGCCGCGGTGCGAGAGGCCCTCGAGCGCCTCGGCGAGGGCCTCCGGGCTCTCGCAGAGGACGACGTCCCTCCCGAGCGCGCCGAAGCGAGGCTTGACGACGGTGGGGTACTCCATCCTCGGGAGGGCCAGCGGCCAGTCGACGTGCACGGTCCGGGGGTGCGGCAGGCCGGCGCGTGCGAGCCGGATTGCGGTCGCCAGCTTGTCGTGCGCGGCCGTAAGGCAGCCGCTCCGATTGAGGACGAGGACGCCCTGCTCGGCGAGCCCGTCAGCCTGGGCGAGCCCGGGCTCGATCCCGTCGACGCTTGCCCGAACACGCAGGCGCACCAGGACTGAGTCGCCCTCGTGCGCCTGCGTGTCCCCCACCGCGAGCGGCGCCCCCTCGATGCCGAGCCGCCGGAAGGCGGCGAGGAGCGCCCTGTTCGTCGGAGTCGGCCGCTGTGCCAGAAGAAACAGCACTCCCCCGAGGGTGCCGACGCCGTGTGAGCGGTGTGTGAGCGAGGCCGCTGGCTTTGCTCACCATGCCCCGAAGGCGGATACATCAGCTTCGGACCGCGATACTCTCTGTCCCGTGCCCAGGCCGGCCATCGGGATGCGCTGGTGGCTCTCGTTCGCCTTCGCCCTGATCGCGGCGGTGACGGCCGCGGTCGTCGCGCAGATCTTCTCGCAACGCTCCGAGGCTGCCTTCCGCGAGCGTGCCCAGGCGCTCGCCGTCGGGAACAGCGTCGCGGCCGCCGAGGCGGTGAGCCGTAGCGTCCGTGAGGGCGAGCTCGGCCGGTCGCTGGCGGGCGTCGCCGAGCGGCGCCGGCTCTCGCTCTACGTCTTCGACGAGGACGGGGACCTGCTCACGCCCGAGAAGTCGCGCGGCTTCAGCTTCGCGAGCGTTCCAGATGGACGCGAGGCTATCGAGCGCGTCTTCGAAGGAGAGCGCCACGTTGCCACTCACGACGACGGCAGGATCATCGTCGTCGGCCTGCGGCTACGGGCGGACGACGCGGCGGCGCTCATCGCGTACGCCGTCAGGCCCGAGCTCACCGCCGAGGTGAGCATCGTCCGCTCGAAGATCGTCGAGGCCGCCCTCCTCGCGGTCCTCTTCGGGGCCGCCGTCGGGCTCCTGATCGCCGTTCTCATCGCGGCCCGGCTCCGCCGCATCGCCGCCGCTGCGGCTGCGATCGAAGGGGGAAGCTTCGACCGCCCCCTCCGGCCGGGCTTCCGCGACGAGCTCGGAAGTCTCGCGGCCAGCATCGACCGCATGCGTGTGCGCCTGAGCGAGTCGTTCCGGGCCGTCCAGTCCGACCGCGACCGCCTCCACCGGCTGCTGGCGCGCCTCCGGGAGGGGGTCGTCACGGTCGATCCGGATCTCCGCGTCGACTTCGCCAACCCTTCGGCGGCGCGGATGCTCGGCTTCGGTCGCCTCGACGAGGGCGACCCGCTGCCCGACCCCTGGCCGGGGTTCCCGCTCCGCGACGTCGCCGCCGGTCTCTTCCGTCCCGACGCGCCGGTCGCCGAGGCGCGCGTCGCCTCCGAGGACGAGCGGACGTTCGCCCTGGTCGGGATTCCAGCCGGTCCGGGGACTCAGACCGCCATCCTCGTCCTCGCGGACGTGACGGAGCGGGAGCGGCGCGAGCGCGCCGAGCGCGAGTTCGTCACGAACGCCGCCCATGAGCTGCGCACGCCGCTCGCGGCCATCACGAGCGCCATCGAGGTGCTTCAGGCGGGCGCGAAGGAGCTGCCCGACGATCGCGACCGCTTCCTCGAGTCGATCGAGCGCCAGTCGGCTCGGTTGGGGCGCCTCACCCACACGCTGCTCACGCTCGCGCGCGCGCAGACCCACGAGGAGGCGCCTCGCCTCGAGCCGCTCGAGCTCCGGCCGCTGCTGGAGGAGATCGCCGCCGCGCTCGAGCCGCGCCCCGGCGTGAAGGTCGCCGTCGAGTGCCCGCCCGGCCTCTCCGTCCTCGCCGATCGTGCGCTCGTGGAGCAGGCGCTCCTCAACCTGGCGGCCAACGCCGCCAAGCACACGGAGCAGGGACGGATCGAGCTCGCCGCCGAGAGCGTCGCCACGGGGTCGGCGGTGGTCGAGGTGCGCGACAGCGGGCCCGGCATCGCGCCTGCCGATCAGGAGCGTGTGTGGGAGCGGTTCTACCGTGGGCGCGGCCGCGACGCCGACGGGTTCGGGCTCGGGCTTGCCATCGTGCGCCAGGCAATCCGGGTCGTGGGCGGGAACGTCGAGCTCGAGTCGACGCCGGGCAAGGGCACGGTCGTGCGTGTCACGCTCCGGCTGGCCGAGCGGGAGGCGGCGTGAGATGCCGATGACCGTCGCTCGCCTCCGGCTCGCTCACAGGCCGGGGAGTGGCCTATGAGCGCGCGCATCCTCGTCGCCGACGACGAGCCGGACATCGTCGGCCCCCTCGAGTACGCCCTCCGCACGGAGGGCTTCGAGGTCGAGTCGGTGGGCGACGGGGAGAGCGCGCTCGCGCGCGCCCTGGGCGAGCCGTTCGACCTCGTCGTCCTCGACGTGATGATGCCGCGCCTGTCCGGCGCCGAGGTCTGCCGCCGCCTCCGGGCCGAAAGCGCTGTCCCGGTGCTCATGCTCACGGCGAGGGACGCCGAGGTCGACCGCGTTCTCGGGCTCGAGCTCGGCGCCGACGACTACGTGACGAAGCCCTTCTCCATGGCGGAGCTCGTCAGCCGCGTCCGCGCCATCCTGCGACGGCGCGAGCTCGACCGCGGCGGGAGCGGAAGCGCCGTCGTACGCGTGGGAGGCGTGAGCCTGGACTTCGCCCGCCACCAGGTGACGGCGGACGGGCGCGCCATCCAGCTCACGCGCTCGGAGTTCCGCATCCTCGCCCTCCTGGCCGAGGCGCCGGAGCAGGTCTTCAGCCGGCGCCAGATCATGGAGCATCTGTGGGAGAGCCCCTACGTCGGCGACGAGCGGGCCTGCGACGTGCACATCTCCAAGCTCCGGCGCAAGATCGAGCGCGATCCCGGCCATCCGGAGCGGATCGTCACGGTGCGCGAGATCGGCTACAAGCTCGTCCCGGTGTGAGCGTCGCGGCCCCCGGCTCGCCCCCCGCCGACCCTGCCGTATGAGCGAGCCTTCACACGAGGCTCACGCGATCTGCACGGCGGCCCAAGGCCTGCTCGGATGGGGTCGGTATTCCTTCGTCGACCGAGTGCGAACCGAAAGGCTGCTACGTGAGCGCAGAGACCAGGGAGTTGCTCGGAGTCCTCGTGGGAGCGATCCCCTGGATCGCCCTGGTCGCGGGTCTCCTGTACTCGATGGTGGCGGACAGGGACCGGGGGCGCGTCGCCCCCTCGCGCCGCCTGACCGGCGGCTGGGCGGAGTCCACGCGCCTGGCGTCGACGGAGCAGCCCTCCGCGGCCGTGGAGCAGTTGGCCCCGGCGGTCGAGCGGGAGCCCGAGCGGCCTCGCGAGCCCTCCCGACGGCCTTCCGCCGTCCACATGCCTGCGACTCGCCGTGCCCGAGTCTGACGCCATCGACGGCGTGCTCGCCCGGTGCCACGGCTACCTGGCCGTGGCGAGCGACGGGCCCGTGGGTGAGATCGAGACGCCCCTGTTCCCTCCAGGGGCGGACGAGCCCGACTACCTGATCATCAGGCTCGCTCGCGTGCTTCGCCCACGGATGCCCGTCGTCTGGGCGGGCCTCGTCCAGGACATCGACGCCGAGCGCCGGCTCGTTTTCCTGGACGCGACCCGCGAGGAGATCCGGCACCAGCCGGAACACCTGCCCCTCGCGGTGTGAGGGCCGGGCCGCCGCAGCGGCAGGCGGCCCGGCTCTCGAACAGACGTCGATCGGTCAGTTGGCCGGTCTGGGTCCCAGGAGGCGCAGCAGGCGCTCGAGCTTCGCCGGGTCGAGCTCGCCTCGGTTCCGGGCGAGGGCGGCGAGGAGGGCGCGCTGCACACGGTCGGGCTGGGGGACTGTCGCCACTCCCGGCCGCGTTCGGCTCGCCCGGCCCGAGTCCTTCTCGCGCTCAGAGATCCTTGCGGCGGAAGGCGGCGACGGCCAGGAGGCCCACGAGCGCGATGTAGGCGATCGTCCAGGGCCAGAGCCAGGGCCCCGCAGCCTGGGCGCCGCCGAAGGGCCCGAGGTCGAGCGCGATCTCCGTGAAGCCGGTCGAGTCGGCCGTGATCGCGTTCAGCCCGTCCTGGTAGAGGGCCTCGAACGGAAGCACCCACGACGTGATCTCCGCCACGTTCGTCAGCGTCTCCGAGCCGAGCACCTCGCCGATCTGCCCTAGGAGTCCTGCAACGAGGCCGGCGCCGAAGAGCATGAAGACGGCGATTCCGTTGGCGGTGCTCGTCAGGAAGACTGAGCCGAGGAGCGAGAGCGCGGAAACGACGGCGACCGCCGCCGCAAGCTGGAGCGCGGGACCCGCGATCCGATCCGGAGCCCAGTCGCCGATCGCCCAGGTGATGCCGATCGCGCCGCCGTAGACGGCGATCACGTACACGGCGCACATGGCCGCCGCGGCGAGGAAGCGGCCAAGGAGGAGCGCCGAGCGGCCGATCGGACGCACGACGAGCGGCTGGAGAAGGCCGCGCTCGGCGTCGCCGCGCACGACTCCGAGCGTGAGAAAGGCGGCGAGGATCGTGCCCAGGAAGAGCGTCCCGAACATGGAGAGCCCGAAGAGCGTCGCGCCCGTGAGCTCGCGGCTGTCCACGACCGGCCCGGGCGCCCCCGGACCGCCGAAGGGGTCGTTCTCCTCCACGATGTCGAACGCCTGCTCGGTGCCGAGGGCGTAGAGCCCGAGGAAGGCCGCGGTGAGGATGAGCACGACCAGGAAGACCTTGCGCCGCAGGCTCTCGCGCAGCGCGTAGCCGACGATGGCGCCTACGTCTCTCACGTCGGCGCCTCGCCGACCGCCTCCAGGTAGATCTCCTCCAGCGTGCTCTCGAGGATCCGGACGCCGAAGACGCGCTCGCCCGCGGCCACGAGGTCGGCGACGATGCGTGGCGCCTCCTCGCGACCGGCTCCCTCGAAGAGGCGCGTGCCGCCGTCGACGTCCACCTCGACGCCGCGCGGGCGGGCGAGCTCGGAGGGGCTGCCTTCGGCCACGAGGCGGCCGCGCGAGAGGATGGCGACCCGGTCGCATACGAGCTCCACCTCGCTCAGGAGGTGCGAGTTCAGGAGGACCGCGACGCCGCGGCGGCGGAGCTCCTCGAGCAGGCGCCGGACGGTGCGCCGCCCGGCCGGGTCGAGCGCGCTCGTCGGCTCGTCGAGGAAGAGGAAGCGCGGCCGCCCGACGAGCGCCTGCGCGATGCCGAGCCGCTGCTGCATGCCCTTCGACATGGCGTCGACCTTGCGCCCGCGGGCCTCGGCGAGGCCGACCAGGTCGAGGAGCTCCTCGCGCTCGCCGAGTCCGCCAGAGGAGGCCGCGAGGCGCTGGTGAAGCTCGAGGAGCTCCTCCGCGCTCACCCAGTCCGGGAAGCGGAAGAGCTCAGCCAGGTAGCCCATCGCCGCGCGCGCCTCGGCCGACCCGGCCCGGCTGCCGCAGACGCTCGCCTCGCCGGCGCTGGGACGGACGAGCCCGCAGCCGATCTTGACGAGCGTCGACTTGCCGGCGCCGTTGGGTCCGAGCAGGCCGACGAGCTCGCCTTCGCCGACGTCGAGGTCGACGCCGTCGAGGGCCGTCACGGCCCCGTAGCGCTTGGCGAGCGCGCGTGCGCTGAAGGCCGCGGCCATCGCGGCGAGTGTACGGCGAGGCGAGGGCGCGCGGGCCCTGGTGTCGCGCGGCTAGCGCGCTTGCGCTTCGCCGCCTTCGCCCCCTCCTTGCCGAGCGCGGAGCGCGTCGACTTCGGAAGGTTGGCGACGGTGCGCTTCTCCTTGGCCGCCTTCTGGGCCTTCTTGACGTTGCGCCGGGCGGCGGCCTTCTGCCTCTCGGTAGCCATAGCGCGTTTTTTGACCATTTTCGCGAGGTCGAAACCGACTAGGGTTGGCGCGTGGGCAGCGCCATCGAGGCCGACGTCGTCGCCGAAGGAGAGCGGCTGCTCGAGCGCGCCGGCGAGGAGGGCGTCGTCCTGCGTCTGCTCGGCGGCGTCGCCATCCGCCTCCGCGCCGAGGGCGGGCTCTTGCCCGTGTTCGAGCGACGGTACGCCGACCTCGACTTCGCCACGACGCGCGCCGACGCCGGCGGCGTGGCGAGATTCTTGCGGGCGGAGGGCTACGAGCCGCACGTCGCCTTCAACGCCCTCCACGGGAACCAGCGCCTGCTCTTCTTCGACGAGCCGCACGACCGCCAGGTGGACGTCTTCGTCGGGGCCTTCCGGATGTCGCACGCCATCCCCCTCGACGCCCGCCTCGGACTCGAGCCGGGGACGCTGCCACTCGCGGAGCTGCTCCTCACCAAGCTCCAGATCGCCGAGCTGAACGAGAAGGACGTCCGCGACGCGCTCGCGCTCCTGCACGGCCATCCCGTCGACGAGGAGGACGGGGCGAGCGTGAACGCGGCCCGGATCGCCGAGCTCTGCGCCGCCGACTGGGGTCTCTGGCGCACGTTCACCGGCAACCTCGCCACCTGCCGAGAGCATCTCGCGCGCTACGACCTGCCCGCGGAGGAGGGGTACAAGGTCGCCGCGCGCATCGATGCGGTGGCCGAGCGGATCGAGCGCGAGCCGAAGTCGCGGGCCTGGCGCCTGCGCGCGAGGGTCGGCGAGCGCAAGCGCTGGTACGAGACGCCCGAGGAGGTTGCAGGCGGACCCTAGAGGTAGTTCAATCCGCCGCAGGGCCGGATGTAGATGCGCCTCTTCTTCGCCACCGACATCCACGGGTCGGAAACCTGCTGGCGGAAGTTCCTGAACAGCGGGAAGCACTACGACGCGGACGTCCTCGTGCTTGGCGGCGACATGACCGGCAAGGCCTTGATTCCGATCGTGGACGACGGCGGCGGGCGCTGGCACGCGACTCTGCTGGAGAACCGCGAGGAGCTCCTCGGCGAGGAGGAGGTCGGGAAGTTCGAGGAGTCCGTGCGGCGGCGCGGCTACTACCCGTTCCGCACGACGCCCGAGGAGCTGCGGGAGTACGAGGGCGACCCGGAGCGCGCGGACAGCTTCTTCCACGAGCAGATGCTCGAGGCGGTCGAGCGTTGGATGAAGCTCGCCGACGAGCGGCTGGAGGGCACCGGCATTCGCACGTTCGTCTGCCCGGGCAACGACGACCAGTTCGACATCGACCCGGTGATCCAGCAGGCGCGCCACGTGGAGCTCGGCGAAGGCTGCGTCGTGGACATCGAGGGCTTCCAGATGGTCTCGACCGGCTGGGCGAACCGCACCCCTTGGGAGACGTATCGAGAGGAGGACGAGCCCGACCTCTCGGCACGGATCGAGCGCTGTGCCGAGCACGTGACCGCGCCGCCGGAGCGCACGATCTTCAGCCTTCACTGCCCGCCCTACGGCTCGGGCCTCGACGACGCGCCCGAGCTCACGGAGGACCTGACCCTGAAGCACGCGGGACATGCGCCCGTCCCCTGCGGCTCGACGGCCGTGCGCGAAGCGATCGAACGACACCAACCGGCGCTCTCCCTGCACGGTCACATCCACGAGGCACGGGGCCACACGCGCATCGGCAAGACCCTCTGCATCAACCCGGGAAGCTCCTACGAGCAGGGCGACCTGCTCGGCGCGCTCATCGAGCTGGACGGCAGGAAAGGCGTCAAGAACTACGTACTAACGAGCGGCTAGCGAGAGAGGAGAGACATGGCAACGACGACAGGCGACGTTCCGTACCAGGAGCGGTCCCTCTTCGCCAGGAAGGCGACCGGTCTCGTGAAGGGGTGGTCGGTCCGTGACGCCTTCATCTACTCGGCGTTCTCCATCAACCTCATCACGCTCGGACTGTTTATCTTCTCGTACGCGGTCTTCGTCCCCAACGGGAGCCTCCTCTGGGCCGTCATCGTCTCGGGTGCGTACCTGCTCTTCCAGGTCGTCGTCTACGCCTCGCTGATCGCGGTGATGCCGCGCGCGGGCGGCGACTACGTGTGGATCAGCCGGGTCCTGGGCGGGCCGGTCGGCTTCGTGCTGGCGGTCTGCGGCTGGTGGTTCATCCTCTGGCACTGGGTCCCGATCTACGCGAACATCCTCAACGTCGAGATCTTCGTGCCCATCGCCGCGATCATCGGCTGGGACGGCGGGTTCTCGTTCTTCCAGGAGCCGAGAGGCCTCTTCACCGCGTCGATCATCACGGCGCTCCTCGCCTCCCTGGTCATCTCGCTGGGGATGCGGACCTATGCGCGCATCCAGAAGTTCTGCTTCTTCGGCGGCGTCATCGGCCTTCTCTTCATGTTCGTCCTCCTGCTCGTCAACTCGAAGGCCGATTTCATCTCGGCCTTCAACGCCGAGTCCCAGGACGTCCTCGGGGCGTCGGCGAACGCGTACGAAGGAACCCTCGCCGCGGGCGACACCGGAATCTCGGGCGTCGCGGACCTGGGCGCGGTCAAGGGACTCTTCCTGCTCATCCCGTTCATCCTCTTCTTCAACCTGTGGTCGAACTGGGGCGCCACTCTCTACGGAGAGGTGCGCGGAGCCTCCGACTTCCGCAAGAACATCTACGCCATGGGCGGCGCGCTCGTCGCGACGACGATCGCCGCCGTGATCATGTTCCTGCTCTTCGCGAAGACGTTCGGCTGGGACTTCTACAACGCGGCAAACAATGCGTACTGGGGCCAGCCGGCGCTCTACGACTACGTCGAGAACCCGCCCGTGACCTCGTTCCCGTATCCGGGCCTTCTCGCGTCGTTCTTGATGGAGGGCGCGTTCTGGCAGCTGCTGCTCGTCGGGCTGCTCTCCCTGTGGTTCTTCGGCTGGGTCGGAACCGTCTTCCTCTCCTCGACCCGAGTGGTCTTCGCCGCGGCGTTCGACCGCATCCTGCCGGAGGGCGCCTCGAAGGTGACCCGGAACGGCGTCCCCATCGTGGCCCTCCTGCTGATGCTGATCCCGGCGCTTCCGATCGCGTACTTCTACGCCTACAACGACGAGTTCTTCAGCTGGACGCTCTCGGCGACGTTCGTCATCGCCGTGACGTTCGCCGGCTCTGCGGTCGCCGCGGCGGTGATGCCGTGGGTGAAGCCGAACATCTACAACGCGTCCCCGATCGCGCGCTACAAGGTCGGGGGCGTGCCGCTCATCACCGTGGCGGCGCTCGGCTTCCTCGTCATCCTCGGCTTCGCGATCTACGAGTGGATCACGAACGCGACCTACGGGATCGACTGGACGACCGCCCGGAACTCCTTCTACTACCTGTTCGCCCTCTACGGGGTGGCCGCGGCGATCTACGCGATCTCGTGGTTCTACCGGCGCTCGCAGGGGATCGACATGGCGAAGGTGCATTCGGAGATCCCGGCCGAGTAGCGTGTTGCACATACGACCGCACCGTTGCAATAATCGCAACGGTGCAGTCGGCGGACAAGGCGCTGGCGATCTTGGCGGCGTTCAACGAGGCGCGGCCTGCCGTGGGCGTGTCCGAGCTCGCCGCCGAGCTCGGGATGCACAAGAGCACCGTCTCGCGCCTTCTGGCCACGCTCGAGAACCGCGGCCTCGTGCGCCGGGACGGTGACCGATTCGCCCCGGGTTCGGAGCTTGCGCGCCTCGGTGCACTCGCCATACGCGGGCTCGCGCTCGCCGGAGCTGCGCGGGAGGCGCTCGAGCGCCTGGCCGCGGAGACGGGCGAGACCGTGAACCTGGCCGTGCGCGAGGACGACCGCGCGCTCAACGTCCACCAGATCGAGACCGCGCACCTCGTCGGCGTGACGGACTGGACGGGTCGAGCGCTTCCGTTGCACGCGACCGCCAACGGCAAGGCGCTCCTCGCCTTCGGAGCCGGCGACCTCCCCCGTGAGCTCCCCAGGGTTGCGCAAAAGACGATCACCGACCGTCGGAAGCTCCGAGCCGAGCTCGAGCGGGTGCGGAGGGCCGGATTCGCCGTGGCCACCGAGGAGCTCGAGCTCGGGCTGCACGCCGTCGCCGCGCCCGTCTTCGACTGCTTCGGCGCCTGCGTCGCCGCCGTGTCCGTGTCCGGACCGGGCTACCGGCTGCCGGAGCGCCGGCTTCCCGCCGTGGGAGAGCTCTGCGCAGCCGCCGCCGCGGAGGTGTCCGAGCGCCTGGGCCACCGGAGGGCGGCGTGAGAGCCTGGGAGCTCGCGACCTTCACCGCGGAGCTGCTCGGCGACGTTCCCGAGCTCGACGGCGTCGACGTCGAGATCGTGCACGCGGGCGAGCCGGTGCGGATCACGCACGTCCTCGACGGCGTCGAGCCGCGCGTCCGTCCTGACGGCCGTCCCGCATTTCCGACCGAGGGGACAGCCGGCGAAGGCCGGACGAACCGTCTCGGCGGCGTCACCGTGCTCTCGTGTCTCGACTTCCCCGCCGAGGAGCGGCCGCTTCACGAACAGGAGTCGCTCGTCGACATGGCGGGGCCGGGAGCGGAGCTGACGCCGTTCTCGCGCACGACGAACGTGGTGCTCACGTTTCGGCCGCGCGACGGCGTTCCCAACGAGGACCTCGAGACGTGGGCGCGACGAACGACGCTCGAAGTAGCCGAATCCGTCGCCCAACCGACGCTCGAGGCCGAGCCGCTCGAGGTCGAGCGGTTCGAGCTCGGGCCGGCGGACGAGGGCCTTCCCTCCGTGGCGACGCTCGTCCAGCTCTCCGACCTCGGCCCGCTCTACTACCAGTACGTGTACGGCGTGCCCGCCGGCGAGGCGGGGCTTCCGCGAGCGATCGCGCCTGCCGAGCTGCTGGACGGCGCGGTGACGTGCGGCGAGTACCACTGGGCGGCTCTTCGCAACCCGACGATCTTCTTCCAGCAGAACCGGCTCGTCCGAACGCTCTACGGCGAGCACGGCAGGCGGCTCCGTTTTGCGGGCGTCGTGCTCATGCGCGGGTACGAGCAGTCGGCCGAGGACAAGCAGCGCGCTGCCGAGCGCGCCGCCGAGCTGGCGGCGGAGCTTGGTGCGCATGGCGCGGTCCTGGCGACTGACGCCGGCGGGAACTCGCACACCGACGTGATGCTCACCTGCCGTGCCTGCGAGCGCGCGGGGATTCGCACGACCGTGATCGTCGCCGAGATGGCGGATCCCGAGTCGGCGAATCCCGGATTGACCGACTGGGTGCCGGAGGCGGACTCGATCGTCTCCGCCGGCAACGCGGAGGAGACCGTACCGGGCTGGCGCCCGGAGCGAGTGCTCGGCGGCGAGACCCTCCTCGACGGAACCTCCGCGGCCGAGGCCGGTGCCGTGCCCGTCCGCAACTACCTCGGCGCGACGAACCAGATGGGGCAGCTCGCGCTCTCGGCGACGACATGGTGAGGGCGGTCCACTACCTCAACCAGTTCTTCGCCGGCCTGGGCGGGGAGGAGGCCGCAGAGACACCGCCGACTCGCCTGGCGGGGCCGGTCGGGCCGGGTCGCGGGCTGGCTGCGGAGCTGGACGAGATCGAGATCGTGGCCACGCTCGCCTGCGGCGACGACTACTTCGGCGAGCACGAGGAGACGGCGCTCACAGACCTGCTCGCGCTCCTGGCAGCCGAGAGGCCCGAGCTGCTCCTGTGCGGCCCGGCGTTCGGCTCGGGGCGGTACGGGTACGCGTGCACCCGGCTCGCCGCGTCGTCGTCTCTGCCGGCCGTCGCCGCCATGCACGAGGAGAATCCCGGGGTCGGCGCGGCAGGAGGGAAGGCGCTCATCGTCCCCACTGCCGTGAACGTCGCCGGCATGCGCGACGCGCTCCCCCGGATGGCGCGGCTCGCGGAGGCGCTCGCCTCGGGTCGCGAGCTCGGGCCTCCGGACGAAGAGGGTTACCTCCCCCGAGGCTTCCGGCGAAACCGCTTCGCGGAGAGGGCCGGCGCCGAGCGTGCCGTCGAGCTCCTGCTGGCGAAGCTCGCGGGGGAGACGCGCACGGAGGTGGCGGCTGGATTCGATCGAGTCCCGCCTCCGGAGCCCGTTCGGGATCTCTCGAAGGTGCTCCTCGCCCTCGTCACGGAGGCAGGGTGCGTTCCGCAGGGCAACCCGGACCGGCTGCCGACGATCCGCGCGCCGCGCTGGCTCCGGTATGAGGTCGGGGGTGAGGAAGGGCTCGAGGCGGGACGCTACGAGTCCGTGCACGGCGGGTTCGACGTGACGCTCGCCAACGAGGATCCGAACCGGCTCGTGCCGCTCGACGTCGTTCGGGCGCTCGAGCGGGAAGGGCGCATCGGCCGCATCCACGACGCGTTCTACACGACGACCGGCAACGGAACCCCGGTGGCCGCGTCGACCCGCTTCGGCCAGGAGATCTCAGCCGAGCTCCGCGAAGCCGGGGTCGAGGCCGTGCTCCTCTCGGGCACTTGAGGAACCGGCACGCGCTGCGGGTCGGTGCTGGCGAAGGAGATCGAGCGGGCAGGGATTCCAACCGTGTTCGTGACCTCGTTGCCGACGATCGCGACGATGATCGGTGCGAACCGGATCGTGCGCGGCCCCGCGATCACGCATCCCTTCGGGCTCGACGCGCCGACGCGCCGCCGGATCGTCGAGCGCGCACTCGAGATGCTGGAGACGGACATCGAGCCGACGACGGTGTGGGAGGTGGCCCCGTGAGCGGGCCGTTCCCCGGGGCCACCGCGGGCCTCCCTCCGCTTCAAGCGTATCGACGCAGATCGCACGCGTGGCGCGCAGTCTGCGACGAGATCGCGTCCTCGCCGGGGCCAGGCTCGTGAGCGGCGCTGCGCTCCACGCCTGCTCGCTCGTCCTCGCCCACGCGCCCGACCTCGTTCGCCACGGTTCCAAGCCCGCGCGCGAGCTGGCCGCCGACCGGAACGGGCTGCTCGCTTCCCTCGAAGGCGCGCTCCGCAGCTACGACGACGCGCTCGGCTACGCGCCCCACCAGGTGCTCATCGGGAACCTGCGCCCCGACGCGCTCTGGGAGGTCGAGCGGCCGTGGTGGCGCCATCGCGCCGAGCCGAGGCGCGAGGGCCCCTTCGGTCTGATCATCGACGAGGAGGAGATCTACCGCCGCATGGAGGAGGCCGATTCGTTCGGGCTGCTCAGGCTGGGCGACCACCGCGCTGGAGATGGAGCGCTGCCCCTCTTCCATGGCGGCCGCGAAGCGGGCGTCATGGAGAAAGCGCACGACCTCGACGAGAGCCTCTCCGCGGCCGTCCTGCTCGAGAACCTCGCGTGCAAGACGACCGGCGCGCTCGCGCTGGAGCACCTCCTGAGAACGACCGGCTTCCCGCCCGAAGACGTCCCCTACGCGATCGGCTCCGGCGAGGAGGCCGTCGGCGACCGCTACCAGCGCGGCGGCGGCAACCTCGCCAAGGCGATCGCCGAGCAGGCCGGCTGCCGCAACGCCTCCGGCGCCGACGTGAAGGCCTTCTGCTGCGGGCCGCTCCACGCGCTCGTCGTCGCCGCGGCGCTCGTGGCCTCTGGCGTCCACCCGCACGTCGTCGTCGTCGCAGGGGGATCGCTGGCCAAGCTGGGGATGAAGTTCACGGGCGCGCTCCGTCACGGGGTCCCGGTGCTCGAGGACGTCCTCGCCGGCTTCGCCGTGCTCGTCGGTCCGCCCGGCGACGGCGCCCCCGAGATCCGCCTCGATGCCGTCGGGCGCCACCGCGTCGGCTCGGGCTCGGCGCAGCAGGCGGTGCTCGAGGACCTCGTGGTCGAGCCGCTCGAGCGCCTCGGCCGCGGCATCCTCGATGTCGACCGCTACGCGACCGAGCTCCACGATCCCGAGATCACCGAGCCGGCGGGCGCGGGCAACGTCCCGAGCCGGAACTACAAGCTCATGGGCGCTCTCGCCGTCAGGCGTGGGGAGCTCCTGCGGGACGAGCTCGACGGCTTCGAGCGCTCCCACGGCCTGCCGGGCTTCTCCCCGACGCAGGGTCACGTCGCCTCCGCTGTGCCCTGGATCCCCCACGGCCTGCGCGCGCTGCGCGAGGGCGAGATCGGCTCGACCATGCTCGTCGCCAAGGGCTCGCTCTTTCTCGGGCGCATGACCGAGCTCGCCGACGGGATGTCGATTCTTCTCGAACCGGGAAAGGGGTAGCCATGCCGGTCGAAGCCACCGTGGAGACGTTCAGGGACCTGACGGGCGAGGGCAGCGTGCTCGTCGACTTCTGGGGACCGCGCTGCCAGCCCTGTCTGGCGATGATGCCGACGATCGCCGACCTGGAGGAGAAGGCCGGCGGCGCCGTCCGCGTCGTCAAGGTCAACTCGTCCGAGAATCGCGACATCTGCCGAGAGCTGCGCGTCTTCGGGCTGCCGACCTACGTGCTCATGCGCGACGGCAAGGAGCTCGAGCGTCTCTCGGGCGACGTGAGCAAGGACGACATCGAGCGAGCCTTCGCGAAGCTCGCGACCGACGGAGGAGGTGAGGCTGCATGAAGCTCGACGGCAAGAAGGTGATCGCGCTCGGCGAGCGGGACGGCGTGCCCGGGCCCGCGATCGCCGAGTGCGTCCGCTCGGCGGGCGCCGAGGTCGTCTTCGTCGAGACGGAGTGCTTCGTCTGAACGGCGGCGGGCGCCATGGACCCGGAGAACCAGGACCGCATCAAGGCTCTGGCCGACGAGCACGGGCTCGAGAACGTCGTCGTCGTGCTCGGCGCTGCGGATCTCGAGTCGCTCGAGGTCACGGCCGAGACGGTGACGTTGGGCGACCCGGCCTACGTGGGTCCACTGGCAGGAGTTCAGTTGGGACTCCCCGTCATTCACATCCTCGAAGAGGAGGTCAAGGAGCAGGTCGACGCCGACGTCTACGACGAGCACGTCGGGCTGCTCGAGATGACGCTCGGCGTCGAGCAGGTGCGCGAGGCGGTGAAGAGCTTCCCCGGCCGCGACGGCGGCTGAGAGCCGGCCGCTGGGCAAACTCGCGCGCCTTCCGTGACGTTCTTGTCACGGGGTCTGACCCGGCCGTAGGTGCGCCGCTCCAGCGTGAATGCTCGGCCGGGAGCGGCTTTGCTTGCATCTTCGCCCTCCGAGAGGCGCGGCCGGGCGGGGTCTGACCCCGTCGCGGAAGCGTGACGAGAGTGTGCGTGAGGCGTGCCCGCCACGGGCCCGGAGGCCGGCCCGACTGCTACGCCCCGACTTCGTCGTGGCGGAAGCAGTCCACGACGTGGTCGTTGACCAGCCCCGCCGCCTGCATGAACGCGTAGCAGATCGTCGGGCCGACGAAGCGGAAGCCGCGCCGCTTGAGCTCCTTGCTCATCGCGCGCGACTCCTCCGTCTCGGCCGGGATCTCGCCGAGCGAGCGCCACCGGTTCACGAGCGGCTCGCCGCCGACGGCGCTCCAGAGGAGAGCGTCGAGGCTCCCGAGCTCCTCCCGCACGGCCAGCGTCGCTTGCGCGTTCGCGATCGCCGACTCGATCTTCAGCCGGTTGCGGACGATGCCCGCGTCCCTGAGCAGCCGCTCGACGTCGCCCTCGCCGAACCCCGCAACGACGTCCGCATCGAAGCCGGCGAACGCGGCGCGATAGCCCTCCCGCTTGCGCAGGATCGTCGACCACGAGAGCCCGGCCTGCGCGCCCTCCAGGACGAGCAGCTCGAAGAGATCGCGGTCGTGGTGCGACGGCACGCCCCATTCCTCGTCGTGGTAGGCGACGTAGAGCGGATCGCCCTCGGGCACCCATGCACAGCGCGTCACGCCGGGACTACCTGCTGCCCTGCGGTCGCGATCGCGTGCGCGGTGCAGCGCGCCGCGTTCGCAGCGATCGTCGCCGTCGGCGGCTGCGGGCCGGACGTGACGAAGGCGCTCCCATCCAGGACGTAGAGGTTCGGCACGTCGTGCGCTCGTCCCCAGCGGTCGACGACGGACGTTGCCGGATCGTCGCCCATGCGACATGTGCCGAGGAGGTGCCAGCCCCACGCCGACCAGTCGGTGACGATCGTGTCGACGGCCCCCGCCGCCTCGTGGGCCTCCCGCGCCCGCTCGAGCTGCCACGCGAGGTTGCGCCGCGCGTCCTCGTCGATCCGGTAGACGACCTTCGGCGCCGGGATGCCGTCTCCGTCGGCGAGCGACGCATCCAACCCGACGAAGTTCTCCTCCGAGGGCAGGTCCTCGATCCCGATCCCCCAGTCGAACGCACGGCCCACTGTCCGGCGCGCAAGCTCGTGGAAGCGCGCCCCCCAGCGCTCGTCGAAGGGCAGCTCCTCGTAGCGGGCGAGCGCCATCAGCGGCCCGCCGATCGGCATCACGTCCCACTGCGCGCCGCGCGGGAATCCGCGCGCCTCGTTCGTGTCGGCGAACTGGAGCGAGAGGAGCGGCGTGCCCCAGGGGCCGAGCCAGCTATCCAGCTCCTCCTCGTAGATCCCGAGGACGCTCATGTACGGGTGGAGCATGAGCCGCCTCCCCACGAGCCCGGACGAGTTCGCCAGCCCTGACAACAGGAGCAGTCGCGGCGTCCCGATCCCGTTGGCGGCGACCACGACGACGTCCGCCGCCTGCCGCTGCTCCTTGCCCTCGCGGTCGATCCAGAGTGCGCCCGTCGCCAGACCCTTCCCGTTGGTCGTGATCTCGCGCACGCGCGCGCCCGTGACGAGCTTCGCTCCAGCCCTGAGCGCATCCGGCCAGAGCGTCAGGTCGGTCGAGCCCTTCGCCCCCTCCGGACAGCCGAACATGCAGGTCCCGCGCCGTGCGCACTGCGCCTGGTTGTCCCGCGGCTCGGAGGGAATCGCGTGCGCGGCCGGCCACCAGTGCCAGCCGAGCTCGTTCATGCCCTCCGCCGCCCTGTGCCCGATCTTGCCGATCGGGAGCGGCGGCAACGGAGGCGCCTCGCCCGGCGGGTAGGCGGGGTCGCCGGCCATCCCGGAGATCCCCATCTCGACGTCCATCCGCTCGTAGAAGGGGAGCATCTCCTCGTACGAGACCGGCCAGTCGTCGCCGACCCCCTCCGCCGTCCGCACCTTGAAGTCCACCGGCCGCATGCGCGCCCACTGGGCGCCGAAGTGGATCGTCGAGCCGCCGACGGCGTTGAACATGACCGGCGCGATGTCCGACTCCGAGCACTCGGTCGGGTAGTCCTCGGGCCGGCCGCGCACGTTCGGGTCGGCGTTCCAGTCGCGCTCGACGAGGAGCTCGAACTCGAGCTTGTCGCCTGGGAACTCGCCCGCGCTCCGCCACCCGCCCTGCTCGAGGCAGACGACGGAGAAGCCCGCCTCGGCGAGATGCTTCGCCGCCACCGAGCCGGCGGCGCCGGCACCGATCACGAGCACGTTCGGCCGCTCGCCGCGCGGCTTCGCGAGCTGCGGTTGCGACGGCCCGGGCTCGGCCGGCACCTGCCTCCCGAAGGGCGCGAGAGCGAGTACGGGGTCGAGGAGACCGTCCTCCAGGTAGTACTCGGCCTCGTCGGGGAGGGGCGGGCTCGACTTCTGGCCGGGGTAGCCGAGCCGCTTCCGCACCTTCGCGTGCATCGTGTATGCGCCCGCGGCGAGGTGCGCGAGGGCGGCGAAGCCCTCGGCGTCCTCCGCGTGCAGGCGCCGCACCTCCCCGGGCGGATCGCGTCCGGCGGCGTCCGCCAGCACGCGCTCGAGCGTCGTCTCGAGGTCGGGCCGCGCGCCGAGCGCGCGGTCGAGCCACTTGCCGCCGACGTCGACCTCGCTCGCCGCCGGCATGTCCCCGCCGGCGGGGATCAGCACGTCGGCGAGGGCGGCGAAGGTCTCGCGCGCGGCGGCGCTAGGCATGCGGCTGACTGTAACCCGCCTCTTCCTCGGCCATGAAGCGCACGAAGAACCAGGCGAAGACGCCGAAGAAGACGATCGCCTCGCTGACGGCCATCGCCACGCCCGCGATCTGCTGATCCTGGAGAGCGGAGATTCCCCAGATCCTCGGCGCCTCGACGTAGAAGTCGTAGATCGGGCTGGGGAGCAGCGCGAGCAGGAGCCCGAGGGGGCTGGCCAGGACGAACGCGAGGAAGAGGTAGGCGGACTTGGCGCCCGCGCTCAGACGCCAGGGCTGCTCGTGGAAGATCGGCCACCAGAGCAGGACGCCGGCCGTGAAGTACGTGGCGTGCTCGAGGTGGAGGAGGTAGTGCCCCCGAAGCGCGGCGTCGTAGACGGGCGGGATGTGCCAGATCCCGTAGGTGATGAGCCAGAGCGGAAGCCCCACGTACGGCCGCGTGAGGACCCGGACGAGCCTGTAGCGGCCGAGCTCGGCCGTCATCGCAGGCGGGAGCCCCGCCACGCAGAGTGCGGGCGCCCACTCGGCGAGGGCGACGTTCTGAACGAGGTGCGCCCAGAGGTGGTACGTGAGCGCGAGCGTCCCGAGCGGCGTGATCGTGACCGCGAGGACGACGAGGAGGCCGGCGGCGAACGAGGCGACCCGCCGGCGCGAGGCCGGGAACACCCGCAGCCCGACCGCGTAGACGAGGGCCGCGACGACGACCACGAATACCTCGTCGTACGCGGGATACCAGCTCGTAGGGGCCCTGAGCGCTAGTAGGCCCAGGGCGGATCCCCCGTGGGCGGCTCGTACGCCCTCTCGCTCACGCGCGTCCGAAGAGCCGTCTCGTCGTGCTCGTCGTCGTGCGCCTCCCGCACGTGCTCGCCGAGGCGGCGCACGAGTTCGTCCTCGTCCTCACCCTGGACGAGCTGGCCACACCAGCAATCGACCGCGCGCATGCGCGGTCAATGTAGATGGTTAGATGAGCCAGGGATCGACGTAGGAGGGGTCGCGCCGCTCGAGCCAGTCGCGCACCCACACGCCCAGCGCGACGAGAGGCGCGCCGGGGAACGCGGTCAGGAGCACGACGGCCGCCCAGAGAGAGGAGGGGAGCCCGCCTACCGCCGCGGCGACGACGACGGGCACGGCGGTCAGGTAGAGGGCCCCCCAGTCCCGCACGACGTAGCCGAGCCCGAAGTGCACCGCGGCCGGCAGAACCAGGAGCACGACCACGACGACGGCGGGAAGCGGGTGCTCGGTCGCGGCGAACCCGACGATCCAGAGCGTCATGAAGACGCCGTAGAGGACGGCGCCTCTGCGAGGGCTGAGCTCGTCCACCCTCTCGACGAGCTCGTAGATCCTGTGCACGGTCACGACCTCCCGCGTTGCTCCGGGCGTGACCGCACCGCCTCCGTTGCCGATCCGTTTCTCCCATGATCCGAGGTTCGGACGCCGGCCGGTATCCCCCGCATCGGTGACTCGCTATCGTTGGCCGCGAACGCGGGCGTAGCTCAATGGTAGAGCCCCAGCCTTCCAAGCTGGTTACGGGGGTTCGACTCCCCTCGCCCGCTTCGGCTCTAACAGGGCGATTCCCGCTCTACGAGCGGGGTTGCGGCCCGTCGCTCATCCCGCTGGAACCCGCCTGAAACCGCTGGAATCGGGCGCTCACTGGCGCACAACTGGCGCGCAGCGTGGGCCATCAGGACTCCACCCTCCGCCAGTCGCTCGCGAGCCGCTCGCCGTGCATGGAGCGCGTCTCCTGGACGACGAGGCCGGCCTTCTCAAGACGCCTGAGGCCGCCGACGACCTGCATCAGGTGCCGGTGTTCCGTCTTCGGGGGCTCGTCGAACCCGAGCCGCTGGCGCAGAACCTAAGTGACCGCCCACGCGCATGGGGCGGGATCGGCGGGACGGTGGAACTGCTCGGCCTCCCACTGCGGTGCCGCGGCAACCGCCTCAAGCAGCTGCTCGTCCGTGAACTCGAGCCGTGCCGGAGGCTCCGGCTCGGGCTCGGCGTCCAGCTCGTCGACGCGGCAGGTCGCCCGCGCCGGAATGGTGCGCCCTGCGTGTTCAGGAAGGTCCAGGACGGTCTCCGGCCAGCGAACTAGGTTCCCCCGGCTAGGGCGGCTACAGCGGGTTCAGGAGGCGGATGGAGCGGTCGGGCACCAACGCTTGTGAGCTGGCTCTCTCGTAACGGACGTTTCTATCGGGGGGTGGCATATGAATCCGTTGCGGTGGCGAAAGATGACGTGGGCGATCGTCATCTTCAGCGTCCTCATGCTCATTTGGGCTATCGCCGGAGCTGCATCGAATCCCGAGGCGACGCAAGCCGAAATCGCTGACTGCACAGAGGGAGGCTTCTTCACAGAGGAGGAGTGCCGAGAGACGCTCAACGCAGCAAGCGACGTAGGCACCGGGATCGGAGTCACGCTCATCTTCATCCTCTGGTTCATCGGCTTCATCATCCTCTCGATCATCTGGTTCATGACCCGCCGGCGAGGCCGCGTGTGTCCGCATTGCGGAGAGGACGTGAAGAAGGGCAGGACGACCTGCAAGAACTGCGGATACGATTTCACGATCGGAGGCAAGCCTCCGGCACCAACGGAGGCGACCTGATCTAGTTCGGGCTCGTCTCGAACTCGACCGGCTCCACCCGAAGCACGGTCGCCCACTCCGGCTTGTCCGTGAGGCACTCCGCGAGCGCGCCCTCGGCCTCGTCCATGGTCGGGTAGAAGTCCACGGTCTTCTCCGTCTCCGCGCTCGCGCTAGTCAAGTCCCAGGACGTGGTGTAACTCGTCGGCTTGATCGTGGGCGGCTCAGGCCGGGGTGAGCTCGCGTGTCTCCTCTCTGTCTTTGTCTTCTTCTCTTTGATCGAGGACCGCTTCCAGCGAGTG
>JBOHAD010000024.1:0-31269 GCA_050697555.1 Gaiellaceae bacterium | reverse complement strand
CCTATGAACCGCCGCCCGTGTAGCTGCTCCGTGGCGCTCGCGCCCGTGCGCGCAGAGCCGCGCGAGGACGCCGAGCAGGTGACGCAGCTCCTGCGCGGCGAGCCCGTCTCGGTGCTGGAGGAGCGGGGCGGCTGGGCGTGGATCGAGACGGCCTACGGCTACCCGGGCTGGGCCCGGGCGGACGCGCTGCTCGGCCGGCCGGTGGAGGCGGCGTGGCCGGCCGCGACCGGCGACGACGTCCTCGCCGAGGCGCGCGCCCTACCTCGGCGCGCCGTACGAGTGGGGCGGGATGAGCGAGCGCGGGATCGACTGCTCCGGACTTGTCCACATGGCGTTCCGCCGGGTGGGGATCGTTGTCCCCAGAGACTCCTGGCAGCAGGAGGAGGCCGGGGAGCCGGTGCCGGAAGGCAAGCTCGAGCCAGCGGACGTCCTCTGCTACCCCGGCCACGTCGCCTTCTGGGTGGGGGATGGACGCGTCCTGCACGCGAGCGGCCGGGCGGGCGTGGCGAGGGTCCTCGAGGAGCCCGAGCCGGCCGAGCTGGCCGCCGAACGGCGCTCGGCACGGCGTTTTCGCCGCAAATAGGGCATCTTCGCTCCCTCGATTTGGGGTAATGCCGCCCCGGTTGGGTGCCGATGCTTGCCGCGATGGACGCTGCCGAGCGCAAGAACATCCTGAGCAAGTATCTGGATCACTCGCGTCGTTTCGACGAGGTCGCCGCGCGCCGCAACGGCCGGGAGCAGAGCGCCGAGGTCATCCCGTTCCAGCCGCCTCTCCGCGAGCTCGAGCAGGAGCCGACCATGCGCGAAATCGAGGTCTTGCAGCTCATTTCCGACGGTCTCGTCAACCGCGAGATCGGCCAGCGCCTCTTCCTCTCGGAGGAGACGGTCAAGTCCCACGTCCGCCACCTGCTGGCCAAGCTCCAGGCCCGCAGCCGCGCCCATGCGGTCGCCATCGGCTTCCGCCGCGGCCTGATCTCCTAAAAGCGCGCAGCGAGAGGCCCGGCTCCATTGGGAGCTCGGGCCGTTAACACAATCCACAGCCTGTTGACAAATCCCTCAGGCGAGGGATGTGCCTAGGTGTGGAAAAACTCAGACTTCGGGAGCTTCTACCAGCCCTTGCCAGCGCACCGCAGACCGGCGCCCATGGCGAGAGCAAGGAGGCTCTTCATGCGGCTTTCCCAATGCAACAGTGGTCTCACCTCTCTACGGGGGATGACGGCAAAGCGAGCGTATACCCCTTTTGGGGGAGTTTCAAGTAGCTTTGGCCAACATTTCGGATAACCCTGCGGTCACCGTTCTGCGCGTCCCTTGGGGACGAATGCAGTGGTACGCGAGCGGCCTCGTCGGCTCTGTCATTGCGGTCGCGGTCGTCGTCGGAGAGACGGCTCCTGGGCTGGGCGGCTCTCCATGGCTCGTCGGTGTTCTCGCTGCCGTCGCGTTCTTCGCTGAGCGGCAAAGCGTCTTCATCGCCCCGAACCTGCAGATGTCGGTAGGTGCGCTCCCGATTCTGTTCGCGGCGGTGGTGTACGGGCCGTACGCGGCGATGATCGTTGCCGCCTGCGCGCTGCTTACAGACTTCCGCGCCCCCTACACCCGGTGGGTCATATGGACGTGTACCCGCGTGGCGGTGGCTGGCGCCGCCGGCCTCGCAGCCTCTCTGCTTCTCCACCCCGACGCGTCGTTTGGAGCCGTGCTTCTCGCCATCGCCGTCGCAGGCGCAGTTGAGGCGGTTGGAGACATCGCCTTCAACTCGCTTACGGTCGCGCTCCGAGGAAGTAGTTCGTTCACCGCCTCGGCGCGGACCATGAGCAGGCTAATTCTGAGCACCTTGCCCCTGTACACGCCGGTGATCGGCGTCCTCGCCTATGCCTACCGGGAGCTTTCGCCATGGACAGTGCTGCTCTTCTTCGTTCCGGCTCTTGCAGCCCACCGCCTGCTAACCATGTATCAGGAGCAGACGAAACTGGTCTCAGACCTTGGGGCAGCGAACGAACGTCTCGAACGGGCGAGCCTCTCCTTCGCGACCGCCCTCGTGGCGGCACTTGACGCGAGGGACGAGTACACGGCCGGTCACTCGGCAGCAGTTGCGATCTATGCGCGTGACATCGCAGCGCGCCTCGGACTCTCCGAGTCAGAGCAGCAGCTGGCTCATCTGTGTGGCCTCGTTCACGACATCGGGAAAGTCGGATTGCCTCCGGGGCTTCTCGAGAAGCCCGGTGCGTTGACTCTCGACGAGCGCCGGCTGATGGAGACGCACCCGGCCATCGGACAGCGGATCCTGGCCAAGGTCGACGATTACACGGAGATCGCGACGATAGTCAGGCATCACCATGAGCGAGTAGATGGGAATGGTTATCCCGATGGGCTACGAGGTGATCGCATTCCTCTAATCGCGAGAATCATTGCAGTCGCCGACGCATACAATGCAATGACTTCGGATCGTCCTTACCGCGATGCGATGCCTAGCCGCGTCGCGCGGTTGAGACTGGCGCAAGCGGTCGAGACTCAATTTGATACCACCGTCGTCGCGGCCTTCGAAGCGATCCTCGCAGCCGCAGGTGAAACCTATCTATCTGGTGCAAGGGCCGACTTCGCCCTAGAGGCCCAGCGTAATCCCTCGTTGGGCTGTGACGTCGTCGGGAGTGCGGCGTAATCCCCTAGTCCTCTTCGAACAGTGTGCGAGCTCTGAGTACCGCTTGGAGGCGACTTTTGACCCCAAGCTTCTTCAAGATGTGATGAACGTGCACCTTCACGGTGCTTTGGCTGATGAATAGCGTACCAGCAATTTCTGCGTTCGAGAGACCCTGTGCCATGAGGTCAAGAACCTGACGCTCACGGGAAGTGAAGAGATCATGAGCCTCAGCAGATGGAAGCAAAGTCTCAATTCCCAGCTTCGAAGGAAGATCGACGTCGTTGACCCGACGCATGACCGTTCCAATGATCTCGTGGAGTGCCGCTTGGGTCGAGAGCCAGTCCAAGAAGACGGGCGAAGATCGATAGCTAAGGACCAAAGCATCGAAAAAATCCGCTTCGTGACTTTCAATGATGAGACGTTGTCCACGGTTATCGGTAGGCGCCTTACTCTCGAGAAGCTCGCACAGAAGTTGAGAGTAACGTGCAAAGAATCTTGCCTCAATCGTCTGGGAAGCCTCTCCTGCCTTGGTGCTGGCTATTCGAGACTGGTCGATGTCGCCGACAGAAGCGAGCGCCAGACCGGCGACGGCATAGTACTCTCCGAGGGCAGGACGAGGAAGGTCAGACGGCGGACTGAGTTGCACCATTGCTGCCGCTTCGTGTGATCGCCCTCTCGCCAGAGCGAGCTTCATGTGGAGAACCCTGGCCATTATGTGGAGCCAGGGGTCCTCGTGGTCTAATGTAGCCGCGGCGAGATCTCGGAGGCTGCGCTCAGCTTGGCGAAACTCCCTGAGGCCGATCTCAGCGGCTACCAATTGGCATAGGCAGAAGCCGGTTGCGAATTCAAGGCGAAGATCTCTGCAAAACTTGACAGCGCGCTCGGAGATCTGCTTGGCGATGCGATAGTTGGCGCGCCCAACGTTCACACAGGCTGCATTCGCGAAGAAGTTGCTCGCCGCCATTGGCTCGGCCCCACTCTCTGCGAGCCCAAGAAGAGGCTCAAGAGAGCTCCAAAGCCCTGCGAACGACCCTTGGTGGGTTGCGGCGATAATCCTGCCAGACCCAATCCGAATCCGCCCTGTTGCATCGTCAGTTGCAACTCTCTGAAAGTCTTCTAGGTACTGAGCAGCAGAGTGAAGCTCAAGTTCTGAGGCGGATACAAATGCGCCCCAAAGGGCGGCCGCCTGATCCGCCTGAGTAATGGCCAGACGGTGCGCCTGAAGGTGGCTGCGAAGAGCTCGCCCGTAGTCGGAGAGATGTACGCAAGCCTGTCCGACGAGGTTCCATGCACGAGGTAAGTCCTCATCGGCAGGCTCCAACCGACCAACGAGGTCCAGCGCTAGAGCGCTTGCCTCGGAGAAGCGCCCACGGCGAAGTGAGAGCTGGCCTCGTGCCAAGATCGCGCCATGATCCTGATAGCTGTGTGTTCCACAGTCCGCGAGCCACTTCTCAAGTGTCTCTATCCGCCCCTCGGCAAGTAGCTCGCTTGCTGCGATTCCTACGATCTGAGCAGCGAGATCCTGGCGTTCGATCTCTAAGGCAAGTTCAAACGCGTCGTCCCACCGTCGCTGAGATCGAGAGGCTACTATCACGGCCTCCGCGTGAGAGAGGAAATCACTAGCGTCATCCGATCTCAACTTTCGGCGAAGAAACTCACGCACGAGCGGGTGGAAACGCATCTCTCCCGTTTCAGACTCGTGAAGCAGATCTGCTAACTTCAACCGATCGAGCAGGGCTTCAGGATGATCAAGACGAAGCACGTCCCGGGCGATTTGTGCGTTGATGCTCGGTGGCACTGAGGCGAGCAGCATGAACCGTTGGACTTCTGGCGGCTCGCTGCGCAGTACCTCCTCCGCGAAATAGCGGAAGAGGGCGTCGGATACCCGCTCCTCGGGCAGTTCGAGCGTCGCGGAGAGCGCTGCGAGGCCGATGAGGGCCGGCCAGCCTTGCGCCTGGCGGACGAGCAGGCGTACGGACTCGCCCGGTCGGCCTTCGAGGACCCGGCTTGCCTCCTCGTCGTTCATCGCGAGCTGCTCGGGACCGATCTCCATGATCTCGCCGTAGAGCACCCGCCTCGCCAGGGCCCATGCAGGACGTCGGCGGGTCGTGATCAGCATTCGGACTGGAATCAGCGTCAGCACCCAGTCGACGAAGTCCTCCACGGGCACCGAGTCAGTCACGAGGTGGTAGTCGTCGACGACGATGATCCCGTTCTCGGGCCAGGCGGCGAGATCTTCCGCGAGGAGCTCGGCCAGGGGTCGTACGGCGCGCTCCGGCGCGTCGCCCACTCGAAGACGCTGCTTGAGGCGGTTACCCGCGCCGGGGACGATCGGCGCGATCACGTCCGCGAGTCCTGCCGAGAACGCGGCAAGATCCGCGGATGCGGACGTCGCCCGATACCAGGCGACGTGATCGCGTCCCTGCAGCCACTCCTGCGCGAGTGTGGTCTTGCCGTATCCTGCGGGCGCGGTGAGCAGGATCGACTGAGCTTTCGTCTCGTCGAGCAGGCTCGTGAGCCTCGGTCGCCGCGTGTGGCGGCGAAAGAGCGGCGCAGGCGTCGGTGGATCCCGGCGCTCCGTCACGGCTGCGGCTCCAGGGTCGGGAGACGAGACTAGCGCGACAGGCGTCCGATTACCACGGACATTAAGGACAGAGCCCACGCCCGCAGCGTGTGCCGCGGGCGTGAGCCGTCATCCCCCGAGATCGGTCAGACCGGCGTGCGGGAGTCGTCGCGCACGCCGGGCGCCGCCTCGAGGTCTTGGAGCGGATCCTCCCCGGTGGCACTCCGGTAGGCGGCGGGGATCTGCCGCCTGCGGCTCACCCGCAGCTTCACCCGGAGCACATCCGAATGAGCCTTCGCCGTGCGGGGCGAGACGCCGAGGCGCTCAGCGATCTCCAGATTGGAGCAACCGGCCGCAATCAGTCGCACTACCTGGCGCTGCCGCTCCGTGAACTTGATGTCGCCGCCGACGCTGAGCATGCCGGCGATGTTGGCACGGCCTGGCGCCCGTGGCTATTGGCCGCCCGACGGATTTTCGCGGATTACACCCTTCGGTCTACGAAGGCCGCCTGATGCCCGCGCCCGTTGACCGTGCGCGCGCTGTCCCCGCCGAGCAGGCCGAGCCGCACGAGCAGCTCGAGCTCATCCGTCAGATGTGTCCGCATCATCTCGGGCCCGTCCGTGGCGATCGTGAACGCGACGCCGCGGTCGACGAACGTGCGCAGCGTGTCCCGCAAGGCCTCCTCGCCCGCGAGGGCGCCGGTCAGCAGGTTCGACGTGGGACAGATCTCGAGCACCGTGCCTGCCTCGCGCAAGAGCCGCATCGTCTCCTCGTCCTGGGCGGCCAGGATCCCGTGCCCGATGCGCTCGGGCCTCAGCGACTCCACGACCTCGCCGATCTCCTCGATCCCGTGGCGTCCACCCTCCTCCCCGACGTGGATGGTGACGCCGAGGCCCGCCTCGCGCGCCGTCTCCACGAGCGGCGCCAGCTCGCGGTAGGGATAGCGCCCATCGTCCGGGCGCGGGCCGGCGATGTCGACCCCGACGATGCCGCGTCCCGAGTAGCGGATCGCCTTCTCGACGATCACCTCGTTCTGCTCGCGCGTGAAGGTGCGGTCCATCATCAGGATGAGCCCGGCGCGCACCTGCGGGTACTCGAGGCGCGCGAGGTCGAGCCCGCGCGTGGCCGCCATGATGATGTGGTCGAGGTCGCGCTCGCCTCCCCGGTTTCGCTTCATCGGGTTGAAGCGGAGCTCGAGGGTCGTGATGTTCTGCGCCCGGTAGGCGCCGCCGATGGCGCCGTGCACCGAGCGCTCGACCGCGAACGGGCTCGACTGGATGAGCTCCGTCCACCTGTAGATCCCGTCCAGCTCGGGAAGGCCGTCGACGCCCCGGGGGTCGACGGTGACGAGCTCGACGAAGTCCCAGTAGTCCTTCACGGGGAGGGCGATGCCCTGCTCGTGCGCGAGCGTCCACATGACCGCCGAGTCGACCGAGCCGCCCAGGTGCGTGTGGAGCTCGGCGAGGCCCTCGCGGGCGATCTCGGCGACGAGCGCTGCGGCCTCGCTCACCGCTCCGCGACCGCGCGTGCGAGCGTGCTGCCGGCCAGCCGCTCGGGGATGGTCGCCAGCCGCTCGACCGGCTCGGCGCTGAAGACGAAGCGGACGTGGCGCTCGGCGACCGTGCCGCCCCAGCCGAGCATCGCCGTCGCCGCGAGCGAGGACTCCTCGAGCAGGAGCCGCGAGGCCTCGGGCGCCTCGAGCCCGAGCTCGGAGACGTCGAGGAGGAGCGACCAGCCGCCGCCCGGGCGGACGAGGGGCCAGTCGGGGAGCGCGGCGAGCAGCGTGTCGCGGCGGCGCTCGAGCTCGGCCACGCACTCCGCCACGTGCCCCTGGTCGCCGCGCAGCACCGCCGTCCCGGCGGCGCGGGCGAGGCCGACCGGCGTCGTCGTGTTGTAGACGTGCGTCCAGCCGACGTCCGTGACCGTCTCGGCGGGCCCGGCCACCCAGCCGACCCGCCAGCCGATCATCCGGTGCTCCTTGGAGAGCGAGCCGACGACGACCGTGCGCTCGGCCATGCCCTCGAAGCGGAGCGGGTGCAGGAGCGGGCGCCCGTCGAAGAGGAGCCGCTCCATCGCCGCGTCGTAGACGAGGAAGAGGTCGCGCTCCCGGACGAGGTCGCAGACGAGCCGCCAGTCCTCCTCGTCGAAGGTGCCGCCCGAGGGCATGGAGGGGCTCATGAGGAGGAACGCGGCTGTCGCCGGCCCGACCGCGGTGGCGAGCCGGTCGCGGTCGAGCCGCCACTCGCCCTCGGCGACGGCGAAGGGAACGACCTTCGGGATCCCGCCCGCCAGGTGGATGCGGTTGACGATGCCCGCGTAGGTGGGGTCGGTGACGACGACCTCGTCGCCGGGGTTCACGGTGGCGAGGACGACGTTCAGGAGGCCTTCCATGCCGCCGCACGTGACGACGATCTCCCGCTCGGGGTCGTAGCGGTGGCCCGTCCGCTCGGCGGTGAAGTCGGCGATCGCCGCGCGCAGGTCGAGGTCGCCGGTGAAGGGGAGCCAGGAGTTCGCCGCGGGGGTCTCCAGGCTCTCGGCGGTGACGCGGACGGCCTCCGGCGGGAGGGGAAGGTCGGTGTCGAGGTTCTCCAGGCGGAGGACCGGCCAGCGCGGATTCGCCTGCCCCCGCTCGGCCGCGGCGGCGACCCGGTCGATGCCGAAGCCGCGAACCGGGTCGAGCCGTTGCGCTCGTCGAATCATCCGTGCGACTCTAGAGACTCGCGCCCGGCAGGGTTGCCGGCGAGAGGCGCGAAGAGGAGAAGCCCTGACTGGGAAGCTCCCGATGAGTACGACGTGTTGAGGTCTGCAGTGGCGGCACGCGCTGACGGCCTGGGTCGGCGGCGCCGGCCGCGTGCGATCCGGCTCGTCATTCCCCTCGTGGCGGCCGCGATCCTCGCCTTGCCGGGCGTCGCCTGGGCGCAGGCCCCGGGTGAGCCTGCTCCGGCACGGATCACGCTATACGTGAAGGGTGCTCGCGGCGGTGACGTTCCAGTCGGCAGGCGCGCCCGCCTGATCGGCGTCATGCGCCCCTTCGTGGCCGGCCAGCGCGTGATCGTCGTCGTGAGGCGAAACGGCAGGGCGACCGAGAGGATCGCACGCCGGGTCGTGCGGATCGAGGGTCGAAACGCGGGCCGCTTCCAGGCGCGCTCGCCGCGCCTGATCCGCCCCGGGCGCTACCGCTTCCACGCCCGCCACCCACGCACTGCGGAGCAGCTTGCCGCCCGTGCCACAACCGGGAGCTTCTCGGTCGACTATCCGAATCTCGACCCGGGCGACCGCGGCCGCGCGGTGAGGATCTTCAACCGCCTGCTCGCCGCCCGGGGGTACTACACGTCCGGCGGCCGCCGCTACGGGGCGGCGACCGAGCGCGCCGTCATGGCCTTCCGCAAGGTGAACGGGGATGCAGCGCACGTACGGCGCGAGCCGCCGAGTCTTCAAGCGCCTCGCCGCCGGCCGGGGCGGCTTCCGGCTCGCTCATCCTCGTGCCGGGCGCCACGTCGAGGTAGATCTCTCCCGCCAGGTGATGGTGCTCGCCGCTCGCGGCAAGGCCAAGCACATCTTCCACGTCTCGACCGGAGCCCCGGCCACGCCGTCGGATCCAGGCGTGTTCCGGTTCTACCGTCGCCAGCCCGGCTTCAACAGCCTCGGCATGTACTACTCCGTGTACTACAACGGCGGCGAGGCGATCCACGGCTACCACTCGGTCCCCTCGTGGCCGGCAAGCCACGGCTGCATCCGCAACCCGATCCCGAACTCCCGCTTCATCTACGACTGGGTCCGGCTGAGGATGCGGATCTACGTCTACCACTAGCCGCCGGGAGTCCGCGGGCCGCTCTGCGACGCCGGGGAGACGGCCCGGCTGGTTAGGGTTGCGCCGTGAACGTCGGTATCGTCGTTCCCTATTCGTGGTCGTTCTGGGGCGGGGTCCAGGAGCACGCCGACCACCAGGCGCGGGCGCTCCGGCGCCTCGGCGTCGACGCCCGCATCCTCATGGGCCACGACCCGCCCGGGCGCCTGACCAGGCTTCTCCACCCCAAGCAGGGGCGCCACGAGCGGCCGCCCGACTACGTGATCCCGGTGGGACGCTCCGTGATCGTGCCGGCCAACGCCTCGCTTCCCAACCTCATCCTCAGCCCGCCTGCGATGCTGCGCATGCGCCGGGTGTGGGCGCAGGAGCGCTTCGACGTCGTCCACGTGCACGAGCCGCTTGCGCCCGTCCTCTCCGTCTTCGCGCTGGTCACCGCGCCGTGTCCGACGGTCGCCACCTGCCACTCGGCCGGGGAGCGGCTCGCCTGGTATCCGCTCGGCAAGGTCTTCTGGGGGATCGCGGGCGAGCGGATCGACAGGCGGATCGCAGTCTCCGAGGCCGCTCGCAGGAGCGCCGAGCCGTACGTCGGCGGCCCGGTCGAGGTGATCCCCAACGGCGTCGACCTGCCGCCGGTCGCCGAGCCGGGCGCCCGCAGCGGCAACGTCGTCTTCATCGGCCGCAACGAGCCCCGCAAGGGGCTGCCGGTACTCCTGCGCGCCTGGCCGCGCGTGCACTCCGCCACGGGCGCCCGCCTCCGCCTGGTCGGCGCCGACCCGCTCTCGGTCCGCTGGCTCGCCAGGCGCCAGGGCTTCTCGTTGGAGGGCGTCGACCTCCTGGGCTCGCTCTCGGAGGACGATCTCACCCGCGAGCTCCTCGAGGCGAGCCTGCTCGCGGCCCCCTCGCTCGGCGGGGAGAGCTTCGGCATGGTGCTCACGCGTGCGTTCGCCTGCGCGACGCCGGTGGTCGCCTCCGAGATCGAGGGCTACACGGACGTGGCGGGCCCGGAGAACGGCATCCTCGTCCCGCCCGGCGACGCCGACGCCTTCGCCGCCGCGCTCGTCGAGCTGCTCCAGGACGAGCCACGGCGGAGGCGCCTCGGGGCGGCGGCCCGGGAGGCCGCGAAGGCGTACTCCTGGGACACGATCGCCGGCCGCCTCGTCGACATCTACGAGGCGCTGCTCGAGGAGCGCCCGGCCGAGCGGGTCGCCGCCTAGAGAGCGTTTCGATGCGTGTTCCGCTGCCGCGCAGCCGCTGGCTCCGCCTCCTCCTCGTCCTCGTCCCGCTCGCCGTGCTCGTCGGCCTCGCGGTCTGGCGCGCGCCGGACCTGGGCGTCGTCGGACGGGCGTTCCGCGCAGTCCGCTGGGAGTGGGTCGCCGCGGCAGTCCTCATCAACCTCTTCTCGATCGTCGTTCGCGCGCAGGCCTGGCGGACCGTGATCACGCACGCGATGCCGCCGCCCTGGCCGGGACGGCGGCTCGTCTTCTCCGCCTTCTGCGTCGGCCTGCTCGCCAACGCCGCGCTGCCGGGGCGCGTGGGGGAACTCGCCCGCGTCGCCGTCCTCACTCGGCACGTGCGCCGTCGTCCGGGAACGTGGGCGACGATCACGGGGACGGTCTTCACGCACCGTCTGTTCGACGTCGTCGTCGCGCTCGCGCTCGTCGTCTACGTCCTCCAACAGGCGAGGATTCCCGACTGGGCGGTGCCGGGGCTCGCGATCGCGATCGGCATCGGCGTCGGGTTCCTCATCGCGGGCTTGCTCCTCGCCCGCAGGCACCATCGTCCGGTGAGCGAGGAGCTCGGGCCGGCGCGGCGGCTCCTCCGTATGGCGCGGCACGGTCTCACCGTCCTCCGCCGGCCCGTGCCGGCGCTCGAGGCGCTCCTCCTCCAGCTCGTCGGGTGGACGGCGCAGCTCTTCGCCGTCTACACGGCCTTCCTGGCGTTCGGGATCGAGCCGTCGCTCCCGGCGGCCGCGCTCGTGCTCGTGATCATGAACCTGGTCATGGTCTTCCCGTTCTGGCCCGGCAACGTCGGGCTCGTCCAGGCCGCGATCGCGCTCGTGCTCCTCCGGTACGGCGTGCCCTATTCGCACGGTTTCGCCTACGGGGTGGGCCTGCAGGCGATCGAGGTGTCGGTGGGCGTGGGGCTCGGGCTCCTCTTCCTCGCGCGCGAGGGGTTCTCCTTCGCCATGCTCAGGCGGATGCCCGAGGTGACGGACGTCGACATCGACGAGGACGAGCGCGTCGAGCGGATCGCCTGATCGGGCGGTCCTCGCTCCCAACGCCCTCAAGGGCGTGCTCTCGGCGCTCGAGGCGGCGGCGGCGCTCGGGCGCGGGTTCGAGCGGGCGGGCGTCGAGGCGGAGCAGGTGCCGGTCGCCGACGGCGGGGAGGGCACCGCGGCCGCCATCGGTGCGGCGCTCGGGGGCGAGTGGCGGACGGCGAGCGTCTCGGATCCGCTCGGCCGGCCGGTGGAGGCGCGCTGGCTGCTCCTTCCCGACGGGCGGGCAGTCGTCGAGTCGGCGGAGGCAATCGGGCTCTGGCGGCTCGCCCCGGAGGATCGCGATCCGCTGAGAGCGTCGAGCCGGGGCCTCGGCGAGCTCATCGCCGCGGCGTTCGGAGCGGGCGCGCGGGGCCTCCTCCTCGGACTCGGGGGGAGTGCGACCGTCGACGGCGGTGCCGGTCTTCGCGAGGTGGAGATCGAGTTGCTTAGTGGGTCGACGATTGCCATGTGCGACGTCAGGGCCCCGCTCCTCGGCCCCCGCGGCGCCGCCCGCGCATACGGGCCGCAGAAGAGCGCGACGCCGGCCCAGGTGGGCGAGCTGGAGCGGCGGCTGGCCTCGATGGAGGAGCTTCGTCCCTTCGCCGAGCTTCCGGGAGCGGGGGCGGCGGGCGGGCTCGGGGCCGCGTTCGCGGCGCTCGGGGCCCGACTCGTTCCGGGGGCGGACTACGTGCTCGAGACGCTCGGGCTCAGCCGCCGGATCCGCGGCGCCGCTCTCGTCGTCACCGGCGAGGGAAGCGTGGACGGGACGACCGCGGAGGGGAAGGCGCCCGTCGCCGTCCTGCGCGTGTGCCGCGAGGAGGGAGTGCGCTGCGTCGTCTTCGGAGGACGCGTGGCCCTGGCGCTCGAGGGCGCCGAGATGCGGGAGCTCAGCGGCGAGCCCGCCCGCGCGCGCGAGGACCTCGTCGCCCTCGGCGAGGAGCTCGGCCGCTCCGTCTAGCTCTAGCCGACTCCCGGGTGCGGATTCTTGAGCGCGTCCTCGTCGCGCTGCTCGGCGACCCCCTCTTCGAGGACGTCCGCCTGCGACTCGTCGTCTACGGTGCCGCGAGCGCGCGGCTCGGCGCCCTCGGCATCCGGCTTGTCCCCTCGTCCGAGAAGTCTGTCCAGCCAGCCCATCCAGCTACCTCCTTTGCCTACCGATTTCCCGTCGTTCGAGGCTCGGAAACGCCCGCGAGGAACTCCAGCACGATCCGGTTGAACTCCTCCGGGCGTTCGAGGGCCGGAAGGTGCGCCGTCCCGGGCAGCACGACGCTGCGGGCGCCGGCGATCCCCGCCGCGAGCCGGTCGACGGCGACGCCGACGTCGCTGACGTCCCGGTCCCCCACGACGAGGAGCGCCGGACAGGCGATGTCGCCGAGGCGCTCCCACACCGGAGGGTCGTCGAGCCAGCCGACCGGCCCGGGTTCCGGCTCCCGCGCGTAGGCGGCGAGCTGGAGCTCGAATGCTCGCCGCTGCATGTCTCCGACCCGCGCGCGCAGGGCGGGCTCAACGTCGTCGGCGAGCCAGGTGCGCAGGTTGAGCTCGACCGCCTCCTCCGCCTTGCCGGCCTCGAGCAGCGCGTCCTCCTCCGTGTCGAACGCCTCCAGCTCGGCCGATGTAGGCGCCCCCATCGGAGGAGGGCCGACCAGCACGAGCGCGGACGTTCGCTGGGGATGCGCGAGGGTGTGCTCGAGCGCCGTCCTCGCGCCGAGCGAGTTTCCGACGAGGGCGACTTGCTCGAGCTCCAGGTGGTCGAGAAGCGTGCCCAGGTCGCCCACGAAGGAGAAGGGCCCGCCGGGGAGCGGCGAGTCCCCGAACCCCCGCGCGTCGTAGCGGACGACGCGGAAGCGCTCGGCGAACGCGTCCACCTGGTCGTCCCAGAGGCGGCGGTCGCCCACCCCGGCGTGGAGGAGCACGAGCGGCGGCCCGTCCCCCGCGACGTCGTAGTGAAGCTCGGTGCCGTTGACCCGCGCGACGCCGCTAGTGCGAGTGCGAGTCCTGATGCGCCTGCTCCTGGCGGAAGCGGCGCGCGAGCGTCTGCAGAAGCCCCCAGGCCACCTGGGGGTGCTCCTCGACGAAGGGCCGAAACTCCCAGGGGGTCATCCCGTAGCAGAGGAGGTCGGTCGCGGCCGTGATCGACGCCGAGCGCACTCCCTCGTCGATGAGGGCGATCTCGCCGAAGTAGTCCCCCGGTCCGAGCGTCGTGCGCGGCTCGCCGCCGACGGTGACGTGCGCGTTCCCCTCCGCGATGACGAAGAAGCCGGCGCCGTGGGAGCCCTCTACAGTCACCTCGGCGCCCTCCGGGAAGCGGCGTTCGTGCATCTGCCCGGCGAGGAGCTTGAGCTCGCGGTCGCCGAGCTCGGCGAAGAGCGGCACCTTGCGCAGAGCGTCGAGCGGGGCGTCGGCCATCGGGCGTGATCATAGACGTGTGTGAAGGGTGAGAGCGAGCGGCGACGCCGATCTCAGCCGACCGGATCCCTAGACTCGCCTTCATGGCAGGACAAACCCAGGAGGCCCTCTACGCCGAGATTGACCTCGAGCTTTCCTGGTCGGAGGATGAGCTTCCTCAGGTTGAGCGCACGAAGCACGTCCATAGCCTCCACCCCTACCTCGGGAAGTTCATTCCTCAGCTAGTAGACGTCTTCCTCAGGCGTTACTTCTCACCCGGCGACATCGTGTACGACCCGTTCGTCGGCTCGGGAACAACCCTCGTGGAGGCCAACGTTTTCGGATGCGAGGCCATCGGAGCGGACATCTCAGGGTTCAACTGCCTCCTCTGCCAGGTCAAGACGACCGCGTACCCCTTGGCAGAGCTTGAGCTTTCGCTCAACGGTGCCCTGGAGGAGGCGCAGCGCCGGGCACCCCTCGCCCGAGAAGACGCAACCCTCTGGCTTCGGGACTGGTACTCGGATCACGCCTTGCAGGAGCTCCTAGCGTACCGCGAGGCAGCCCAGGAATATGTCGGCGAGTCCCAGAAGGTCGCCTACACGATCCTCTCCCGTGCCGCCCGGTCCGCTCGAATGACGACGCATTACGATCTCGACTTCCCCCGTCGGCCCATCCGAGAGTCCTACTATTGCCTCAAGCACAAACGAACTTGCCGCCCGGTTGACGAGGCCGGGAAGTTTCTACAGCGCTATACAAGGGATACCCTCCGACGGCTTCGCGACTTCTCGGCCATCCGCAGCGAGCGCGCTGTCACTGTCCTACACGATGACGCGCGCACCGTGGAGCTACCGCAAGAGGCGTCCGGCATCATCACTTCGCCGCCGTACCCCGGACTCATTGACTACCACGAGCAGCATCGTTACGCCTACGAGCTACTTGGCCTTCAGGATCGCCGCACGGCGGAGCTTGGAAGAGCAGAGCGAGGGACAGGACGCAGCGCCATCGAGGAGTACGTCGATGGGATGGTCGCTGTCTTTCACAATGCCCGGCGGTTTCTGCCGGCCGGTGCGCCGGTCGTAATCGTCGTGAACGACTCTCGCGAGCTCTACCCCCGGATCTTGAGCAGGGCAGGCTTCATGCTGGAAGAGCGTCTGACACGGCATGTCAACCGCCGGACAGGACGCCGAGCGGGCGAGTTCTTCGAGGACGTCCTGGTCTGCTCTTCAGCTTGAGCGCTGCGTCTCTCGTCTCGCAGATTCAAACGATCCTGGGCCTGGATGCCAACCGAGCCGAGGCCATAGTCTGTGCATTCGACGAGTTCGTTGCAAAGCCGCTACAAGCGAACTTGGCGAGGAAGGCGGGTCGCGATCTCGCGGCGCGCAATCCGATGATCTACACGGCCAGAGGTGTGACCACGGTCGATGAGTGGGTCGAGCGCGCCCTAGACGACTGGGAAACATCTGCTATCGAGGGGCACATCGGGACGTGGATGGAGGAGGTCGCTCGCATTGTGAGCGGCGGTTTTAAGCCTGGAAGCGGGGTCGACCTCCAGATTGACCGGGCGGGAACGCCGCCAATATCGGAGCTCTACGCCATTCAGATGGCCCCCAACACGAAGAGCGCTGGCGGGCGTCGGGCGGACGTCACAGCCCTCCGTGCCGCAGCAGGAGCGCTTCGGGCGCATAGGCGTCTTGTCGAGCTCAACATCGGCGTCATGCACCGCAGAGCGAAGACTGCAGCCTTGGGAGCCGATCCCAATATCACCTTGCTTGGCTCGGATGATTTCTGGGAAAAGGTCAGCGGCTTTCCGGACTTCCGTGCTCGTCTGGTTCAAGCGTCAGTTGTCCTCTCATCGCTTTTAGAAGGCCGAGCGGCGTCCGAGGTCGCTCGCATCGCGGCAGAGGCGAAGGAGATCTTTGGCGATGCTCACGGCAACTTGAATCTCGACGTCCTAGTCAACCCGCCGCCAGCTGCGCGTCGGAGGAAGAAGCCGTAGCTGCCGCCGGTGCGCGGCTTGAGGAGCGAATCCTCCGGCACGTGAATCGCCGCACCGGGCGGCGCAAGGGCGAGTACTTCGAAGAGGTGCTCGTGGCGACGCCGCTCAGGCGTCGGGCTTGACGGCCTCGGCTCGTCGGCCGAGCTCCTCGATCTTCCCTTCGGCGGCGTCGAGCTTCGCGACGCAGAGGCGGTAGAGCTCCTCCCCCCGCTCCCAGAGTGCGACCGCCTCCTCGAGCCCGGCCTGACCGCTCTCGAGCTGGGCGACGATCCGCTCGAGCTCCCGGCGGGCCTCTTCGAAGCCGAGCTGTTCCTTCACTCGCGAGTCTCCTCGACACGGGCACCGAAGCCGCCCTCGGCCAGTTCGACCTCGATGCGACTGTCGCGGGCGAGTGCGCGAGAAGAGCGCACGAGCGCGCCCTCGTCGGTGCGGACGATGGCGTAGCCGCGCGAAAGGGTTGCCTGAGGCGATAACGCTCGCAGTCGGCCGGAGAGCGCGTCGAGACCGGCGCGCTTGCGCTCGAGGAGCAGAGCCGGCGCGTGAGCCAGGCGCTCCCCGTCGCGCGTGAGGGCCTGCCGGGCGCGCTCGACGCCGCGACGCGCGTCGCGGGCGAGCGAGCCGCGCAGGCGCTCGAGGCGCTCGCGAAGCTCGTTCTCGTCGGGCACGACGAGGCGGGCGGCCGCGGTTGGAGTCGAGGCGCGGGCGTCGGCCGCGAGGTCGCAGAGGGGCGTGTCCTGCTCATGGCCGACCGCGGAGACGACCGGCACGGGGCAGGCGGCAACCGCCCGAATGACGCGCTCGTCGCTGAAGGGGAGGAGGTCCTCGAAGCTCCCGCCTCCGCGTGCGAGGACGACCACGTCGACCTCGGGCTCGCGTCCGAGGCGGGCGAGCGTGGCGGCGATCGCTTCGGGAGCTTGCGGACCCTGTACGTACGTCTGGGCGACGAGGATGCGCGCGGCAGGAAAGCGGGTCGACACGGCGGTGACGAAGTCGCGCTTGGCGGCCGCCTCGTTCCCGGTCAGGAGGCCGATGCGGCGAGGCAGGAGGGGAAGTGGGCGCTTGCGCTCGGCGGCGAACAGGCCTTCCCCTGCGAGCCGGCGCTTGAGGTTCTCGAGCCGCGCGAGCACCGCGCCGAGCCCGAGGGGCTCGAGGGAGAGCGCCCGCAGGCGGAGGACGCCGCGCGCCGCGTAGAGCTCGGGCCGGCCCCAGACGTGCACGCGGGTCCCGTCGGCGAGCTCCAGGCGAAGGGCGTCGAAGGTCGCACGCGGCATGAACACGGGCAGGCACGAGCCATCGCCGAGGTCCTTGAGGGTGAAGAAGACGCTCTGCCAGCCGGCCTGGCGGCGGAACTCGGTGACTTCCCCCTCGACCCAGACGGTGGGGAGCCGGGCCAGCCAGGAGCCGACCCCGCGGTTGAACGCGGAGACCGTGTAGACCTTGCGGTCACCGTAGAGGAGCGGCTCGACTTTCATGGATCGAATCTAGCGATTCGATCCAGCGGCTTCGACCCGTCCCGCTCGTCCGCGGCGACCACTTCGTCCTCGGCGGCCGTGTCGGTGGGGTCGGACCCCGTCACCGAAGCGTCACAGATCTTCCACGGCGGGGCGCGTCGTTGTCCCCGGCCGAGGCGAGCGGCCGCGGGACTCCGCAGGTCGGCTAGAGGAGGATCTGCGCCGCGACGTCGGGGGCGCAGCCGCGCCCGCCGACGAGCTCGACCGCCGCGTGGAGGTCGGCCTCGCTCTGGGCGATACGCTCGGCGAGCGGGAGCGGGTAGCCCGCCTCGATGAGGACGTGCAGGCGCCAGCTCTCCACCTTCCCGCGCTCGTCGAGCTCGCGGTCCTCGAGGAGGGTCAACTGGTCCACGCCGCGAAGTTTCTGCCTCATGCGGGCGTTTCCTGCCCGCTGCCCCTGAGTCTTACTCGCGCTCGGCGGCGCGGAGAGAGCGCTCGAGCGCGCCGAGCTTCGTCTCCAGCTCGAGCTCGACCTGCGCCTCGAAGGCGGCGATTCGCTCCTCGGCGTCGGCCAGCGCCTTCTCGAGCCGCTCGCTCACGAGCCCAAGACGCTCGGCGGAGACCTCGTGCTGCGCCTCGGCCGCTCGGCCGACGTCGCTCACGCGCCGCTCCATGCGCTCGGCCGTCACCCGGGCGAGGTCGCCGATGCGGTCGGAGATCTCCTTCTCGGCCTGGCGCACGAACTGCTCGATCGACTTGCCGAGCTCACGCGAGAGCCGCTCGGCGGACCGCTCCCGCGATTCCTTGATCTGCGCGTCGAAACGGCGCTCGGCTTCCTCGGCGAGCCGGGTGGCCGCCCGGTCGAGCGCCCGCTCGAGCTGGGCGAGCTGGCGCCGCTCGGCCTCGCCGAGCCCGGCGGCGAGGCGGGCGCGCGCCTCGGCTTCCTCGCGCTCGATCTGCTCGCGCAGGGAGCGCTCGCGGGCGCGGAGGCGCTCGCTCACTTCGTGGAGGGCACGCCGCCGCTCGGCCGCGTGGGTCTCGAGCTCGTTGTGGCCCTCCTCCAGCGCCTCGCGGGCGAGTCGCTGGAACTCGGCTCGGAGCTGCGCGAGCGCCTGCCTCTGCTCCTCGGTCGCGGCGGCGAGCCGCTCGGCGTCGGCGCTCAGGCGGGCGTCGTAGGCGGCGAGCGCCTCGCGCTGCCGCTGGCCGAGCTCGCCGAGCTGGGTCTCGAGCTCCCGCTGGCCCCGGTCGAGGTCGGCGGCCCAGGCCCGGAGGCGGCTCTCCAGCCGCTCCTGCGCGCTCGCCACGGCCTCGGCCAGCTCGACGCGAGAGCCCTCCGCCTGCCGTGCGATTTGGTCTCGCCGCTCCTCGGCGAGCTTCCGCTCCTGCTCCCCGAGAACGTAGATCGCGTTCGCGCGCTCGCGTGCGACGGTTCGCTCGAGCTCCGCCCTGCGCTGCTCGGCCTGCTCGTCCAAGTAGGCCTCGAGGCGCTCCCGGGCGGACTCGCCCACGCGCTCGAGGTCGCGTACGCGCCGGAGCCCGCGGGCAAGCGCGTAGAGGGTCGCTTCCGCAAGCGCGGCGAGCGCGAGCCCGCCTGTGACCAGGAGGAGCGCGTCGGTCTCGGCGACGCTCTCGGCGAGGTCGATACCGACCGCGATCCCCGAGAGCACGGCGGCGACGGCGAACGTGACCGCGGCGGCGAGGAGGGCGCGCTCGGGGAGGCGACCCCAAGCGGCCGCCGCGACAGAGCCTGCGACGACGGCGAGCGCCGCCGCGAAGACGATCTCGAGCGCTACCTCCATCCGGTCATCCTAGGCCCTGAGTGCCGACGAGTCGCTCTCCGCGCTCTCGTGCAGCCTTCCGAAGCGCCGCAGAGCCGTGGCGGCGACACGGCCCGCGAGCACGTCGGAGGACGGGCCGACTCCGCCGGCCTTCCAGGTCATGACGACGGCGACGAACGAGCCCTTCGGCGAGTAGACGATCCCGGCGTCGTGGCGGGCCTTCGTGATCCAGCCGGCCTTGTGGAGGACGGGGAGGCCGGCGGGCAGGTAGCGGTCGAGCTTGCCCCGGTCGACGACGTGCGAGAGCGTCCAGAGGACGTAGCGGGCATCCGCGCCCGTGAAGCTCCCGGCGAAACGGACGAGAGCTCCCTTCGAGCCGGCCGCCATGTGAACGAGCCTGTGCAGGCGGGCGAGATCGTAGGCGGTCGTGTACTTCCCCACGCCGAAGTTCGGCTGCTGCTCCACGCGCAGCGGAATCGGGCGCGCGGCCGCCGTCTGGACTGCATAGCCTCCGTACAGGAGCGAGTCGCGGAGGCCGAGCGCGTGGAGCGTCTGGTTCACCTCGGCCGCGCCGGCCGAGGTCGACCCGCCCAGCCTGACCAGGAGCGTGTTTGCGGCCTCGTTGTCGGAGTGGACGAGCATCCTCCAGAGCAGGCGGTCGACCGACGATCCCCTGGCGGGCTTGCCGCGCAAGGTCCGCAGCACCTCGACGGCGATTGCGAGCTTCACCGTCGAGGCCGCGGGGAAACGGGCGCGCGCGTTCCAGGCCGCCCCGACGCGGGTGCGGAGATCCTGTACGTAGACGGCCGCGATCCCGGGGGAGTCGCGCGCGAGGGCCTTCACCCGGCGGGCCAGCGCGGCGTCCTCCGCCGACGAGCGTGGGCCGGTCGGTCTCCCCGCTCGGGCGAGGCCGTAGACCGGCGCGACCGACCGGGCGGCGCGGTTGCCGAAGCGGTCGACCGCCACGACGCGCACGCGGACGTCTCTCGGCGGCAGCGCGAGGAGGAGGCGGAACCGCCCGGCTCTCGGGGTGGCCGAGCCCTTGACGACGCCGTCCACCTTGACGACCACCCGAACGGCGCGAGCGGAGACGGTGCCGGCGATGCGCCCGAAGGAGACCTCGTGCGGGGCGGGCGCGACGATCGCGGGCGGGCGCAGAGAGGTACGCGACGCGTACGTCTGCAAGTCCTGGAGGTCGAGCGCGATCGGGATCACAGACGCATGATGACGAGCGCGATGGCGAGCGCGATCGTGGAGAGGGCCAGCGCGTGGAGCGCCGCCTCCTTGCCGCGCAGGAGCAGCTCCGCCGTCACGGGTTCGCTCGAGCCGTCGGGCCGCTCGAGGACGCCGTCCACGCGCGTCACGCGCCTGCGCAGGTCGCGCACGGGGGTCGAGAGGAGCCGCTGGGCGCGGCTCAGGCCGAAAGCGAAGAGGGCGCCCGCGAGGGCGACGGCGTCGAGGCGCCCGGTCGCGGCGAAGTAGCCGGTGACGAGCGGGAACGCACCCCAGGCGAGCGCGAACCAGGTGTCGCCGTGGAAGCGTCCTCCGGCGAGCTCGAGGTTGTAGGCGACGACGATGAAGGCTCCGGCCGCGACGAAGGACCCGATCCAGGGATCGACGAGGACGGCGCCGGCGATTCCGATGGCGACCGCTGCGAGGATCGACACGACTGCGAGCGCGACCAGCGCGGAGCTGGAGATCTGCGTGCGCAGGGGGCGCCCGTTCAGCTCGTCGAGCGCGTGGGCGCCGATTCCGAGGGCGAGGAAGAACGCGACGAGCGTGGGAAGGAGGCGCGAGGCCTGGAGCTCCGGCGCGAGGGCCGCGCCGATGACGACGTAGCTCAGATGCCAGGCCGTGTAGGGAGGGTGGAGGAGGGTGACGTAGTCGCGCCAGCCTCCCTGCGCGAGGGCGTAGAACGCCGGGCGGGGAGCGTCAGTCGCCACGCGTTCCCCACACGACGACTGCGCCCCCGAGGCTGAGCGGTCGCGCCTGCACGGCCGCGATTCCCGCGTCGCTCCAGGCGGCGCGCTGGCGCTCGAGCGGCCACCGCTCCCAGAAACCGCGGATGCTGGGGCCGAGGAAGCTTCCCACGCTCCCCCAGCCCGGCGCGAGCGCCTTGCCCAGCAGAGGCAGGCCCAGGCGGACGTAGCCCTCCCAGAAGGCGCGCGCCAGGGGGTTTCCTGGGACGAAGAAGTCGAGCATGGCGACGCGCCCGCCGGGGCGCACGACCCGTGCGAGCTCCCGAAGCGTGGCGGCTGGGTCGTCGACGTAGCGAAGGAGGTAGGTGACCGTCAGTCCGCCGAAGGCCCCGTCTGCGAAGGGAAGCTCCTCGGCGCGAGCTTCGCGAAGCTCGATCAGGCGCTCGAGTCCGGAGGCGCGGACGCGCCTCGTGCCGGCGGCGAGCATCTCGGCACTCTGATCGACGCCGAGGACGTGGCAGCCGCAGCGGCTCGCGAGCTCGATCGCGACCGCGGCGGTCCCGGTGGCGACGTCCAGGACAGTGTCACCGGGCCGCGCGTCGACCCGGGAGACGAGAAAGGAGCGCCAGCGCGGGTCCTGCCCGAAGCTGAGAAGCCGTGCATAGCGGTCGTAGGTGGGTCCGAGCGGCGCGAAGAGCTCCTGCGCGGCGCGATTTCGGTCCGTGAGCGCGAGGGGCACGGGGCTATTGTTGCGCCGATGACGCTCGAGGACGAGCTGGCCGCGGCGAGCGCGGCTGCCAGTGCGCACGCGACGGACGGCGAGGAGCTCGCCGCCGTCATCCCGACCGAGCCCGGCGCCGGCGCCCGCGTCTACCTGTGCGCGTACGCGCGCGGAGACGAGCGCGCGTGGCTCGCGCTCGACTCGCGCGGGGAGCCGATCGCCGACCGGGTGCTGGTGCGAGACGCGGTCGCGATCGCGGCCATGTGCGAGCTTGCCGAGGAGAGCGCGGGCGGCGGAGACGTCGGCGAGCTGCGCGCGCGGCTCGTGGAGCTCCGCCTGACGGAGAATCCCGAGGGGATCGACGACGCCGAGGTGGCGGCAGCCGAGCTCCAGGCGGCGCTCCGGCCGGCTCCCCGCGTCGCGAGCGTCGCCTACCTGGACGCGCTCGGACTCGCCGCCGGCCGGCTCGAGGAGGCGCTCGGCGAGGTCGGAGGGTCTCCCTTCGCCGAGTCGATGAAGGGCGGCATCGCGGCCGCCGACGAGCTCGCCGACGACGTCGAGCGAGGGTACAAGGGACTGCTGGGCTAGCTAGATCAGCTTCGCTGCGATCGTGAGGCCCGCGCCGAGCCACACGGTCCCGAGGAGGAGGAGTAGCGGAAGCAGCGGTCGAAGCGAAGGCGCCTTCATGCGCGGGTAGAACGCTCGAGGAAGCCGAGACGATACGGCCTTACAGGGCTCCTCCTGCGGCCTCGGGAGCCGAGGGGTCGGCCCCCTCGTCGCCGATCTGGACGCGGGCGAGGTAGTCCTCCGCCAGCAGGAGGTTGGATGCGGAGGCGCGCTCGACGATCGCCCGCAAGCCGGACATGCTCGAGACCTCCTCCCGCTGCTCCTTCAGGAACCAGTCGAGGAACTGCGCGCCGACGAGGTCGCCCTCTTCGCGGGCGAGCACGGCGAGCTCCGAGATCTGCTCCGTCACTCGCTTCTCCTGGTCGAGCGCGAGCTGGACCGGTGCCACAGCGTCCGAGAACTCCGTCTGGGGCGCCTCGACGGCGGAGACGCGCACCGGCAGGTCGGCGTCCAAGAGGTACTGCACGATCATCATCGCGTGGTTTCGCTCCTCGACCGCCTGGCGGTAGAAGTGGGAGGCGAGCTGGGGCAGGGTCTCGCCGTCGTAGTAGACCGCGATGGCGACGTACTGCTGCGAGGCGGCGAACTCGTACGCGACCTGCTCGTTCAGAGCCTCGGCGAAGCGGCTGCCCGGCATCGGCGCGTAGATTACGGGAGAAGCGACGAAAGGACGCAGATGGAAGGTGGTTCCGGCTTCCCCTTCGGCGGCGACCCGGAGGACCTCATGCGCGGGTTGCGCGAGTTCGCAGAGAAGCAGACCGAGGCGATGCAGGAGTCGCAGCGGGAGCAGTTCGCCACGCTGACGCTCAACACGGCCGTCGAGCTGACCGGAGCGGCGCTGAAGCGGCTCAGGGCCGAGGGATCGGTCGACCAGCAGGCGATCGCGCTGCGCGATGCCATGCGCGTGCTCTTCCCGGAGGCCGTCGCGCTCGTCTCGGCAGCGCGCCAGGGCTTCATGCGCGAGGGCTAGTAGCTGTCCGAGCTCTCGGCGCTGGCTCTCTTCACGGGCCCGCGCACGGAGCGGTGGGCCTCCGGCGCGGTGCTCGTCGGGCTGGGACTGACGACGCCGCTCTCGGGCTCAAAGGCGGAGTAACGGCCGATCGTGTTCCCGGGGCCACCCCGTGCCTCCACCCGCTTTCGAGCGTAACGCCGACTTGCGTGCGCGTGGCGCGCGCTCTGTGACGAGAACGGGCCGGCGTCCGTCCGGAGGCTCCCGCCACCCCTCCCGTCAGCCCTCCTGGACGGCTTCCGCAGTCGCGCGCTCCTTGATCTCCTCGACCACGGCGGGGTCGGCGAGCGTCGTCGTGTCCCCGAGCGCGCGCTTCTCGGCCACGTCCCTGAGCAGCCGGCGCATGATCTTGCCCGAGCGCGTCTTGGGGAGCTCCGCGGTGAAGACGACGTTCGCGGGCCGCGCGATCTTCCCGATCTTCTTCGCCACGTGCTCCCGCAGCTCTCCCATCATCTCGGGCGAGCCCTCCTCACTGCCCTTGAGGGAGACGAAGGCGACTATGGCCTGCCCGGTCGTCTCGTCCTGGCGACCGCAGACCGCCGCCTCGGCCACGCTCGGGTGGTCGACGAGCGCGCTCTCGACCTCGATCGTCGAGATGCGGTGGCCCGAGACATTCATGACGTCGTCGACTCGGCCCATGAGCCAGAAGTCACCGTCCTCGTCAATCTTCGCACCGTCGCCGGCGAAGTAGAGGTCCTCGAACCGGCTCCAGTACGTCTCCACGTAGCGGTCGGGGTCCTTGTGGATCCCGCGCAGCATCGCCGGCCAGGGGCGCCGCAAGACGAGGTAGCCGCCTCCGCCCGGGCCCACCTCCTCGCCCTGGTCGTTCAGGACGGCCGCGTCGACGCCCGGGAAGGGCTTCGTCGCGGAGCCCGGCTTCAGCGTCGTCACGCCCGGCAGCGGCGTGATGAGGATCATCCCGGTCTCCGTCTGCCACCACGTGTCGACCACGGGCGTCCGGTTGCCGCCGATGTGCTCGCGGTACCAAACCCACGCCTCCGGGTTGATCGGCTCTCCGACCGAGCCGAGCAGCCGGAGCGACGAGAGGTCGTGCTTCTCGGCGTGCTCCGGCCCCCACTTCATGTGCGCGCGGATGGCCGTCGGGGCCGTGTAGAGGATGTCCACCTTGTACCGCTCGACGATGTCCCACCAGCGGTCACGCTCGGGGAAGTCCGGCGTGCCCTCGTAGAGGACGCCGGTCGTGCCGTTCGTGAGGGGCCCGTAGACGATGTAGCTGTGCCCGGTCACCCAGCCGATGTCGGCCGCGCACCAGTAGATCGAGTCGGGCTTGACGTCGAAGATGTAGTGGTGCGTCGCCGCCACGCCGACGAGGTAGCCGGCGGTCGTGTGCACGATCCCCTTCGGCTTCGCCGTCGTCCCGCTCGTGTAGAGGAGGTAGAGCAGGTCCTCGGCGTCCATCGGCTCGCAGGGACAGGAGGACGGGTCGCCGCTCACGCCGTCGACGAGGTCGTCGAGCCAGACGTCGCGGCCGTCCCGCATCTCGACCTCGCCCCCCGCCCGTCTCGCCACGACGACCTTCCGCACGGTCGGTGAGCGCTCGAGCGCGTCGTCCGCGTTCCTCTTCAGCGGCACCGCGCCGCCCTTGCGCCAGCCGGCGTCCTGCGTGACGAGCACCTCGCATTCCATGTCGTTCAGGCGGTCGGCCAGCGAGTCGGCCGAGAAGCCGCCGAACACGACGGTGTGCGGCGCTCCCAGCCGGGTGCACGCGAGCATGGCGATCGGGAGCTCCGGGATCATCCCCATGTAGATCCCGACCGGCGTGCCCTTGCCGACCCCCAGCTCCTTGAGCCCATTGGCGAAGCGGACGACCTCGCGCTGCAGGTCGGCGAACGTGAGCGTTCGCCGGTCGTCGACCGGCTCGCCTTCCCAGTGGTAGGCGACCTTGTCGCCGAGCCCCGCCTCGACGTGGCGGTCGACGCAGTTGAAGCAGACGTTGAGCTTCCCCCCCAGGTACCACCTCGAGTACGGCGGCTCCCACTCGAGGAGCTTCTCGAAGGGCTCGAACCAGGTGACTCGCTCACGGCCCTCGGCCTCCCAGAACTCCTCGAAGCCGCGCTCGTAGAGATCGGGCTGCGCATTCGCCTGCGCGGCGAAGTCCTCCGGAGGCGGATAGCGCCGCTCCTCGAGGAAGAGAGCGTCGATCGCGTGACCGGGTGCCTGCGTGCTCAAGGGCTTACCTCCCGACTGTCGCTTGGCCGGGAAGGATACGCGCCTCGCAGGCTCAGGGACCTTCGAGGCCGCCCGAGTCGACGGCGAAGAGCGGCCAGAGGAGGACGGCGACGAGGCCGCCCGCGAGGAGGCCCAGGCACGCGCCGCGGAGGATCGGCTCGTGCGTGCGCGCGGCGAGGAAGCCGCCCCCGACGATGGCCGCCAGCGCGACGAGCGCGGGCCCGACGGGGTTGAGCGAGAACGAGGAGATCGCGGCGAGGACCACCGCGCCTGCCGCGAGGAGCGCGGCCGCCAGCCCGAGCAGCCCGCGCAGGATCCGGATCCCTCCGCCGTGCACGACGTGATCGGCCATTCCACCGCAAGTGTGCCACTAGAATCGCGCCGCCGTGGCGCTCCTCGACCGCGCGATCGTCCGGGTTCTGCCGGCCGTCCCCAGGCGGGTCGTGAAGCGCCTTTCCAGCCGCTACATCGCCGGCCCCGAGCTGGCCGACGCCTGCCACGTCGTCCGCCGCCTGAACGAGGGAGGAAAGCTGGCGACGATCGACGTCCTCGGCGAGGAGATCACCCGCCCAGAGCAGGCGACCGCGCTCCTCGAGGAGTACGAGGAGGTCTTCGACGCGATCGAGCGCGAGGGCCTCGACTCGAACGTGAGCGTGAAGCTCACCGGCCTGGGGCTCAAGCTCGACCGCGACCTCTGCCGGGACAACCTGGCGACGCTCGTCCGCTGGGCCGCCGAGCGCGGCAACTTCGTCCGCATCGACATGGAGGACTCGAGCACGACCTCCGAGACGCTCGCGATCTACCGCGAGCTGCGCGAGGACGGGCTCGACAACGTCGGCGTCGTGCTCCAGGCGTACATGCGGCGCACGCTCGACGACGTCGCCTCGCTCGCGGACCTCGGGCCGAGCGTCCGCGTCTGCAAGGGCATCTACGTCGAGCCGCCCGAGGTCGCGTACCAGGGCTCCGAGACCGTCCGCTTCAACTTCGCCGAGGCGGTGGAGGCGCTCTTCTCCACGGGCGCGTCTGTGGCTGTGGCCACCCACGACGAGTGGGTGATCGCGGAGGCGCTCAAGCTCGTGGAGGAGCGCGAGGTGCCGGCCGAGCGCTACGAGTTCCAGATGCTCCTCGGCGTGCGCGAGGAGCTCGGCGACGAGCTCGTGCGAGAGGGGCACCGCCTGCGGATCTACGTTCCCTTCGGACGCCAGTGGTACGAGTATTCGCTCCGCCGGCTCCAGGAGAACCCGAAGATCGCCGGCTACGTCGCACTCGACACGCTCAAGCGGCTGCGCCCGTGAGCGGCTTCTCCTGGCGGTTCGTCGTCCTGGCGGGCTTCTTCGTCACGGCGCTCGTCGTCTCGAACGTCATCGCCGTCAAGCTCGTCGAGGTGGAGGGGCGCGTCTTCGACGCCGGCAACGTCCTCTTCCCGCTCGCCTACCTGCTGGGGGACGTTCTCACCGAGGTCTACGGCTTCCGGGCGGCGCGGCGCATCATCCTGCTCGGCTTCGCCTGCAACCTCCTCGCGGTCGGGGCGATCCAGGTCGCGCTCCGCCTTCCGGCAGCCGGCTTCTGGGAGGAGAACCAGGCCGCGTTCGAGACGGTCCTGGGCACGACGTGGCGGATATTCGTCGCCTCTCTCTGCGCCTACCTGGTGGGGGAGCTCACGAACTCGTTCGTCCTCTCGCGCATGAAGCTCGCCACGCGCGGACGCTTCCTGTGGAGCCGGACGATCGGATCCTCGCTCGTCGGCCAGGGGCTCGACAGTGCTCTCTTCGTGACGATCGCGTTCGCCGGCACGGGCGTCGACCTCGTGGACACGATCCTCACGACGTGGGCGATCAAGGTCGCCTGGGAGGTGGTCGCGACGCCCCTTACGTACCTGCTGGCGAACGGGCTCAAGCGCCGCGAGGGCGTCGACGTCTTCGATCGGCGCCTGGGCTGGTCGCTCGGGTGAGGGCCTTCGTGACCGGCGGCACGGGCTTCCTCGGAGGCCGGCTCGTCGAGCGGCTCCGCGGGCGCGGCGACGAGGTGGTCGCCCTCGTCCGCTCGCCGGGGAAGGCCGAGCGGCTCGAGGAGCTCGGTTGCGAGCTCGTCGAAGGCGATCTCGCCTCGCGCGAGGTGCTCGCCGAGGCGATGCGCGGCTGCGACGCCGCCTTTCACGTGGCCGCCGACTACCGGATCGGCATCCGCGGGTCGGAGCGAGCCGGCATGTTCGAGGTCAATGTGACGGGCACGCGCAACGTCCTCGACGCCGCTCGCGACGTCGCTCGGATCGTCTATGTGTCGACCAACAACGTCCTCGGGAACACGCGCGGGAAGGTCGTCGACGAGACCTACAGGCGCCCCGAGAGCGAATGGCTCTCGGCGTACGACGAGTCGAAGTTCCTCGCCCACCGGCTCGTTCAGGAGCGGATCGCCGAAGGGGCGCCGATCGTCGTCGTCCAGCCGGGAGGGATCTACGGGCCGGGTGACCACACGGAGATGGGCGCGCTGCTCGCCCGGGCCGCCCGCGGCAAGGTCGTGGTCCTGCCGCTCGGAAGCGTTGGCCTCAACTGGGCGCTCGTGGACGACGTGGCCGACGGCGTCCTGCTCGCGCACGACCGCGGAAAGGTGGGGGAGACGTACATCCTCGGCGGCGAGATCGGCACGCTCCGGCAGGGGGTCGCGGAGGCCTTCGCCGCCGGCGGGCACCGGCCGCGGATCGTCCCCGTGCCGACCGCGCTCCTCCGGCTCGCGGCGCCGGTCGGACCTCTCCTCGGCCGCAACGTGCGGGAGATCCTGAGCGCCTCGGACGGCGTCACCTACTGGGGGACGGACGCCAGGGCGCGGCGCGAGCTCGGCTACGCCCCGCGCGGGCTCGCCGAGGGCCTCAGGCAGACCTTCGCCGGCTGACGGACGACTCGGTGCCGAAGAGGCGGGCGAGGGTCTCGAGGGACTCGGCGAGCTGGCGGCGCTCGACCTCGGACAGCTCCTCCGAAAGCCGCGCGAGCGCGCGCACGAAGCGCTCGCGTCGCAGCCGGTGCTCGCGCCGGCCGTCCGCGGTGGCGACCACCCTGACGGCGCGCGCGTCGGCGGGATCCCTCTCCCGCCTGACGAAGCCCCGCTCGGCGAGCGCGTCGACCGTGCGGCTGGCGGTGGCGACGGTGACGCCGAGCTCCTCTGCTAGCGCGCCCATCCTGAGCGGGCCCTCGAGCACGATCGCACGGAGGGCGAGCGCCTGCGGGGTCGTCAGCTCGGCCGTCGGAGCACCCTCGTCCTTGCGCCGCTGGAGCGCCGTCCAGAGGCGGACGACGCCGTCGGCCATGCGCTCCACGTCGGGGCGCCGCGGAGTCATGCCGGCTGAGGGGCCGGCTCCGCGTCCATGCGGTCGCGCAGCTCCTGGTGGGGGAGGAAGAGGGTGGCCACGAACGCGAGCCCGGCGAGCGCGAGGCCGACGAAGAAGACTGGGTGGATGGCGTCGGCGAGCTCGGCCGGGTTCGCCGCGCCCGCGCTCTCGCCGTCGAGGCGCACGGTCATGATCGTGCCCATCACGGTGACGCCGACCGTGGCGCCCACCATGCGCGAGAACTGCGCGGACGCCGTCGCCACGCCCATCATCCGGCGCGGGACGGAGTTCTGGACCACGACGATGAAGGTCTGCATCACGAGGCCGACGCCGAAGCCGATGACGAAGACGTTGCGGACCGTCTCGGACGGACTCGTCCCGACGCCCATTCCCGAGAGGAGCAGGAAGCCGAGCGCCATGACCGGCGGGCCGGCCAGGAGCACCGGCCGGTAGCGGCCCGTGTGGGAGACGATCTGGCCCGAGAGCACGCTCGCCAGGATCCAGCCGAGCATGAGCGGCGTGAGCACGGCGCCGGAGTACGTTGCGCTCTCGCCCAGCACGCGCTGGACGAAGAGCGGCACGATCATGATCGTGCCGAACGCGGCCGCGCCCACCGTGAAGAGCGCGATCTGAGCGCTCGCGATCGTGCGCTCGCGAAAGAGCGCAAGCGGGAGGATCGGCTCGTCGACGCGCCGCTCCCAGACGACGAACGCCGCGGCGAGTGCCGCGCTCAGGACGAGCAACCCGAGGATGAGCGGCGAGGTCCAGGGCGCCTCGACGCCCCCGGACGCGGCCGCGTAGAGACCGCTTGCGGCGGCGCCCGTGAGGAGGAAAGCGCCGACGACGTCGATCGCGTGGCGCTCCCGCTGCTCGCGCTTCCCGAAGCCGAACCAGACGACGACCAGGGCGATCGCGGCCACCGGCAGGCTGACGAAGAACGCCCAGCGCCAGGAGGCGTTGTCGGCGATCCAGCCGCCCGTGGCCGGGCCGAGCACGGAGGAGACGGCGAAGACGCCGCTCGTGAGCCCCTGCCACTTGCCGCGGCGGCGGGGCGGGATGATGTCGCCGATCACGGCGATGGCGAGCGGGATGAGACCGCCCGCGCCGAGCCCCTGCACGGCCCGGCCTGCGATCAGGAGCTCGAAGGTGGGCGCGAGGCCGGCGAGCACGGAGCCGGTCGCGAAGAGCACGATCCCGAGCATGAAGAAGGGCCGTCGCCCGTAGAGGTCGGAGAGCTTCCCGTAGAGGGGCACGGTGATCGTCATGCAGAGCACGTAGGCGGAGAAGACCCAGGAGTACTGCTCGAAGCCCCCGAGGTCCTCGACGATCTTCGGCGCCGCGGTGGCGACGATCGTCTGGTTGAGCGCGGCGACGAGCATCCCCAGGATGAGGCCGGCGAAGACGATCAGCGTGCGGCGCTTGCCGAGTGGGTAGACGGAGCGGTCGTTCATATTCGTTACGTAACGAAAATATAGCCGGACCGAGCGCGCGGCGCGCGGTAGTCCCAAGTGGCCACGACCGGGGTCTGACCCCGGCCATGGCCGTCACGGACGGGAGCTAGCGCGACTGGAGGGCGTCGAGCGCGACGGAGAGCGCCACCGCCACTCGGCGGTCGATGCGGCGGTCGGAATCGCCGCCGAGCCGGAGGATGTAGCGGTCGCGCAGGCCGATGGGTCGTCTCATCTCGCCGACCTCACGTCCGTCCATGTGGATCGTGAACTGGAAGACGATCGGGACGAACTCGCCGAACGGGACGAGGTCGATCACCCGCCGCAGAACCGCGAGCGGCACGCTCTTCTCTTGCGCGAAGGCCACTTCCTGCTCGTTCTCGTCGAGGATCCGCCAGGTGGAGCGCAGGAGCGAGCGCCCGAAGACCTTCTCCAGCACGCCGAGGCGTTCCCCGCCTGGCGCAACGACGTCGTAGCGCCCCCGCACCTCCAGCATCTGGCGCGCCTTGATGCGAAAGAGCTCGTCCGTCTCCGAGTCGTCCGCGTAGAAGCGGATGTCCTCCTTGATCGCGAGCCTCTTCTGGCGGACGAAGGCGAGCGGCTGGCCCGGGCTCGCTCCGTCCGGGCCGAGCGTGGAGATCCGGTAGAGGTTGACCACCGGCCGGATGAGCTGGTCGAGGAAGAACGCGTCGTGGGCGAACCGGTCGGTCGTCACGCGAGCACCGAGTAACCGCCGTCCACGATCAGGGTCTGGCCCCGGATCATCGCCGCCGCCGGCGAGGCGAGAAAGCAGACCACCTCGGCGACGTCCCGCGGCTCCACGAGGCGGCCGGCCGGCGTGCGGCGCTCGTACCACTCCAGCATCTCCTCACGGTTGGGGAAATAGGCGAGCGCACCCGTCTCCACGAGCCCCGCGGAGACGGCGTTCACGCGGATGTCGCGGGGCGCGAGCTCGACGGCGAGGTAGCGGACAAGCGCTTCGAGAGCGGCCTTGGAGACCCCGACGAGCACGTAGTTCTCGAGCACGCGGTGCGAACCGAGGCTCGTCGTGGCGACGACCGAGCTTCCCGGCTGCATCGCCGGCGCGGCATGGCGGACGAGGGTGAACAGGGCGCGCGCGTTCGCGTTCAGCGTCCAGTCCCAGTGCTTCTCCTCGAGCTCGA
>JBOHAD010000023.1:0-32263 GCA_050697555.1 Gaiellaceae bacterium | reverse complement strand
GACGACCGGCGCTCCCGCCGCGCGGGCCACCGTGCGCGCGACTGCGGCGAGCGCCCGTTCGACGGGCTCTCCGCGGACGAGATCGAGCGCCGCCGCGGCGAAGGCCTCCAGAACCGCCTCGTCGCCGGGGTGCAACGCGGTCTCGTCGGGACGCGCGGGTGCGGGAGCCCCCCTCACGACCTCATTATCGCGCGGCGCGCCCGCCCGCGCAGGGCCCGACCTCCTTGCGGAAGTCCGGCCCACCCGCAAGAATCGCGTGCCATGGCCGCGCCCGCGCCTCGTCGTGCCCGCGTCGACCCGCCTCGATCCGCCCAGATCCGGACCGCCGAGCGGGCTCCCACCGACCCGCGCTCCTACGACAGTGCGCTCAGGCAGGCGCGTGCCCGCCGGCGAGCGCGAATCGAGCACCAGCGGGAGATCAAGCGCGCACGCCTGCGCTTCCTCGTTCTCCTCGTCGGCCTCGTCTTCCTCACGGTCTTCATCGGTCTCTCGATCTGGGAGAAGATCGAGGCGCTGTTCGGGCTCTAGATGATCGATCGAAACTTGACCGTCTAGATGGAGATGCGCGCCGGAACCCGCGGGACGCCGTCCGTCGGCCTGCGAAACCTGGGCGAGCTCCTCGCCTGGGTGGCCGCCATCGTGCTGACGCTGAGCCCGTTCATGGCCTGGTACACGATCTCGGGCGACCTGCGCGGGACGCTCTCCGTGACGGGCTGGAACACGGGCGCTCTCGGCAAGCTCGTCTTCCTCGCCGGCCTCGCTGCCCTCGTTCTTCTCTCGCTGAGGGCGGCCGGCGTCGAGTTGCCTCCCCAGGTGCCGAGCGGGATGGTGATCGCGGGGCTCGGCTTCGTCGCCACCGTCCTCATGCTGATCAGGCTGATCGACATCCCTGAGCGGTTCGAGCCTTCGGTCGGCCGCGCGCTCGGGATCTGGATCAGCCTGCTGGCGGCTCTCCTTCTGATCGTCGCGGGGCTCCTGAAGTCCGCGGACGAGGTTTAGAGCTCCTGAGAGCCGCGATCACGACGAGCGCGACGACGGAGCCGAGCGCCGCACCGCCGAGGATGTCGAGCGGGTAGTGCACGCCGACGTAGACGCGTGAGAAGGCGACGAGGGCCGCCAGGGCGAAGAGGCCCGGAAGAGCCCGGCGGAAGAGATACCCGAGGATGGCCGCCCCGGCGAAGCTCGTGGCCGCGTGCCCGGAGGGAAAGGAGTTGCCCACGGAGGCGCGGATGAGCGGGTCGGCCTCCGCGAGCGTCTCGTACGGGCGCCCGCGTTCGACCGTGGCCTTGAGCACGAGCGCGATCAGGTCGGCTCCCCACACGGTTCCGGCCGTGAGGAGGGTGGCGCCGACGAGAGGCTGCTTCGCGCGGCGGGCGAGCACGGGCGCGAGCGCGATCCAGAGCAGGCCGGCGTAGCCGGTGATGGACAGGGCGAGGAAGAGCCAGTCGAGCGGCGGGACCCGGTGGTCGACGACCCAGAGGAAGAGGTCGCGATCGGCGTCTACGAGAGCGGCTACGAGCGTAGGAGCTGCTTGGTCGCGTCGATGAGCTGCTGCGGGTCGAAGGGCTTCCCGATGAACGCCTGCGCGCCCCGCTCGGCCGCGGCCGCCGCCTCGTCCACCTTGCCGCTGAACATGATCACCGGGATGGCGCCGACGCCGTGGCGCTCCTGCACGCGACGGAGCATCTCGAAGCCGTCCATCTTCGGCATCATCACGTCGAGGAGGATCAAGTCCGGCGACCGTTCCTCGAGGGCCGCCAGGCCCTCCTCGGCGTTCGCGGCCTCACGCACGGCATAGCCGTCCATCTCGAGGTTCACGCGGATGTACTCGCGGAGGCGGTCGTCGTCGTCGACCACGAGGACGAGCGAGCTCCCTTCGGAGGGCGCTCCGCGGGAACCCGAGAGGAAGGCGTCGAGATCGCCTTGGCGGAAGCGCCGGTGGCCGCCGGGCGTGTAGAAAGCGGGCAGTCGGCCGCTGTCGGACCATTTGCGGATCGTGCTCTGAGCGACGCCGAGGTACTTGGCGGCTTGACCGAGCGGGAGCCAGTCGAGACCCCCGCCCGCCGACCGCCCCTCGGAGCGGCTCCGCTGACGCTCACCGGCCATATCGGGCGACTGAAAATCTACCAAAACTTCTCTGTTTCTCCTACCCTACGGCGCCGAGGTCGTAACCGTCACCGTGCGTTCGGCGGGTGGGACCGTGAGCGGCTCGATCGTCCGCACGATCGTCTGGGTGCCCCCCGCCCGAGGCGCGCTCTCGAGCGCCCTTCCGATCACCAGCCCGGCGAAGAAGACGACGACGAGCACCAGCAGCCTGAGCACCCACGCGAGCGCGCGGTACCGGTGGTCCCGGCGCGCGCGACCACGCTCCCGCTCCCTCACCGCCCTCGGGCCGAGCGCGCTCACCCCGCTCAGGGCCTGTAGTCGGTCGCACCGCGGGCGTAGCGCGCGAAGGCGGCGTCCTGTACGAGCGCGGCGTCACGGATCCCGGCGCGGGCGCGCGGACGCGCCGTGTGGACGACGACGTCCCGCACCCAGTCCTCGGACCCGTCGTACGCGCGCGCCAGCTCCGCGAGCGTGAACGTCTGCCCGACGCGGCGGCGAAGCTCGTCCACGACCGCGTCCACGAGGACGATGAGGTGGCGCGAGCGGGCGGTGTCGTCCCCTTCGGAGTCGAGGCGCCTCCTTCCCTCCTCCCACTGCTGACGCGCGGTCTCGAGCATCATCGCCGTCCGTTCCCGGCGGAAGCGTTTTCGCAACGTGCATCCGGGCACCACCGCTCTTGGACTTCACCGAGGATGCGCTCGCCGAGCTCGTAATCCGGCCGCGCGAGGGCGAAAGCGGCGTGCGCGTGCAGGCACTTGAGCTTCCCGGGAGAGCGCGTCCCCGCGATGCCGACATCGAGCTCGGGACGGAGGTCGCGCTGCTCGCGGTCGGCGCGGGCGAGGCTCTCGCCGAGCTCTGGATCCTCCGCCGCCGCCCGCGACCAGCGCTCCACCCCGCCCGCGGCCTCGACGCGCGCGAGGGCGCCCACGAGCCAGGGACAGGTCAGGTAGTAGGTGGTCGGGAAGGGCTCGCCGTCGGGGCCGAATGCCGCCTGCTCCGTAACCGCAGGAAAGCCGTACGGGCAGCGAACCGCCACCCGCCGGAAGGGCCGGGCAGGACGTCCGAGCTGCCACGAGACCACTGTTTCGTCGTCCACGCGATCATCGTATCCTCGACTTTGCGGGCCCTCGGCGGCCGTTCTCCTTCTTCCACTCGTCGATGCCGGTCACGACGAAGAGACGCTCACCCGGCTTGACGAGCCCGAGCCGTCGGGCCTCCCGCTCGACGAACGCGGTCGTGCCCGCCCGGGCGAGCTGCCCCTCGAGCCTCTCGTTCGTGCGCTCGAGGCGGTCGACCTCCGCGCGGCGCTCGGCCACGTCGGCGCGCGCGGCCCGCCACTCCCGGAGCGGATGGACGTAGGCGACCGCGATTGCGACGAGGACGAGCGCACCGATCCAACGGAGCGCGAGCGCCGAGCGGGACGGGCGAGTGCGACGGCGACCCCTGCGTGCCATGGGCATGCAGACTTCGACCGCAGGGAACAGCCTCCTTCCCGGCGGCAGCGACGATACAGACGCCCTCGGACGGAGCCGCGCCGACCAGAGGTGCTAGGCCGTTTCGACTTTGATGACGTTCGTGGTCCCCGGAACGTTCACGGCCGTCCCGGCAGTGATGACGACCCGGTCGCCGGGCTCGACGATCCCGGTCGCCCGCGCGGCGTCGAGCGTGCGCGCCCAGAGATGCTCCACGTCGCGGCACTCCTCGATCTCGGCGGGGACGACGCCCCACTCGAGGGCCAGCTGCTGCACGGCGTGGCGCTTGTGCGTGACGGCGATGATCGGCCGCCGAGGACGGTGCCGGGCGACCGCCGACGCCGTGCGGCCGCTGTAGGTGGGCACCAGGATCGCCGTCGCGCCGAGCACCTCTGCGATGTCGCAGGCCGCATTCGACATGGCCTCGCCGACCGTGGGGAAGGGCTCGTCGGCCGCCCGCGCCAGCTCGTGGCGATAGTCGAGGCTCGGCTCGATCGCCCGCGCGATCCGGTCCATCGTGAGGACGCTCTCCACGGGGTAGTTCCCGACGGCCGTCTCGCCCGAGAGCATCACCGCGGACGTGCCGTCCAGGATGGCGTTCGCGACATCGCTCGCCTCGGCGCGTGTCGGCTCGGGATGGCGCATCATGGACTCGAGCATCTGTGTCGCCGTGATGGCCGGCTTCCCGTGCTCGAGGGCCGAGAGGATGATCCGCTTCTGCACGAGCGGGACGGCGGCCGGGCCGATCTCTACCCCGAGATCTCCGCGAGCGACCATGACCGCGTCGGAGGCGGTGATGATCGCGTCGAGCTCGTCGAGCGCCTCCGCCTTCTCGATCTTGGCGACGACGAGAGCGCGCGAGCCGGCCGTGTGCAGGAGCTCGCGGAGGCCGTGCACGTCGGCAGCCGCGCGCACGAACGAGAGCGCGACGTAGTCGACGCCGAGCTCGAGGCCGAACTCGAGATCGCGCAAGTCCTTCTCGGTAAGCGAGGGCACGGGAATCGCAACGCCTGGGAGGTTCACGCCCTTGTGCGCGCCGACCACCCCGCCGACGAGCACAGTCGTGCGCGCCCGGCCGTCGTCCACCTCGTCGACGCGCAGGCGAACGAGCCCGTCGTCGATCAGGAGCTCGTGTCCCGCATGGAGCACTTGCGTGAGCGCAGCCGGGCTGACCGGCAGGTCGTCGACGTGGCCGCTGCCCTCCCCCGCGACGACGACGTCGTCACCCTCGACCAGTACCCGGGGGCGCTCGAGCTCGCCGATCCGGATCTTGGGGCCCTGGAGGTCGCCCATCAGCGCGAGCGGCCGACGCGCCCGCTCCTGCGCGTCGCGCAGCAGCCGGACACGCTCGGCGTGCTCTTCGCGGGTGCCGTGCGAGAAGTTGAGGCGCGCCGCGTCCATCCCGGCTGCGACCAGACGGTCGATCGCCTGCGCCGACGACGACGCCGGCCCGATCGTGCAGACGATCTTCGTGCGACGCGAACCGATGTCCACGCCGTCACGTTAGCCGCTGGGGGCCGCCTTTCCTGCCCGCGGGAACGCGTCCCAGCCCGGATACACCGCCCGCTCACCCAGCTCCTCCTCGATCCTCAGGAGCTGGTTCAACGCGGGGGAACCCATGGTTCCCCCGCGAGCCCCCTCCTTAGCGCGGCGCCCGCGGAAACGCGTCCCAGCCCGGATACACCGCCCGCTCGCCCAGCTCCTCCTCGATCCTCAGGAGCTGGTTCAACGCGGGGGAACCCATGGTTCCCCCGCGAGCCCCCTCCTTAGCGCGGCGCCCGCGGGAACGCGTCCCAGCCCGGATACACCGCCCGCTCGCCCAGCTCCTCCTCGATCCTCAGGAGCTGGTTGTACTTCGCGACGCGGTCGGTTCGGGACGGCGCCCCCGTCTTGATCTGGCCGGTACCCGTGGCCACGGCGAGGTCGGCGATCGTCGTGTCCTCGGTCTCGCCCGAGCGGTGCGAGATGACCGCGGCATAGCCGTTCGCGCGGGCGAGCTCGATCGCCCCAAGGGTCTCGGTCAGCGTCCCGATCTGGTTCAGCTTGACGAGGATCGCGTTCGCGACGCGCTCCTCGATGCCGCGCCTCAGGCGTTCCACGTTCGTGACGAAGAGGTCGTCCCCGACAAGCTGGACGCGGTCGCCGAGCCGTTCCGTGAGCGCTTCCCAGGCCTCCCACTCCTCCTCGGCCAGCCCGTCCTCGATCGAGAGGACCGGGTAGCGCGAGACGAGGTCCTCCCAGAGCTCGATCATCCCCGCCGAGTCGAGCTCGCGATCCACGCCCTCGAGACGGTAGCCGCCGGCGCTCCAGAGCTCCGTCGTGGCCGGGTCGAGCGCGAGCCCGACCCGCTCCCGGTGGCCGGCGCGCTCGGCCGCCTCGAGCACGGTTGCGATCGCCTCCTCCGTCGACGCGAGGTCGGGGGCGAACCCGCCCTCGTCGCCCACCGCCGTCGCCAGACCCCGCTCGTGCAGGAGGTCCTTGAGCGCGTGAAAGGTCTCCGCGCCGATGCGGAGGGCCTCGGAGAAGGACTCGGCGCCGGCGGGAACGACCATGAACTCCTGGAGGTCGAGTGAGTTCTGCGCGTGAGCCCCACCGTTGACGACGTTCAGCATCGGCACGGGTAGCACGCGCGCGTTCTCGCCGCCGAGCCAGGCGTAGAGCGGCTTTCTCGCCTCGCTGGCCGCGGCTTTCGCCGCGGCCAGCGAACAGCCCAGAATGGCGTTGGCGCCGAGGCGGCCCTTGTTCGACGTCCCGTCCAGCTCGATGAGACGGCGATCGACGGCTTCCTGATCGGACGCGTCCATGCCCATGAGCGCCTGCTGGATCTCTCCCTGCACGTTCTCCACCGCGCGCCGGACGCTCTTGCCGCGGTAGACGCCCTTGTCGCCGTCGCGAAGCTCGACCGCCTCGAACTGCCCGGTGGAAGCGCCGGAGGGCACGGCCGCCCGGCCGAGAGCGCCGGATTCGAGCCGCAGCTCGACTTCGACGGTCGGGTTCCCGCGCGAATCCAGGATCTGGCGGGCGCGAACGCCGGCGACCTTCACGCGAGCGCCTCCTTGGCCCGGTCGAAGTAGCGGTCCTGCTCGTCGAGCGGCAGCTGCGTCCAGGAGCGGCCCTCCTCCTCGGCGAGCTCGGCCGCGCGCCCGACGCGCGCGACGAAACGGTCGCTCATCGCCCGCAGGGCGAGCTCCGGGTCGACGTTCAGCCGCCGGGCGACGTTGACGGCCGCGAAGAGAACGTCTCCGACCTCCTCGAGGACATGCGGGTCTGGCTCCGTCTCCGCGGGCGTTTCCGGCGCAATCCCGAGCGCCTCGCGGAGCTCGGCGAGCTCATCGTTGAGATCGGCGAGCGCGTCTTCGACGTCCGGGTAGTCGAAGCCGACGGCCGCCGCGCGGCGCTGGACCTTGCCCGCGTAGAGGAGCGCCGGGAACGTTTCGGGGACGTGGTGGAAGATCCCTTCGCGTCCTTCCTGATCAGTTTTGAGCGTCTCCCAGCGCGCTTTCACTTCGTCCGGCGAGCGCAGCTCGCCAGACGATGAAAAGACGTGCGGATGGCGGCGGACGAGCTTGTCGTGGATGCCGCGTGCGACCGTCGTGAGGTCCCCGGCGCCCCGCTCCTCGAGCAGGAGCGCGAGGAAGAACGTCTGGAAGAGGAGGTCACCGAGCTCGTCGAGTAGCTTCTCGTCGTCGGCCGCGAGTGCGGCGTCCGCGACTTCGTAGGCCTCCTCGACCGTGTGCGGAACGATCGTCCCCGCCGTCTGCGCGCGATCCCAGGGACAGTCGCGGCGCAGCCGCTCGGCCAGCTCCTGCAGATCGACGAGCGCCCGTCCGAGGCCGTCGCCGCCGCCCACCCGGCTACTCGCCGGTTTCGGTCTCGCCCGGCTCGGTCGCGGCGCCGGTCGTGGTCTGAGGGGCCGCAGGTCTGAAGCCGACCGCGTACGCGGTGTCGTCCTCGAGCCGCTCCCGGAGCTCCTCGACCCACTCGTTCATCGCCTCGTTCTGCCTCTGCTGGAGAAGCTGCTGGCGGATGTCCGCCTCGACCTCGGAGAGCGGCCGGCTCGACTTCGGCTTCACGGCCGAGACGGCCTCGATCACGTGCCAGCCGAACTGCGTCTTCACCGGTCTGGCCAGCTCGCCGGTCTCGAGTGAGAACGCCGTCCTGTCGAAGGGCGGAGCCGTCGCGCCCCGCTGCACCTCGAACCTGCCCCCCTGCTCCTTGGACGTTTGATCCTGAGAGAACCTTCGAGCGAGCGAGGCGAAGTTCCCGCCGTCGCGGAGCTGCTGGTGGATGTCGTCGGCCCTCGCCTTCTTCTCCACGAGGATGTGCCGCACGACGCGTGTCGCGGGCGTCTCGAACTGCGCCTTGTTCTGCTCGTAGTAGTCCTCGACCGCCTGGTCGGTCACCTCGACGTCCTTCGTGACCTCCTCGAAGATCTTCTCGGAGAGGAGACGCGAGCGGACGTCGTCGCGGACCTGGTCTTCGGAGAGGCCCTGGTTCTCGAGCTCGGTCTGGTACTTCTCCTCGTCGCCCTCGAAGAACTGCTCCTTGAGCTCCTCGAGGCGCTCGTCGACCTCCTCGTCGGTTACGTCGATGCCAAACTCCTCCGCGCCGACCTCGAACTGCTTCTGCTCGATGAGGCTGCGGACGATGGCCTGTCTGAGCTGCTCGAACTCGGGAGTCCCCGTCTGCGGGAACTCCTGCTCGCGCGCCTCGAAGGTCTGCTCGGCCTGGTCCAGCAGCCGGTCGTAGTCGGCGCGCGAGATCTCCCTTTCGCCGACGACCGCGATCGCGTCGGCGGGGACCTCCTCGGCGGACTCCTCGTCGCCGCCCCCGCAGGCCGCGGCTGCGAGCGCGACGACCAGCGCTGCCAACAGGGCGAGGATGCTGCGGGAAAAGGGCATAGAAAAAACGGCTTCAGGCCGACAGCCGTAGCTCGAGGATACCATCGACCAGCGCGAGCGCCCGCTCGAACCGCTCGCCGCGAAGGGAGACCTCGCGCGCGGCGCTCGAGTACACGGCCGTGTCGAGCGTGCGCCGGAGCTCGCGGAGCTCGGCGGAGCCGAGCACGAGCGGGCCGACCACGGCCTTGCCGCCGCGGAACACCAGGTAGTCGGCCCCGATTCGCGCCAGCCGGAGCTTCGCCTCCTGGATGGCGAAGAGGCTCTCGACCGGCTCCGGCAGCGGCCCGAAGCGGTCCTCGGTCGCCGCCGAGAGCTCGCGCAGCTCGTCCTCCGACTCGGCGAGGGCAAGCCGGCGATGGAGGTCGATCTTCTGCGCCTCCGCGGCGACGTAGTCCGATGGCACGTACGCGTCGATCTGCGCGTCCACCCGCACCGGGCGCGCGACGGCGCGACGGGTGTCGGTGAGCTCGGCCACCGCCTCGCCGAGGAGCTCGACGTAGAGCTCGAAGCCGATTGCGGCTACGTGGCCGGACTGCTCGGCGCCGAGGAGGTCGCCCGCACCCCGGATCTCGAGGTCCCGCATGGCGATGGCGAAGCCCGCGCCCAGCTCCGTGTGGTCGGCGAGCGTGGCGAGCCGGGCACGCGCCTCCTGAGTCAGCTCAGTTCCGTCCGGGTAGAAGAGGTAGGCGTGCGCGGTCACGTCGCTCCGGCCCACGCGCCCGCGGATCTGGTACAGCTGCGCGAGGCCGAGCGCGTCGGCGCGCTCGACGATCAGCGTGTTCGCCTGCGGGATGTCTAGCCCGGATTCGATGATCGTGGTCGACACGAGCACGTCCGCGTCCCCTGCGAGGAACGAGAGCATGTGGCTCTCGAGCTCCCGCTCGGGCATCTGGCCGTGCACGACGAGGAAGCGGAGCTCGGGACACATCTGCCTGAGCTTCTCTGCGGCTTCGTCGATCGTCTCCACGCGGTTGTGCAGGTAGAACGACTGTCCCCCTCTCTCCGCCTCGCGCGCCAGCGCGAGGCGGATGATGTCTTCGTCGTACTCGCCGACGTGCGTCCGGATGGGGCGCCGGCCCTGGGGCGGCGTCTCGATGACGCTGATGTCCCGCAGACCGGAGAGCGACATGTGCAGCGTCCGCGGAATCGGCGTGGCAGAGAGGGAGAGAACGTCGACCTCGAGGCGGAGCTGGCGGAGGAGCTCCTTCTGCGCGACGCCGAAGCGCTGCTCCTCGTCGACGACGACCAAGCCGAGCTGCCTGGGCACGACGTCCCGCGAGAGGACGCGGTGAGTGCCGATGAGAACGTCCACCTTGCCCTCGGCGTACTCGCGGAGGACGCCCTTGACGTCGGACGGCCTGCGGAAGCGCGACACCATCTCGACGTTGACGGGCAGGTCGCGGTAGCGCTCCCGGAAGGTGTTCCAGTGCTGCTGGGCGAGGATCGTCGTCGGCGCGAGGAAGAGCGTCTGCTTCCCGTTCGCCGCCACGGCGAAGGCGGCCCGCACGGCCACCTCGGTCTTGCCGAAGCCGACGTCGCCGCAGACGAGGCGGTCCATCGGGCGCGCCGACTCGAGGTCCTCCTTGACCGCCTCGATCGCCGCCTGCTGGTCGGGCGTCTCCTCGTAGGCGAAGCTCGCCTCGACCTGCTCGAGCAGGTCCCCGTCGACGTCGTAGGCAACTCCGGCCGCCCGCTGGCGGCGAGCGTAGAGGGCGAGGAGCTCGCCGGCGAGCTCGCGCGCGCCCGCGCGGGCGCGCGACTTCAGGTTCTGCCAGGCCTTGCCGCCCAGGCGGGAGAGCGCCGGGACGTGCCCGTCCGCGCCGACGTAACGGGAGACCTTGCCTATCTGCTCGTGGGGGACGTAGAGCCGGTCGTCACCCCGGAAGCCGAGGAAGAGATAGTCGCGCGTGACCCCGGCGACCGTCTTCGTCTCGAAGCCGAGAAGCTCGGCGACGCCGTGGTCCTCGTGGACGACGTAGTCGCCCGTACGGAGGTCGGCGAAGCTCTGGAGCGCGCGGCCGAGACGGACGTCCGCGCGCGGCGGTCGCTTGCGGAAGACCTGCGTGTCGGGGAGGAGGACGAAGTCGAGCTCGCGGAGCACGACTCCGCGCCGCGCCGGCGAGACTGCAAAGAAGAGCGCCGGCTCGTCCGGCAGCGGGTCGCCCGGCTCGAGCAGGACGGGCTCGATCTTCCGGAGGAGCCCCGTCGTGCGAAGCGCCTCCCCACGGTGGGCGAACGCGACCACGACCCGGTTGCCACCCCGGACGTACGCGAGGAGGTCCCGCTCGGCCTCGGCGAGGCCTCGAGCGGCCACCGCAGGGCGCTGCGCCTCGAAGGAGTACGGCTGTCCGGCGGGGAGCTGAGAGAGCTCGACCGCGCCGGCCAGGCCGAGGTCGAGGCTGAGCTCTTCCCGGACCGCCTCGCGGGCGTCCTCGGCCTGCCAGACCAGGTCCGGCGGAGGCAGCGGGGCCACGAGGTCCCTCGGTGCGGGACGCACCTCCCCCTCGTCGCCGAGCCAGGGCTGGACGAGGTCGAGTCGGCGCTCCGCGGCCGGATAGACCGTCGCCTCGTCAAGGGCGTGCAGCGTTCGCTGCGTGAAGGGCGAGAACGCGCGTAGGGACTCGATCTCGTCCCCGAAGAGCTCGATGCGCACGGGCTCCCGGCCCGTCGAAGGGAAGACGTCGACGATGCCGCCCCGCACGGCGACCTGGCCGCGCTCCTGAGCCTGCTCGACCCGTTCGTAACCGGCGAGAGCCAGCCGCTCGACGAGCTCCTCGACGCCGGGCTCGTCGCCGACCCGGAGGGGAAGCGGCTCCGGGCGGGCCTCCGCGGGCGGAGCGCCCTCGGCCGCCCCGATCGCGGACGCGCAGAGAAGACCTCCGGCGCCGAGCACCTCGAGGGCGCGGGCGCGCTCCCCCACCAGGTGCGGCGGCGGCTCGAGGCCGCTTCCCCAGCGGACTCCCCGCGAGGCGAAGAGGCCGACCCGGTCCTCGCCGAGGAACCAGCCGGCAGCCTCGGCGACGTCGCGGGCGTCAGCGTCGTCCGGGAGGAGGCAGACGAGGGGGCCGCCGCGCACGAGGTGGAGCGCGGCGAGGAAGAGAGGCAAGAGCGGCTCGGAGACGCGTGCAGGCGCGGGCGCCGCCGCGAAGCGCTGCAGGCGCTCGCCGTCCGCGAGGGCGCGCGCGAGAACGGCGAGGGTTGGCTCTCGGGTGCGGGCGAGCTGGTCCACGGTGACTGGCGGAACGAGCCGTTCCGCGGAGCCAATCGTAGCCGTCTGTCGAGAGCGTACGATGGCCCGATGGCGGGTGAGCTCCTCCCCATCGGGACGCGGCCGAGACTGGTCGCGTCCTTCGAGCCCCCGGGCGCGGACGACGCATACCGGCGCTGGCGGAACGAGCACGCGGAAGCTCTCGTGGAGGTGCCGCCGGACGCGATGCGCGTCGAATACGGGCGCGCGCAGGGCGGGGGTCTCTACGTGCGCGTCCGGATCGACGAGGAGCACCTCCCCGCCGCCCTGGTCTCGTAGGGCCGGTGCGAACGGGCGCGCGAGCCTAAGGTCGGCGGGCCGATCTGCCGAAGAGAAGGGCTGAGCCCCGGCGTCGGGCCGCTACGGCGACGGAGCCTCTCTCAGCGGGCCGCCTCCGGGCGGCCCGTTCCTGGTCCTTTTCGCACGCGGGCGCGGGGGCCGCCGCGAACCTCCCTCCGGTTCCAGCCTATCGCTCGCGGGCGCGCGCATGGCCCGCGGAACGTGCCGAGATCGTCACCGGATCAGGCGCGCTCGTTGAAGCGGTTCTGCGTCTCCTCGAGACCTTCGCGCGCGAGCGCCTCTACCGCGTCGGCGGCCCGCGCCACGAGCGCCTCCACGTCGACGTGCGCGTCGAAGGGCGAGAGCACGAAGTCGGCCACCGGTCGCGGGTCGCCGCGCTCGGGCCGTCCCACGCCGATTCGGAGGCGGAGAAACTCCTGCGTCTTCAGATGCTGCGCGAGCGAGCGGAGGCCGTTGTGCCCGGCAAGGCCGCCGCCGAGGCGGGCCTGGAGACGGCCCGGCTCGAGGTCGGCGTCGTCGTGGAGGACGAGAAGCTGCTCGGGCGGGAGTTTGAAGAAGCGCACGGCTGCGCCCACCGAGCGTCCCGACTCGTTCATGTAGGTCTGGGGCTTCAGGAGCGCGGCCCGCCGCCCCTCGAGGCGGAGCTCCGCGAGGTCGCCGGAGAACTTCGACCGGAACGAGCCGCCGTGCCGGCCGGCCAGCTCGTCGCAGACCATGAAACCGATGTTGTGGCGCGTGCGGGCGTGCTCGCGCCCTGGATTTCCGAGCCCGGCGACCAGCAAGTCGAGCGTCGAGGCCTGCTCGCCCCGACGGAACAAGCGCACGAGCTACTAGCCCTCGGTCGTCTGCTCTTCGCCGGCGCCCTCCGCCTCCGGCTCGGCCGCGCCCTCCGGCATCTCTCCCTCGGGAACCTCGCCCTCGAGGGCCTCGGCCTCCTCCTCCTCTTCGACCATCTCTTCGGGCAGCTCGACCTTCGTCGGCGGCGTCACCGTGGCGAGTACCGTCTCCGCATCGTCGAGGAGGGTCACGCCCTCCGGAGCGCGCAGGTCGCTCACGCGCAGGCTGTCGCCGATGGCCATGGCGGAGATGTCCAGCTCGAGCCGATCCGGAACCTCCATGGGCAGGGCCTCGACGTTGACCTCGCGGGAGACCTGGGTGAGGACGCCGCCCTCCTTGACGCCCTCGGATTCGCCCCTGAGGTCGACTACCACCTGCGCCTGGATCGGCTGGTCGAGCCGCACCTCGTGCAGGTCGATGTGGAGGAGCCGCGCCCGCGTCGGGTCGAGCTGGTACTCCTTGAGCACCGCGTGGTGAGCCGTCTTCTGGCCGTCGAAGACGACGTCGAGGATCGCGTGCAGCCCGTGGTCGCCGGTGAGGACGCGGCGCAACTCGCGCTCCTCGACGCAGAACGGATGCGCCTTCTTGCCGCCTCCGTAGAGAACGCCGGGAACGAATCCGCCCGCGCGCAGACGCCGCGACTCGGCGCTCCCGCCCGTCTCGCGGGGCTTGACGTCGAGCTGGATGCGTTCGCCGGCCATGTCCGGCGGCCAGTCTAGCGAAGGCGTTGCAGCGGCCGGCCGGCCCGCGAGCCGGAGACTTCGCGCCCGTTTACAAATCCGCCGCGAGACTAGCCGAACGGCCGATTGCCCTGAGGCTCGCCCCCGTCACAGAGTTCGTCCGAGAGTCGGACCCGCCGCGGCGGGAGAGGAGGCAGAGCGAATGAAGAGGCTGGTCGTTCTCGTGATGACGGGCTCGTCGTTCTCGTGATGACGGCGGCGCTCGCCGCCGTCCTGCTGGCGCCGGCGGCCTCGGCGCGACACACGCTGAAGCATCGCGTCGGTGCGCTCGAAGGCAAGCTGAGCTGCATGGCCTGGGCGCCAATGGCCCAATTTCCGGACTACGCCTGGTTCGGGATCAACGACGAGCCCGTGTTCGACCCCTCGGATCCAGACACGTTCCCCACCGAGCCCCTCGTCAACTGGGGCGCCGTGACGGGCATCGATCTCGCGTACGGCATGCCGTTCGATCTGAGGGTCCTCACGGTGAGGAACACCCGGGCCTGCAGAACGAAGTTCCGGAGGCTCGCCAATCCAGCGCCAATGCGCTCCTCGGCACGGTTGAACGCGCTCCGGCTCGCCCGCGCGCAGTAGCCGATCCATCCGTCGGAGAGAGCTGCACCGCGGCTCTCTCCGATTCCGGACGTCGCACGCGAGCTGGACTGCCCCGGCGTCCCTTCCGGGATCTCGTAGAGGTTTTCCGGCGGGCTTGATCGGATACGCACAAGGCATACTGCCTGGCGTCTTGGGTGGGCGCCGGTGTCGGCCGCAGGCTCCGGCGCCCGCCCTTTGACGCGCGCCCGACTCGGGGCGCCGACGACCAGAAAGGTCGCGAGAGACGACGGGGCGGACCCGTATTGTCGAGCCGTTCCGGCTAGAAGAGCTGGTTCTCGCCGGCGAAGATGGCCGAGACCGACTCGTCCGAGAAGACGTTCTGGATCGTCTCTGCGAGGATCCCGGACACGCTCAGGACGGTCATCTTGGCCGGCCGGTCGAGCTCATTGATCGGAACCGTGTCGGTCAGGGCGATGCCCGCCAGCTCGCTGGCCGCGAGCTTGTCGAGCGAGTCGTCCGGGAAGAGACCGTGCGTCGCGCAGGCGTACACCGCCGTCGCGCCCGCCTCCTTGAGCGCAGCGGCCCCCGTGACGAGGGTGCTCCCGGTGACGATGAGGTCGTCGCTCAGGATTGCGACCTTCCCGCGCACGTCGCCGATCACCTCGGTGACGACTGCGACGTCGTGCGCCGGACGGTTCTTGTTCATGATCGCGAACTCCGCCTCGAGCATCTGCGCGAACTTGTTCGCCATCTTGGCCCGTCCGGGGTCCGGCGAGACGGCGACCACTCCGTCCCCGTGGAGGGCGAGCGACTCGCGGTAGTAGCGTGCGAAGAGCGGCAGCGCGGTCATGTGGTCGACGGGGATGCGGAAGAAGCCCTGGATCTGGCCCGCGTGCAGGTCCATCGTCAGCACGCGGTCGACGCCGGCCGCCTCGAGGACGTCGGCGAGGAGCTTCGCCGTGATCGGCTCCCGCGGGGAGGACTTCTTGTCCTGCCGCGAGTACGGATACCAGGGGACGACGGCCGTGATCCGGTTGGCGGAGGCGAGCTTCGCCGCCTGGATCATTGTCAGGAGCTCCCACAGGTAGTCGTTCGTCGGGCGCCCGTAGCAGGACTGGACGATGAAGACGTCGGCGCCGCGAATCGACTCGCGGTAGCGGCAGTACGTCTCGCCGTTCGAGAACGTCTTCAGCTCCACGTCGCCGAGCTCGATGTTGAGCTGGTCGGCGATCTTGCCCGCGAGCACCGGGTTCGAGCGCCCGGAGAAGAGCATCAGCTTGCCCGAGGGGCCGCGCTCGATCCAGCGGCCGCGCTCGCCGCTCGGCTGGGGCTTGGGCTCGGGCGGAATCTCCAGGCCCGGCAGGGCGAGCTCAGTCGTTCCGGTCTCCACGCAGATAGCCCTCCTTCGTCACCTGGCGCGGCGGGAAGCCCGCGAGCGACTCGGGCGGGACGTCGTCGGTGAGGACCGAGCCCGCCGCCGTCCAGGAGTCGTCGCCGATGGTCACGGGAGCCATGAACGAATTGTGAACGCCCGTCCTGACGTTCCGGCCGATCGCCGTCTTCCCCTTCGGCCGCCCCGGCTGGTGGGGGTAGTTTGCGGTGATCGCGCCGGCGCCGACGTTCGTTCCTTCGCCCACCTCGGCGTCACCGATGTAGGACATGTGCGGCACCTTGGCGCCTGCACCGATGTGAGAGTTCTTGATCTCCACGAACGTGCCGGCCTTGGCCCCTGCCTCGAGCACCGTTCCAGGGCGAAGGTAACAGAAGGGACCGACGAGCGCGCCCGCGCCGATCTCCGCGTCCACGGCGACGACGTGCGACCCGATCTCGGCGCCCTCGCGCACGATCGTGCGCCCGCGCAGGACGGTGAAGGGATGGATGACCGTGTCGGGCTCGATGGCGACGTCGGGCTCGACCCAGGTCGTGGCCGGGTCGACGATGGTGACGCCGGCCTCCATGTGACCGCGGAGGATGTCGTCCCGGAGCTGGGCTCCGGCGGCCGCGAGGTCTGCCTGGGTGTTCACGCCTTCGCCGGCACGTGGGTCCGTCGCACGGTACACGGATGCGGGCCGGCCGTCATCCGCGAGGTGGCGGACGGCGTCCGTGAGGTAGAGCTCGCCCTGCGTGTTGTCGGGAGCGAGGCGCTCGAGCGCGCTCCAGAGGTCGTGTGCGCCGAAGACGTAGATGGAGGAGTTGAGCTCGCGGATCTCGAGCTCCGCCGGCGAAGCGTCGCCCGCCTCGACGATGGCGCACAGCCGGCCGGCCTCGTCGCGGAGGATGCGGCCGTACGAGCCCGGCTCGTCCGCCTCGAAGGAGAGGACGGTCACGGCCGCGCCCTCGCGCCGGTGCGTGACGAGGAGCTCCTCGAGCACCGCCGTGGTGAGGAGGGGCGCATCGCCGGCCAGGACGAGCACGTCTCCCTCGAAGCCCTCGAGGGAGTCGCGCGCCGCCGCGGCGCCGTCGCCCGTGCCGCGCGGCTCGTCCTGGACGGCGACGAGAACGCCGTCCGGCAGCGTCTCCTCGAGCTCCGCGCGCGTATCCGGCGACGCGACGACGACGAGCGGATCCGGCCCGAGCCCCTGGGCCGCCCCCACCACCCAGTCGACCAGCCGGCGTCCGAGGAGCAGGTGGAGGTGCTTCGGCCGCCGCGAGCGCATCCGGGTGCCGAGGCCGGCCGCCAGGACGACCGCTGCCAGAGGCGTGCGCGTCACCAGGCGGGAATCATGGCTGGGGCGGGAGGATTCGAACCTCCGGTCACGGGACCAAAACCCGCTGCCTTACCTCTTGGCTACGCCCCAGCGCCACGGCAAGCCTAGTCGGCCACCCAGAGGAGGGGGCTCGTGGGGGAACCAGGGGTTCCACCACGCTGAAAACCCGCTGCCTTACCTCTTGGCTACGCCCCAGCGCCACGGCAAGCCTAGTTGCGCCGGTCCACGAGGAGCATCACCAGCAGGACGAGCGCGAGGATGACGAGCACCGTGATCGCCAGGAACTTGACGAGCTCCCAGAGCAGGGGAACGACGACGGCGATGAGCTGGGAGACCGCCACGATCCACGAGATCTCGCGGACGGAGTGGAACCGTGCGCGGCGGCCGACGAGGAAGTGGAAACCGACGGCGAGAACCGCGGCGCCGAGAACCCAGAACCAGCCGAGCCCGTTGAGGAGGACCAACAGCGTCTCGACGACGCCGACGAAGAGGGCGATGCGAAGCCTCCTGGGCCGCACCCACCGCCCCATGCGGCTTTCCCGGTGCTCGAGGACTGGATAGGTCGTCACGCGGCGACGTTACCAGACGGGTGCGGCGACCCAGGTCCGGGCCTCGCCGCGGAAGCGTTTCGCCGTCGCCCTCGCCTGCTCCAGCCGGTGAAAGAGGCCGTAGACCGCCGGGCCGGCGCCGGAGAGGTCGGCGCGGAAAGCACCGGCGGCACGGAGCTCCCGGACGAACGGCACGGGGCCCGCCGCCTCCGAGAAGTCGTTCGCCGGGAAGGCGGAGAAGTCGCGGGGGCGCCGCACGGCCGCGAGTCCCTCGAGCAGCGCCTGCCGTCGCCCTTCGAATCCTGACGCACCCCCGAGCTCGTCGAAGCGCGCGTACATCTCCTCGGTCGAGCCCTTCTTCGCGCGGCGCGGAAGGGCTATCAAGACCCAGTAGTCCTGCGGCAGCTCGAGCGGAGTGAGCTGCTCTCCCGCGCCCTCGGCCAGCTTGGGGCCCGGCTCGAGGAAGAAGGGGACGTCCGCGCCCACCGAGGCGGCCACCGCGAGCAGCCGCTCCCTCGGGAGCGGCGAGGCCAGGGTCCGGTTGGCCAGGACGAGGGCCGCTGCCGCATCCGCGCTTCCGCCGCCGAGGCCGGCCGCGACGGGGATGCGCTTGCGGATCCGCGCGCGAAAGGCGGGCGGCGCGCCGGCCGCGTCGGCCAGACGCTCGAGAGCGGCCCGCACGATCGTGTCCTCCGGGAAGCCCGTGACTTCGAGCCCCGGCCCGGCCTCCAGCTCGACGTCGTCGCAGAGGTCGACGCGCTGCATGACGGTGACGAGCTCGTGCAGGCCGTCCGGGCGGCGGCCGCCGACGGCGAGCGCGAGGTTGATCTTGGCCGCCGCGGGGAGCCGGCTCATCCGAGCAGCTCGGCCAGGCGGAGAAACTCCGTCGGAGCCAGGGACTCCGCCCTCGCGTCCCTGGGTGCGCCGAGCTCGACAAGCGCGGCGAGGACGCGTTCCCGCGGCACGCCCGCCAGCTCGAACGAGTTGGCGAGCGTCTTTCGCCGGTGGCCGAAGGCCGCATGCACCGTCTCCCGGACCGACTCGAGCTCGGCTCCCCAGTCACGGCGGCGGCGGAAGGCGACCAGGGCCGAATCGACATTCGGGGGCGGGCGGAAGCACGTCCGCGCGACCGGATGGAAGCCGACGCGCTCTGCCGTCAGCTGGACGAGGACGGAGACGGCGCCGTAGCTCTTCGTCCCCGGCTGCGCGAAGAAGCGGTCCGCCACCTCGCGCTGCACCATGACGCACCACAGCCGAACGCCGGGAAGGCCGCCGAGGCTCTCGGCGACGAGTGGCGTCGCGATCTGGTACGGGAGGTTGGCGACGAGCTTCGTCGCCGGCGGGTCGAGCTCGCCGAGCGGGAGAGCCAGCGCGTCCCCGAACACGAGCTGCACGTTGCCATGGCCCGCGAGCCGCTCCCGCAGATGCGGCTCGAGGCGCCGGTCGAGCTCGACCGCGTGCACAACGCCGACCCGATCGGCGAGGTAGGCCGTCAGGACGCCCAGGCCGGCGCCCACCTCGAGGACGGCGTCGTCCGGCGCGAGCCCGGCCAGACGTCCGGCTACGCCGAGGATGTTCTCGTCGACCAGGAAGTGCTGGCCGAGCTGACGGTCGGGGACGACCGGGAGGCTCATCCGCCAACCTCAGGCAGCCCGAACGCCGCGGCCGCGTTCGCCTCGATCGCTCGCTCGAGCTCCGCTGGATCGTCCTTCCGCGCCTCGGCGAGCGCCGCGAGCGTGTGGACGACGTGCGCGGGCTCGTTCCGCTCGCCGCGCACGGGCTGCGGCGCGAGATAGGGGCTGTCCGTCTCGGCAAGGAGCCTCTCTGCCGGAACGCGCGCCGCCGCCGACCTCAAGTCGGGCGCCTTCGGGTACGTCACGTTGCCCGCGAAGGAGACGTACCACCCGTGCTCGAGGGCAGGCTCCAGCAGGGCGCTCGAGGAGAAGCAGTGGAGCACGACCGGCACATGAGCCGGTGCCTCGGCGAGCACGGCGGCCGTCTCCGCCTCGGCGGCCCGGGAGTGGACGACGAGCGGCTTGCCGACTTCGGCGGCGAGCTCGACCTGCGCCCGGAAGAGCGCCGCCTGCCGGTCCCGCGGGGCGTAGTCGCGGTAGTGGTCGAGCCCGGTCTCGCCGACGGCGACCGCCTTCGGGTGCTCGAGGAGCCGGCGCAGCTCGTCCAGCTCCGCTCCGCCGGCGTCCCCGGCCTGGTGGGGGTGGAGCCCGAGCGCCGCGAAGACGCCGTCCTCGCGCTCGCAGATCTTCAGTGTCGTCCGGCAGGAGTCGACACCCGAGCCGACCGCGACGATCCGCGTGACACCCGCCTCGCGGGCGCGCTCGACGACCTCGACCGCGTCCCCGTACGCGTCGAGGTGAGCGTGGGTGTCGATCACGCCGCGGCGGCGGCGGCGGCGTGCTCCATGCGGGCGAGCTCCTCGGCCACGACGGTCTCCGGATCCAGCTTCTTGAAGAGCGGTCGCGGGGGCGCAAGCCGCTGGCCGGCAGGAAGCTCACTCGGCTCCCACCGCCCGGCCCAGCTTCCGTAGTCCCCGGTCAGGATCTCGTGCGCGTCCTCCTCGCCTCCCTCCTCTCGGAACTCGAGTGGTCCAGCGAGAAGGTGGTCGTAGCCGAGCAGCTCGTGCAATGCCTGGCACGTGAAGGGGAGGAAGGGCGTGAACCAGATCTTCAGGTTGTCAATCGCCCGGAGCGCCACGTACAGAACCGTTCCCGCACGCTCCCGATCTCGGTCGATTGCCTCCCAGGGCGCCTGTGCGTGGAGGTACTGGTTCACCCTGTCGACCCACCCCATGATGTCTCGAATCGCCGAGCGGAACGCCGCGCCCTCGATCAAGGCGCCGATGTGAGCGAAGTCTCGCTCGAGGGCGCCGATGAGGCTGCGATCGGCCTCCGCGAGAGGCCCGGGCTCCGGAACGCAGCCGAAGTGACGGTGAGCGCTCGTCAACGTGCGGTTCGCAAGGTTTCCCCATTTCCCGATGAGCTCGTCGTTGTTCCGGCGAGCGAACTCCGCCCAGGTGAAGTCCGTGTCCTGCGTCTCCGGCCCGGCGGCGATCAGGAAGTAACGCAAGGGGTCGGGGTCGTAGCGGCTGAGGACGTCCCTCACGTAGATCACGACTCCCCGGCTCGAGCTGAACTTCCGGCCCTCCATCGTCAGGTACTCGCTCGAGACGATGTTGTAGGGAAGCTCGAGCCGGCCTCGACCGGCGCCCACGGCGCCGCCTTCTCCGTAACCGAGGAGCATGCTCGGCCAGATGACGCTGTGGAAGACGATGTTGTCCTTGCCCATGAAGTAGTAGTGCTTCGCCTCGGGGTTCTGCCACCAGGCGCGCCAGGCGTCTGGCTCGCCTCGATTCAGCGCCCACTCGACGCTCGCCGAGAGATAGCCCGTCACTGCGTCGAACCAGACGTAGATCCTCTTGTCCTCCCGCTCGGCGTAGCCCGGAACGGGAATCGGCACGCCCCAATCCAGATCACGAGTGATCGGGCGGGGCTTGAGGTCGTCCAGAAGGTTCAGGGAGAAGTTCCGCACGTTCGGCCGCCAGTGCTGCTGCCGGCCGATCCATTCCCCCAGCTGCTCGGCGAACGCGGGAAGGTCGAGGAAGAGATGGCTCGTGTCCCTGAAGACAGGTGGCTTGCCGTCGGTCCGCGAGCGTGGGTCGATCAAGTCGACGGGATCGAGCTGGCGTCCGCAGTTGTCGCACTGGTCGCCCCGAGCGTCGGTATATCCACAGTGCGGGCACGTTCCTTCGATGTACCGGTCCGGCAGCGTATGGCCCGTCGAAGCCGAGAAGGCTCCACGCATCGTCTGCTCGACGATGTAGCCCCGGTCGTAGAGCGTCCGGAAGACGTCCTGAACGACGCGGTAGTGGTTTCGCGTCGTCGTCCGGGTGAAGAGGTCGTACGAGAGGCCCAGCTGCCGGAGATCCTCGCGGATCACGCGGTTGAACCGGTCGGCCAGCGCCCGTGGCGAGACACCCTCCTTGTCCGCCGCGACCATCACAGGCGTTCCGTGCTCGTCCGTCCCGCTCACCATCAGGACGTCGCTTCCCTTGAGCCGGTGATAGCGAGCGAAGACGTCCGAGGGCACGCCGAAGCCCGCGACATGGCCGATATGGCGGGGCCCGCTCGCATACGGCCAGGCAACCGCGACGAGGATGTGCTCGCCGTTCTTCACGCTCACGGAGGCCCATCATACGGACGGCCTCGTCCGGCTCCCGCGACCCGCGGTTTGGAACGGAAGGCGGTGGGAATCGACTGGTGAGCACGCGGTCGGGCCCCTCGGGCTGTGCGAACGTGGGGCCCGGAAACGAGGAGAGCGAAGAGAGCGATTGCCATGGGCGCACAGCTGCGCTCCACTCGAGGAGTGACAAGGACGGGCATCATTCGTCACATCGACGAGCTCGGCCGGATCGTCATCCCGATCGAGATCCGCAAGCGGTTCGGCCTTGTCGAGAAGGATCCGCTTGAGATCTCGGTCAAGGACGAGACGATCCTCCTGAGCCGGCCGAGGTCGGCATGCGTCTTCTGCGGCAAGTCCGAATCGGTGGAGGAACACCGAGGACGGGCGATCTGCCGAAACTGCATCGCCGAGCTGGCGGCGACGCACCGCTAGGCGGACGCCTCCAGCAAGCGCGAGCAGCGCGGCAAGTCCTGCGCCGGTTACGCGCGCGTCACGCGTCCGTGCGGTGCCGGACTCCTTCCGCGCCTCTCCGCGCACGGGCGAGGCGGCCGGCCGGCCTCGCCTCGCGGGTGCTCCAACGGGCTCGAAGGAGGCCAGCCGCGTACGGGGCGGGAGCGCAGCCTCCGCCGGGAACGAGCGGCCGGCCACGCCTGGCTCGGCGCTCACCATGCGAAGGCGCGTCGGAGGCCGCTCGCGCACCGGACGCGCGGATCGCTGGCCAGGGCCGGCGGAACGCGCCGGCGCCGAGGCCCGCCCGCGACCGGCCTGCTCCTGGGTCGTTGCCGGCGCTCCCGAGCCGGAGCGGTCGTCCCCCGTGGCCTCCTGCGGCTGCTCGGAAGCGGGCGACCCAGCCGGCGGAGCCGCCTCCGCTGGCTCGTCGGAAGCGGGATCCCGGGCAGGAGACTCAGGCTCCGGAGGCGGCTCGCTTGCTCGCACGGGAAGGAACGCGAGCGGATCCAGATAGCCGTGCTCGTCCGCAGTCCGCCGGACGCCGAGGTGGACGTAGGGTTCCGCCAGCTCCGGCTCGCCGCTCGGGCCGACCGTGCCGACGGCGGAGCCTTCCGCCACGGCCGCACCGCGCCCGACCCCGAGGGAACCGAGGTGGACGAGGGTCACGGAGTAGCCGCCGGACGTCTGGATCGTGACCGTGCGGCCGCCGCCCGGAACGGTGCCGGCGAACGTGACCGCGCCCGCTGCCGGGGCGCGCACGGGAGCGCCGGCCGTGGCGCCGACGTCGATGCCGCGGTGCTGTCCCGCCGCGTACGGGTCGTCTCCGAGGACGAAGGGTCGTAGCACCGGCCCGTCGACGGGCCAGGTCCAGGCGAGTGCGGGCGGCACGCCTACCTGGAGCGCTGTCAGGACCGGAAGCAGGGCGACCAGACGCTTCATGCCTGCCTCCTGGGTTGTCTGCGTGAACCTCAGTCGACCGTAGCAGGCTCGACCATCGCTCTCGCCGCCGAAGACCAACGAGAGTGTGACGAAAACGGGCCGGAAGCCTTACGACAGCGAGTCGCGGTAGAGCCGGTTGCGAGGGAGGCCGGTCAGCCGGGCGACGACGTCGGTCGCCCGGCGACGCGGGAGCCCCGCTTCGACGAGCTCGGCCACGGCCGCAAGCGCCTCGATCTCGTTCGCTCGCGAAGGGGTGGGCCGGCCCGCGCCGATCACGAGCGTCACCTCGCCTTTCGGAGGCTCGCGAAACCGCGCGGCGACCTCGCGGGCTGAGCCGCGCACCACCTCCTCGAAGCGCTTCGTCAGCTCGCGGCAGACGGCGACCGGCCGCTCCGGATGGGCCGCCGCGAGCCCGCCCAGGCTCGCCGGCAGCCGCCGCGGCGACTCGAACGCCACGGCGGGCCACTCCCAGTCCGCCAGCTCCTGCCAGAGGCGTCCCAGCCCGGCTCCCCCACGCGGGAGATAGCCGAGGAACGTGTAGCGCTCTCCCACGAGGCCGCTGGCGACGAGAGCGGTCTCCACCGCCGAAGCGCCGGGCAGCACCGTGACCGGCACGCCACGGTCGAGCGCGGCCCGCACCAGGGACGCGCCGGGGTCGTTCACGCCGGGAAGCCCGGCGTCGCTCGCCAGTGCGATGCGGGCGCCCTCCTCCATCCGCGGCAGGATCTCGGCCGTCCGTCCCGCCTCGTTGTGGCGATGGAAGGAGAGGAGCCGCGCCTCGACGCCGTGACGAGCCAGGAGGACGCCGGTTCGGCGCGTGTCCTCACAGAGGACTAGGTCGGCCTCGGCGAGCTCGCGGAGGACGCGAAGCGTGACGTCCTCGAGATTGCCGATGGGCGTCGGGCAGACGACGAGCGGCATCAGGCGGGCGGCCGCGTCAACCCGCGTCCAGGGCCTCGAAGCCGACCAGCCCGGCGCCGATGAGGCCGGCCTCCACCCCCAGAAGGGCCGGCACGATGCGGACGAGGTCCCGCGCCGGTGAGAGCGCCCGTTCGGCGACGACCCGCCGGGCCGGCTCGATGAGGAGGTCACCCGCACGCGCGAACCCGCCCCCGAGGACGACGACGTCGGGGTTGAAGACGTTGACGAAGCTCGCGATGCCCGCCCCGAGGTGGAAGCCCACGTGCTCGAGCGCGTCGCGCGCGTCACCGGGCCCCTCAGCTGCCAGGTCGACCGCGAGGCGCGCGTCGACCGTGCGACCGGCCGCCGCCGCGCGCCCCAGATCCCCCTCCGGGCGCTCCCGCGCGAGCTGCTCCACGAGCGCGTCCGCCGCCTTCCCGGACGCGAGCGCCTCCAGGTGGCCGCGGCCCGGGCAGAACCCCTGGCAGGGTGGCCCGTCCACGTCGATCGTGATGTGCCCGAGCTCCCCCGCGGCACCCACCGCGCCTCGATAGAGGCTCCCGTCGAGGATCAGGCCGCCGCCTACCCCGGTGCCCAGGGTGAGCATGACCATGTGCCTCGTCCCTCGCCCCGCGCCCAGCCGGTGCTCCGCGAGCGCGGCCGCGTTCGCGTCGTTCTCGATCATCACGGGCACGTGGAAGCGCCGCTCCAGCTGCCCGCGGAGATCGACCCCTGCGAGCGGGATGTTGACGGACGAGACCGCCCGGCCCGCGCGCTGGTCGATCGTCGACGGGATGCCCACGCCGAGGGCGCCGAAGCCCTCGCTCCCGATCTCGCCGATCGCGTGCTCGATCTGGTCGAGGAGGGCGTCCTCGCCGGAGAGGTCGGTGGGGCGGACAGTGCGCCGAAGCGCCACGCCCTCGCGGTCGACGAGCCCCGCGAGCAGCTTGGTGCCGCCCAGGTCGACCGCGATGACGCGCTGGGGGACCATGGCGTGCGGCTACGATAGTCGGTCGCTGTGGCCTCCAAGGACAAGCCGTACCGCGTCTACCGGGGCGGGCGCGCCAAGGGCCCCGTCCGCCACGAGCCGCCGAGGGATCGGTCGCGGCGCCGCGGCGACGGCGAAGACCCGCGTGGCGGGAGCGGGCGCTCCAAGCCGCGCCGGCGCGGCCGCCGCTGGCTCAGGGTCGCGCTCGTGCTCGTCCTCGTGGCGATCCTGCTCGTGGTCGTCTGGGCGGTGCTGGGCTACCTCGCCTTCCGCAGCGGCGTCCAGGAGGCGAACGACCGCCTCAACCCCCGCACGGAGCGCGTGCTGGCCCCGCAGGACGGCTCCCTGCTCTCCAACCCGAGCACGATCCTCATCCTGGGAACGGACGAGGGGGAAGGCCGGGAGGGGCCGTTCCGCAGCGACGCGATCCTGCTCGTCCGCACGGATCCCGACGAGAACCGGATCGCGCTCCTCTCGATCCCGCGCGACCTCCGGGTCGAGATCCCGAATCGCGGAGTCGAGAAGGTCAATGCCGCCTATGCCTTCGGCGGCTCCACTCTCGCCGTCAACACCGTGCGCCAGCTCACCGGGATGCCGATCAACCACGTCGTGGTCATGAACTTCGCCGACTTCAGGGACGTGATCGACGCCCTGGGCGGCGTCACGATCGACGTGGAGAAGAGGATCCTCTCCAACCCCTTCTCCTGCCCGCGCGCGACGAGGGCGGAGTGCGCCCGCTTCGAGGGCTACCGCTTCACGCCCGGCGAGCACAAGATGAACGGCCGGCGAGCGCTCATCTACGCGCGCATCCGACAGAACCAGCTCGACCCCGCCGACAACGACATCACGCGCGGCGAGCGCCAGCAGCAGGTGCTCCAGGCCACCGCGGACGAGGTCACGAGCTTCGGCACGTTCCTGCGGCTCCCCTTCATCGGGGACGACCTGGTGGCGCCGCTCGCCACCGACCTCTCCGCGAACGAGCTCATCCAGCTCGGCTGGGTGAAGTCGCGCACGCCCGAGAGCGAGACGATCCGCTGCCGGCTCGGAGGCACGATCGCCGACCTGAACGGGCAGTCCGTCATCCTGGGGAGCGAGGAGAACGTCTCCGTCATCGCCATGGTGACCGGCGAGACGGCGCCGCAGCCGCCGCCCCCAGGCTCGGGGCCCTTCGGACCCGGCTGCCTCGTCGGACGAGGCTAGGACTCGGCCGCGGCCTTCTTCTCGCTCGTGTCCGGCTTCTTCTTCTCCCCGCCCTCGGAGGCGGGGGCCTCGCCGTCCTTGCCGCCCTCACGGCGTTTGTTGCCGCGCCCGTAGTCGGTCGAGTAGAAGCCCGAGCCTTTGAAGTGGATCGCGGCCGGGTAGAGCACCTTGGCGACCGGGCTCTGACCGCAGATCTGGCAGTCTGACGCGGGCGGATCGGACATCCGCTGGAACAGCTCGAAGGTGTGGCCCTGAGGGCAGCGGTACTCGTAAGTGGGCATCGGGAGAAAGGCCGCGTTTGCAGCGAGAGATGCTAGCAGGGGGGACGGCCGCCCCCGGCACTCGCGCCGAGCGAGTGCCAAGAGCCCGAGCGCTCGACTGGGTGTGGGACCGCTACCGCCTCGGGGTCGGAGCGATCACGGCCGCGGTGGGGCTCTTCCTCGCACTCCGTCTCACCGCCTGGCCGCCGCACGAAGACGAGACGCTCGTCTTCTTCGTCAGCCGACGCCCGCTCGCCGACGTGTTCGACGCCGTGCTCGGGGAGCGCGGCGGCGCACCCCTGCACTACCTGCTCGCCCACGTCGCCCTGAGCGTCGACGCGAGCCTTGCCGCTCTTCGCGCCCTCTCCGCCGTCTTCGCGGTCGCCTCCCTCCCCGTGACGGCGGCGCTCGTCGCGCGCCTGGCCGGCCGCCGCGTCGCGCTCCTCACCGTCCTCCTCGCCGCGGCCAGCTGGTCGCTCCTCTTCCACGGGATCTACGCGCGGATGTACGGACTCTTCCTCTTCGCCAGCGTCCTCTCGTGCCTTCTCCTCGTCAGGGGCCTCGAGCGCGGAACGTGGAAGCGCTGGGCAGCTTGGGCGGGCTGCGCCCTCGCGCTCGCCGCCACCCAGCCGTACGGGGCGCTCGTGCTCGCGGCGCAGGGCATCTTCACGGTGGCGCTCCGTCTGGGCGGAAGATCCGTTCCGCTTCGTCGGCCGCTGGCCGCCGCGGGCGCCGTCCTCCTCCTCGCCACGCCGCTCTGGGTCACCTACGCACACCTGGCCTCCCGCTTCGGCGTCGGTGTCGGAGAGGGCAGCCGTTCGGAGCTGGGCTCTCCGCTCGACGTGCTCGGCTACCTCTGGGAGGTGCTCGGCGATTTCAGCGCGGGCTGGGCGGCCGCGGCGATCCCGTTGGCGTTGCTGACGCTCGCGGGCGCCGTCGTCCTGGCCCGCCGGAGGCCGGACGCCGCGATCTTCGCCGTGGCGATCGTCGTCGTCCCCGCAGTCGCGCTGACCGCGACCCGCTCGGGATCTGGGCTCTTCCTCGAGACTCGACACCTCATCTTCGTCCTTCCCTTCTTCGCCATGGCGCTGGCAGCAGGCCTTCTGGCGGCGGCAGAAGGCTCGGGGCGTGCCCGCCCGTACGTACTCGCACTCGGAGCAGCCGGCATCGTCGCGCTCCAGCTCGCGTGGGGCGTCTCGAAGACGCCCTGGCTCTACGGGGGAGAACCGGAGGAGCGCACCGAGGCCCGCTCGGCCGCGGCAGCCTGGCTCTCCTCGTCCGGTCGGCCGGACGACGTTCTCTTCGGCTACGAGCCCACCTACCTCGACGCCGCCCTGGAAGGCGCCCCGTTCGGGCGCGTCTTCGTGCCCCGCGCCGACCCCGAGCTCGCGCTCGAGGCGCTGCGGGACGCCGGCGAGCCGCTCGGCCGCGGGGTCTGGGTGCTCGATGCGAGCGACCACCTCGACCGCTCCCTCGTTCGCCTCACGATCCCCGAACGCTCGCCGGGTGAGAGCTTCGAGGCCCGCGCGTTCGGCCCCTTCCTCGTCCTGCGGACACGCGAGCCGACGGGGAGCGCGGAGGCGTTCCTGCGGGCGACGCTCACGGTGCAGATCCTGAGCGAGGATCTCGGGATCGGCGACGCAGGGATCAACGCGGCGGCCGCGGAGAAGGCGCTCGAGCGGCTCGCGGACGAATCTGCGCGGTAGGCGACTTCCACGTGGGCGCAAGGCCCGTCAGAATCGACGCATGCCCGACTGCGCAGCGTGCGGCGCTGCGCTTCCCGCCGGCGCGCGCTTCTGCCCAGCCTGTGCCGAGCCTGTCGAAGCGCCGGCGCCGAGCGAGGAGCGGAAGCTCGCCACCGTCCTCTTCGCCGATCTCGTCGGCTCGACCCAGCTCGCGGACGGCCAGGACCCGGAGCGCACGCGCGTCCTGCTCGACCGCTTCTACGAGGTGATGGCGGCCGAGGTGGAGGCGGCCGGAGGGACCGTCGAGAAGTTCGCGGGCGACGCCGTCATGGCCGCGTTCGGAGCCCCGACCGCCTACGAGGACCACGCGGAGCGCGCCCTTCACGCGGCGCTCTCGATGCGCCGGAGGCTCGAGGAGCTCTTCGGGGACGAGCTCGCGCTCCGCATCGGCGTGAACACGGGCGAGGTCGTCGTCGGGCGTGCGCGCGAGGGTGGCTCGTTCGTGACGGGGGACGCCGTGAACGTCGCGGCCCGGCTCGAGCAGGCGGCCGCACAGGGCGAGATCCTCGTCGGCGAGCGCACGGCCGCCGTGGCACGGGGTGCCTTCGAGTTCGCGGAGCCTCTACGCGTCGAGGCGAAGGGGAAGCCGGGCGGAGTCGCCGCCCGGCGGCTCGTGCGCGCGCTCTCCCTTATGCGCCCGCGAGGAGTGGGCGGCCTGAGGCGTGCCTTCGTCGGGAGGGAGAGCGAGCTCGACCTCCTCCGCGCAACCTACGGGCGCGCCGTGGCGCAGGGAAGACCCCATCTCGTCACGATCATGGGCGAGGCGGGCGTCGGGAAGACCCGCCTCGTCCGCGAGTTCTGGGAGCGCCTCGGCGACGAGTCGCCGCAACCGGTGCGCCGGACCGGCCGCTGCCTCCCGTACGGCCGCGGCATCACGTACTGGCCGCTCGGGGAGATCCTCAAGGAGCACCTCGGCCTGCTCGAGAGCGACCCGGCCGACACCGTCCGCGCCCGGCTCGGCGAGCGCGAGATCCTCGGCCTCGCGCTGGGGCTCGACATCGCAACGGGGCTCCATCCGCTCGCTGCCCGCGAGCGCTTTCACGACGCCTGGGTCGACTTCCTCGCTGAGCTCGCGGCCGAGCGCCCGGCCGTCGTCCTCGTCGAGGACGTCCACTGGGCCGAGGAGCCGCTGCTCGAGCTCCTCGAGCGCATCCTTCGTGACGCCCGCGGCCCTATGCTCCTCCTTTGCACGGCGCGCCCGGAGCTCCTTGACAGCCGGTCGTCGTGGGGCGGCGGGCGGCGCAACTCGACCATCGTCGGCCTCGAGTCCCTCACCGAGGAGGACGCGGGCCGGCTCCTCGAGGAGCTCCTGGCGGCGAATCTTCCGCCGCGCCTGCGCGCACTCCTCGTCGAACGCTCGGAGGGCAACCCGTTCTTCGTCGAGGAGCTGATCGGGGCGCTGATCGACCAGGGGCTCGTGGAGCAGCAGGACGGAGGCTGGGACGTCCACGAGCTCCCGGACGACTTCGCCGCTCCAGACTCTGTCCAGGCCGTGCTCGCCGCCCGCATCGACCTTCTCGGAGAGGCCGAGAAGGCGGCCCTGCAGGCGGCCGCCGTCATCGGCCGCGTTTTCTGGCCGGGGCCCGTCCGCGAGCTCGTCGGTGGGGTCGAGCCCGATTTCGACATGCTCGAGGAACGGGACTTCATCCGCCGGCGCCCGGGGTCCTCGCTCGCCGGCGAGCCCGAGTATGCGATCAAGCACACGCTGACACGGGAGGTCGCCTACGCGAGCCTGCCCAAGGCGCGCCGCGCCCGCCTGCACGCCGCCTTCGCCGCCTGGATCGAGCGGGTCGGCGTGGGACGAGACGAGTGGGCGGGGATCCTCGCCCATCACTACGCCGAGGCGGTGCGCCCCGAGGACGCCGATCTCGCCTGGTCGGGGGAGGACGACGAGCTGGTAGGGCTCCGCGCGAAGGCGACCGCGTGGCTGCGTCGTGCGGCGCAGCTCGCCATGGGTCGCTACGAGATCGACGAGGCACTCGCCATGCTCGAGCGGGCGCTCGGGCTCGCGGCGGACGACAGCGAGATCTCTCGGCTCTGGCTGGAGATCGGGCACCTGAACGCGCTCAAGTTCGACGGCGAGGCCTTCTGGACGGCGATGGAGAACGCGATTCGCGTGTGCTTCGACCAGGATGAGTGCGCCGAGTCCTACAGCCGGCTCGTCTTCCACACGACCGCCCGCTCGGGAATGTGGAACCGCCTTCCCGACCGGGACCTGGTCGACGGCTGGATCGAGCGCGCGCTGGAGCTCGCTTCCCCAGAAAGCCCTGCGCGGGCGCGGGCGCTCGTGGCCCAGGCGTACTGGCACCCCGAGAAGATGGACGCCGCCCGGGAGGCAAGCGCGATCGCCGAGGGACTGGCCGACCGCGAGCTTCGCTCCTACGCCTTCGACGCCCGCTCCATCACTGCCTTCGCCGCCGGCGAGTACGAGCAGGCCAGCGTGTGGGCCGAACGCCGCCTCGATCTCGTCCACGAGATCACGGACCCGGACCATCTGGCGGACATCTACGCGAGCCCGATCCCGGGGCACCTGGGGCGAGGACGCTTCAGCGAGGCCCGCGGCTTCGCGGCGCTTCACGACGAGATCGCCGAGGAGTTGACGCCGCATCACCGTGTTCACGGCGTCTCGCTCTTCCTCGAGATCGAGGAGCTCGCGGGGGACTGGACGCAAATCCGGGAGCTCGCGAGCCGGGCTGAGCGGGCGATCTCGGCGAACGCCGCCACTCCGTGCGTCCGCAATGCTCGCTCGCTCCTCGTCTGCGCCGTCGCGCTCGAGCACCTCGGCGAGGACGAGGAGGCCCGCCGGCTGGAGAGGGCGGCCAACGAGCTTGGCATGGAGGGCTATGGACACGTCCTCGACGCGCCGCGCCTGCAGCTCGCTCTCGTCCGCCGAGAGCTCGACGAGGCCTCGCGGCTCGTCGCTGCGCCAATCGTGCGGCGCGGCCAAAACTGGTTCGCCCTCTCCGCCCAGGCGGCGCGCCTGGACACGTTCATGGCGCTCCGAGACCGGAAGCGCGCCGAGGCGGAGGCGGCTCCCGATCTCGTCGACTCGACCACCTACCTCGAGCCCTTCGCGCTGCGGGCCCTCGGAGTCGTCCGGGAAGACGAGAACCTCGTCCGCCGCGCGGCGGAGCGCTTCGAGGCGATGGACCTCGGGTGGCACGCCGCGCAGACGCGCGCGCTGAGTCGCTAGGCTCGCTCGGCCTCGCGCGCCTCGCGCTCGACGAGCTCCTCGTAGCAGGGCGCCCCCTCGAAGGCGGCGAGGCCGGCGGGCGTCTCCCGGCGGCGCGGGCGCTGCTTCACCTTCATGCGCCCGGCGGCCGCCAGCCCGGCCACGCTCCCGACCAGGCTGCCCAGGAGGAAGGAGCGAAGCCGTTTACCGCGGTAGCCGTCCATCAACTCGATTGTAGGCTCACCGAGGTGATCTGCACGCTCGGCGACCTTCTCCTCGACGTGATCGTGCGCCTGGACGGCCCGATCACGGAAGATACGGACACCTATGGGCGCACGCGCGTGGGAGCCGGTGGCCAGGCGGCGAACGTGGCGGCGTGGGTCGTCGAGCTGGGCGGCCGCGCGCGCTTCGTCGGCAAGCGCGCCCGCGACCCGGCCGGACGCCTGCTCGCCGAGGAGCTCCGCGGCCGCGGCGTCGAGCTGGCCGGGCCCGAGGAGGACGGCGGGACCGGCACGGTCGTCTCGCTGGCGGGAGCAGACGGGTCGCGGACGATGCTGACCGACCGCGGCGTCTCCGTGGAGCTCCACCCGGACGAGCTCGAAGAGGGCTGGCTAGCGGGCTGCGAGCGGCTCCACCTCCCCGCCTACAGCCTCGTCTCGTCGCCGATTCGCGAGGCGGCGCTCGCGGCGGCCGAGCTCGCGTCCCGCGTCAGCGTCGATCTCTCCTCGACGGCGGCGCTCGAGGCGGCCGGGGTTCGACCGTTCCGGGCGCTCCTGTCCGAGCTGGGGCCCGACGTCGTCTTCGCCAACGAAGACGAGGCCGAGCTCGTCGGCGAGATCGAGGCCGAGACTGTCGTCGTCAAGCGCGGCGCGGCCGGCTGCTCGGTCCGCCGCGCCGGGAGCGAGACCGCCTACCCCGCGCGGCCGGCGGACGTCGTCGACACGACCGGCGCCGGCGACGCCTTCGCCGCGGGGTTCCTCCTCGCCGGGCCCGAGCTCGCGCTCGACGCCGCCTCCCGC
>JBOHAD010000022.1:0-34547 GCA_050697555.1 Gaiellaceae bacterium | reverse complement strand
TACAATTCGAGCGTATGACTGACGCGCAGCAGCCCAGTCTCACCCTCCGGCAGCAGGAGCTCCTCGCCCGCCTCGTCGAGGAGTACGTCGCCTCGGGCAACCCGGTCGGCTCCAAGACGCTCGTCGCGCGCACGGAGCTGGAGGTCTCGTCGTCGACCGTTCGTTACGAGCTCGCCGTGCTCGAGGAGCAGGGCCTCCTCACCCACCCGCACACCTCGGCGGGGCGTGTCCCCACCGATCTCGGGTACCGCTTCTTCGTCGACCGCGTCCTCGACCGACTCGAGCCGAGGCCGGCCGACCTCGACCTCGACCTCTCGACCGTCCAGAGCCAGGTCGACTCCGCCCTGCGGGCGACGACGGAGGCCCTCTCGCAGGTGACGCACCTGCTCGCGCTCGTGTCGGCGCCGCCGCTCGAGACCACGATCGTGCGCCACGTCGAGGTGCTGCTCCTCCAGCCTCAGCTCGTCATGGTCGTCGTCATCACATCGACTGGAGGCGTTACGAAGCGGCTTGTCAGCTTCGAGGAGCCCGTTGACCCCGGGCTCGCGGAATGGGCGGGCGAGTACCTGAACGAGACTGTCGCCGGCCTGCAGGTCGGGGCACGCCTGCTCCGGAACCGCTTCGAGGAGCCGGAGCTCTCCTCGCGGGAACGCGACTTCCTCGCCCCGCTGCGACCCGCGTTCACCGACGTCCTCGAGGCGGAGGAGCAGACGCTCTACGTCGGGGGCGCCGCCTGGCTCCTGGACGAGTTCCGAGCCGACGATCTCGCCGGCTACCGCCGCCTGCTCGAGGTGCTCGAGCAGCGCGCCGCCCTCCTCCAGCTCATGCGCGCGAGCCTCGTCTCGAAGCGACCTTTCGTCCGTGTCGGCTCCGAGTTCGAGGACCCCGAGCTGGCCAGCGTCTCGCTCGTCGGAGCTCCCTACGGGCTCCGGCACCGAAACCTCGGCACGGTGAGCCTCCTCGGCCCGATGCGCATGGACTACATCAAGGCCATCGACGCGGTCCGCTCGGCCGCCCACGAGCTCTCCCGCTTCGTCGAGGAGCTCTACGAGCGCTAGCCAGGCTCGGCAGTACGCTAGGACTGTGGCCACGACGCGGCGCGACTACTACGAGATCCTCGGCGTCCCGCGGGACGCCGACGAGAAGGCGATCAAGTCCGCCTTTCGGCGTCTCGCGCGCGAGCTCCATCCCGACGTCTCCGAGGCGCCCGACGCCGAGGAGCGCTTCCGCGAGTCGGCGGAGGCCTACGAGGTGCTCTCCAAACGGGAGACGCGCGAGCTCTACGACCGCTTCGGCCACGAGGGCCTGCGCACCGGCGGCTTCCGGCCGACCGACTTCGACTTCGCCAACCTCGCGGACCTCTTCTCCGTCTTCTTCGGCGACGAGCTCTTCGGCGGCCTGGGGCAGCGGCCGGGGCGGCGGGCCGCGCGCGGCGCGGACGTGCTCGCCGAGGTCGAGGTCGAGCTCGCGGAGGCGGCCGAGGGGGCGACACGCACCGTGCCCTTCCCGGTCACGCTCCCCTGTCGGACGTGCAGCGGAAGCGGCGCCGCTCCCGGCAGCGCGCCGAAGACGTGCCCGCGCTGCGAGGGAACGGGTCGCCTCCAGTCGGTCTCGACCTCTGTCCTCGGGCAGCTCGTCCGTACGCAGACGTGTCCGGAGTGCGCCGGCGCCGGCCAGGTCGTCGAGGCGCCCTGCGCCGACTGCACCGGATCCGGCCGCGTCACCGAGCGCCGGGAGCTCGACGTCCAGATACCGCCGGGGATCCACGACGGGCAGCGCATCCGGCTCTCGGGGGAGGGTCACGCCGGCGTGCTCGGCGGCCGGGCGGGCGACGTGTACGTGCTCGTCCGCGTGCGGCCCGATCCCCGCTTCGTCAGGGAGGGAAACGACGTCATCTCCACCGTCGACCTCACGATGACCCAGGCGGCGCTCGGTGCGACCGTGACGGTGGCGACGCTCACGGGCGACGTCGAGCTCGAGTTCAAGGCGGGCACGCAGCCGGGCGAGATCCGTGTCCTCCGGAGCAGGGGCATGCCCGTGCTCCAGGGCTTCGGGCGGGGCGACCACCGTCTGCTCGTCAACGTCGCCGTGCCGCGCAACCTCTCCGAGGAGCAGCGCAGCCTGCTCGAGCAGTTCGAGCGCAGCGCGCACGAGCGCAACTACAAGGCCGACGAGAGCCTGTTCGACAAGTTGCGGGCCGCCTTCCGCTGAGCAGCGAGCTTCGCCGCATCGCCCTACGAGTGCCCCTCGAGCGGGCCGAGGAGGCACGCGCGGTCATGGTCGAGCTCTTCCCCGAGGGCTTCGAGGAATCCGAGCGGCCCGGCGAGCTCGAGCTCGCCGCCTACACCACCGGGGCGGCAGGGCGGCGGCTGCGGGCTCTCGGGCCTGTCTCCGTCTCGGCGGTCGAGGCCGGCTGGGAGGAGGCCTGGAAGCGTTTCCACCGGCCCGTGCGGGTGGGACCGCTGTGGGTGGGGCCGCCCTGGGAGGAGCCCGACCCGGGATCGGTCGCGGTCGTGATCGAGCCCGGGCGCGCCTTCGGAACCGGGGCGCACGCGACGACGCGGCTCTGCCTCGAGCTCCTTGTCGAGCGGGAGCCCTCCAGCCTCCTGGACCTGGGCTGCGGCTCGGGCGTGCTCGCCGTCGCCGCCGCGAAGCTCGGCTTCGCTCCCGTCGTCGCCTTCGACAGCGACGAGGCGGCCGTCGAGGCGGCACGCGAGAACGCACGGGTGAACGGCGTCGCCGTCGAGGCCCGCCCGGTGGACGTGCTCTCCGAGCTGCTCCCGGAGGCGGAGCTGGCCGTCGCCAACATCGCCCTCCCTGTCGTCGAGCGGCTCGGAGAACGGCTCGCGTCGCGGTTCCTCGTCAGCTCCGGCTACTTCGCCGGCGCCGATCCGCAGCTGTCGTCGTGGACGCTCCTGGAGCGGCGCGAGGCCGAGGGCTGGGCCGCCGATCTACTCAGGCGCACGGAGAGCTAGGATTGGCGCGGAATGCGCCCCACGGGCTGGCGCTGGTTCTGCGCGTGGGCCGTCGGCGGCGGCCTGCTCGCCTTCGCCCTCCTCAGCGGGGCATCGATCGGGTTCCTCATGCTGCCGTTCGCCGCGATCGCTGGCTCGTCGGCCGGACGGCCCGGATGTGGCCGGAGATCCTCGGCAGCCTCGCCGGAGCCGGCGCGCTGTGTCTCGCCGTCGCCGCGGCCAACCGGGACTACGTCGCCTGTCCCGACGGGCCGATCACCCTCGGCCCGGGCGAGGATTCGTTCTCGTGCGGCGGGCTCGATCCCCTGTCGTGGCTCGTCGTCGGCGTCGTCCCTACTCGTGGCCGGGCCGGCGCTGTACGCGCTCGCCCGGCGACGCGGCCCGCCCCGCTTCGGGCGGCCGCTCTCGACCGGCGAGAAGCTCTTCCTGAGCATCGCGCTCGTCCTCACGGCGTTCTCCTTCATGGTTCTCGCCGCCGATCTCACCACCTCGACCGGGGTCGAGATCAGCGGAAGCTCCAGCGAGCGGTAGGGCAGGCGGACCTCGGTTAGCATCGGCCGTCATGGCCTCGTTCTCCGTGGCGTTCCTCGGCTGCAAGGTCTCACAGACCGACGCGCAAGCGCTGCGCGAGCGGCTCGCTGCCGACGGCCACACCGAACGCGGCGGCGAGACCGACATCGCCGTCGTGAACACCTGCTGCGTCACGCACGAAGCCGTCCGCAAGTCACGTCAGGCTGCCCGCCGGGCGGCTCGGCACGCCGGCCGCGTCTACGTGACGGGCTGCGGCGCGAATCTGACGGGCGACGCGTTCGCCGGCCTACCCGCGAACGTCGTCGTCGTGCGCGGGCCGAGCGAGCGCACGCCCGACTGGGTCGCCGGAGACGTCGGCGCGATCGGCTGCGTTCAGGCGGACGTCCGCCTCGAGCGCGTGCGGGCCTTCGTCAAGGTGCAGGACGGCTGCAGCTTCGGGTGCGCCTTCTGCGTCATCCCGCAGGTGCGCGGCGCCTCACGCAGCCGGCCGGCCGGCGCGGTCCTCGGCGAGATCCGCCGCCGCGTCGCGCAGGGCCACCGCGAGGTCGTCCTCACGGGCATCAACCTCGGTTGCTACCGCGACCGGGAGGCGAGGTTGAGCCTGGCGGCGCTCGTGCGCGCGGCCGGAGAGACGCCCGGGCTCGCCCGGCTGCGTCTCTCCTCGATCGAGGTGAACCATCTGAGCGACGAGCTCGTCGCGGCGATGCGCGAGACGCCCACCGTCTCTCCGCATCTGCACGTCCCTCTCCAGTCGGGCGACGACGCCGTTCTCGCCGCCATGCGGCGGCGCTACAGCGTGGCCACCTATCTCCGCCGCGCCGCGAAGGCCGAGGGCTTCAACCTCACGACGGACGTGATCGTCGGCTTTCCCGAGGAGGACGAGGCGGCGTTCGCGAACACGCTGCGAGTCGTCGAGGACGCGGGCATGACGAAGGTGCACGTCTTCCCGTACTCGCCGCGGCCCGAAACGCGGACGGCGGGGGCCGATCCGGTGCCGGCGGCCGTGAAGAAGGAGCGGAGCGCGCGCCTGCGCGCTGCGTCCGCGGAGGCCTGCCGACGGCGGTGGGAGGAGAAGCTCGGCGGCGAGGACGTCGTGCTCGTCGACCGGCCCGGCCGCGGGTATGGGGACGACTACTCGCCGTGGCTCGTCGAGGCGCCGGTCGGGGAGCTGATCCCCGTGCGGGCGCGCGCCGTCGGTGAGGAGGGAATTGTCGGTGTCGCAGCCTGAGTGCCTCTTCTGCTCTCTCGCCGCCGAGGGCGAGCATGTGCGCAAGGCGGACGGCTTCGTCGCCGTTGCGGACATCAACCCGAAGGCGCCCGTGCACCTGCTCGTGCTTCCCGAGCGGCACGTCGAGAGCTTCCGCGACGTCGGGGACTTCCCGGCGGACGAGGCGAAGCGGATGCTCGAGTTCGTCGCGGAGACGGCGCAGGAGGCGGGGCTGGACGACTACCGTGTGATCGTGAACGTCGGCCGCGGGGCCGGCCAGACGGTCTTTCACCTGCACTGGCACGTCCTGGGCGGCCCGGGCGGCCTGGGAGGCTTCGAGTGAGCGTGATCGCGGAGATCGAGCAGGAGCTCAAGGACGCGATGCGCGCCCGCGACGGGACGCGCACCGGCGCCCTGCGGCTGACGCTGGCCGCGCTCCGCTCGGCCGAGAAGGAGCTCGGGCGCCCGCTCAAGGAGGAGGAGGAGCTCCAGGTCCTGCACCGGGAGCGCAAGCGGCGGGCGGAGGCGGCGGACGCGTTTCGCTCCGCGGGGCGCGAGGATCAGGCGGCCAAGGAGGAGGAGGAGCTCGAGGTCATCGAGGAGTTCATGCCCGAGCCGCTGGGGGAAGAGGAGCTCGAGCGAATCGTGGACGACGCGATCGCGGAGACGGGCGCCACGTCTCTCCGTGACCTCGGGCGCGTGATGGCGGACGTGATGCCGCAGGTCTCGGGGCGAGCCGACGGCGGGGCCGTCAGCCAGCTCGTGCGCGAGAAGCTCGCCTGACCTGCGCGCGAGCCGGCACACTCTGCGCGTCCCACGCGCGCCCGGCCGCGATAGGCTTGAACTGGAGGGAGGCTCGCGGCGGCCCCCGAGGGAAGAGGCGGTTGTGCCCGGAGCGCCCTCTACACTTCGACTCGTTGCAGGAAGTTCTTTCGGTGTCCAACGAGGTCGCCGCCGAGCTCGCCACCGTCGACGACGGCATTCTGCGGTCTCTCCGCGACCGCATGGGCTGCACCATCCGGCTCCGCGGCAACCAGCTCACGCTGGAAGGAGACGAGGCGAAGGTGGGCGAGGCGCGCGTCGTCCTCGACGAGCTCGTCGAGCTGGTCGAGAGCGGGCACGCGATCGGGCCTGGGACCGTCGACGCGGTGCTCGGCGCCCTCGATGCGGCCAAGGACCCGCGGGAGATCTTCGAGCACGTCGTCTGGCGCCACCGCGGCAAGAAGATCACGCCAAAGACCGTCAACCAGAAGCACTACGTCGACGCGATCCGCACCGGCACGATCACGTTCGGGATCGGCCCCGCCGGAACGGGCAAGACCTACCTCGCCATGGCCCTGGCCGTCGCCGCCCTCGCCGAGCGCGAGGTGAGCCGGATCATCCTCACGCGCCCCGCCGTGGAGGCCGGCGAGCGGCTCGGGTTCCTCCCGGGCGACATGTTGGCCAAGGTCGACCCCTACCTCCGCCCGCTCTTCGACGCGCTCTACGACATGCTCGATGCCGACCGGCTCAACGCCTACATGGAGAAGGGCACGATCGAGGTCGCGCCCCTTGCCTTCATGCGCGGGCGCACGCTCAACGACTCGTTCATCATCCTCGACGAGGCGCAGAACACGACGCCGGAGCAGATGCAGATGTTCCTGACGCGGCTCGGCTTCGGCTCCAAGGTCGTCGTCACCGGCGATGTGACTCAGGTCGACCTTCCGGCCGATCAGGCCTCGGGCCTCATCCAGGTGCGCGAGATCCTGGCCACGATCGACGGGATCGAGTTCGTCGAGTTCGGCAACCAGGACGTTGTGCGCCACGTGCTCGTGCAGCGCATCGTCGAGGCGTACAAGCACCACGCGGAGCAGACGGGCACTCAGCGGCGCCGGTGATCCGGATCGAGCTCGAGAACCGGAGCGGGGCGGCCGTGGACGAGTCCGCCGTGGCCGAGCTTTGCCGCCGGGTCCTTGCGGCCGAGGGAGTCGACGACGGCGACCTCGGCGTGCTCTTCGAGGATCCCAGCCGCATGCGGGAGCTGAAGCGCGAGCACTTGGGCGTCGACGAGGAGACCGACGTGCTCTCCTTCCCGATCGACGGTCGCGCCGAGCTTCCGGCGGGCGTCCCGCGCCAGCTCGGCGACATCGTCCTCTGCCCGCAGCTCGTCGGAGGCGCCTGGCGGGAGCCGCTCGTGCACGGCCTCCTCCACCTGCTCGGCTACGACCACGGCGCCCGGATGGAGCGGCGCGAGCAGGAGCTCCGCGCATGAGCGTCGCTCGCCTTCGGCTCTCTCCCGTGGGGGAAACCATGTTTCCCCCACGAGCCCCCTTCTTTGATGCCCTGGAGGAACTTCCCGGTTCCCCCACACTCCCTCCACACGCTCATGGGCCAGGGGTTGGCCCATGAGCGACCGTCACTCGACCACCCGTCGCACCCCGGCGATCATCCAGAGCCTCAACTGGGCCTTCGAGGGCGTCATCCACGTGCTGCGCACGCAGCGCAACATGCGGATCCACTTCGCCGTCGCGACCGCGGTCCTCATCCTCGCCTTCTCCTACGGCGTCACGAAGCTCGAGCTGATGGCCCTTCTCGTCGCCATCTCCTTCGTCCTCATCGCGGAGATGGTGAACACGGCCATCGAGGCGACGATCGACCTCGCGACGACGTCCTTCGATCCCCTCGCCAAGATGGCGAAGGACATCGCAGCGGGCGCAGTCCTCATCGCCTCGGTCAACGCCGTCGTCGTCGGCTACCTCGTCTTCGCCGACCGGCTCTCGGAGCCGAGCAGGCGCCTCGTGAACCGCCTCGGCGAGACGCCACCGCACCTCACTCTCGTGGCGCTCATCCTCATCATCATCCTCGTGATCGCGAGCAAGGCGATCACCCGGCGCGGCACGCCTCTGCGCGGCGGGCTGCCGTCCGGCCACGCAGCCCTCGCGTTCGGCGGCTGGACGGCGATCACCTTCATCGCGGACGACCACCGCGTCGTCATCTCCTTCGTGGGCCTCATCATGGCGCTCCTGGTCGCCCAGACCCGCGTGGAGTCCGGGATCCACTCGACCACCGAGGTCGTCCTCGGCGGCGTCCTCGGTACTCTCGTGACGATGATCCTCTTCCAGGCGCTCGCGTGACCGACTCCGAGCTTCTCGCCCAGGCGCAGGCTGCGGCGCCGGGTGCGTACGCGCCGTACTCGACCTTCGACGTCGGCGCAGCGGCGCTTCTCCGCGACGGGCGGGTTGTCACAGGCGTCAACGTCGAGAACGCCTCCTACCCGCTCGGCATGTGCGCCGAGCGCTGCGCGCTCGCCCGCGCGGTCGCCGAGGGCGTGCGGCCGGGCGACGTCGAAGCCGTGGCCGTCACGGCCTCGCCCTGCGGGGGCTGCCGCCAGTGGCTGTACGAGTTCGGGGTCGATCGCGTGATCTTCTTAAAGGGCGGCGAACTAATCGCTCGCCGCCCTGAGGAACTGCTTCCAGACTCGTTCGAGTTGTGAGGAGCGGCTTCATTGCGGTAGCGGGCAGACCGAATGTGGGCAAGTCGACGCTCGTGAACGCGCTCGCCGGCGGCAAGGTGGCGATCGTCTCGGACAAGCCGCAGACGACGCGCCGGCGCATCTCCGCCGTCGTCAACGGCGAGGGCTACCAGCTCGTGCTCGTCGACCTCCCCGGCTTCCAGCGCCCGCGGGACGCGCTCACCGAGCGCATGCAGCGAACGGTCGACCGGGCGCTCGAGGACGTGGACGCCTTCCTCTACGTCCTTGCCGCGGACGAGCGCCTCGGCCCCGGCGACCGCTTCGTGGCCGAGCGGGTGTTCGCCGCGGGGCCGCCCGTGGTGATCGCCCTCAACAAGGTCGACCGCCTGCGTCCGGGCCGGATCGCCGAGCGGATCGCGGAGGTCGCCGCCCTGGGAGACTTCCACGCACTGCACCCGGTCAGCGCGCTCCGCGCCGACGGGATCGACGCGCTGCGCGACGAGCTCGCCGCGCTCCTTCCTGATGGGCCGGCCTACTTCGCACCCGGCGAGACGACGGATCTTCCCCTCGAGACGCGCATCGCCGAGGTCGTGCGCGAGAAGGCGCTCGCCCTCACGCGCGAGGAGCTGCCCCACGCGATCTCGGTCGAGGTCGACGAGATCGAGGACGGGCGCGTGCGCGCGCTCGTCTACGTGGAGACACCCTCCCAAAAGGGGATCGTCGTCGGGAAGGGCGGCAGTATGATCAGGTCGATTGGCACGCAGGCACGGCCCGAGGTCGAGCGCTTGCTGGGACGCAAGGTCTTCCTCGAGCTCCAGGTCAAGGTCCGCCCCCGGTGGCGCCGCGACGAGAGCGTGCTCGAGCGGCTGGGTATCTAACCATCTAGGCAGGAGGGGTCGATGACGGTCTTGACCGCGGACGAGTTCGAGCAGCGGCTCGCGCGTTTTCTCTTCGAGCGCTCCGAGGAGGCGCGCGCCGTGCGGGTGGGGGAGAAGGAGACGAGCGAGCAGGCGGCGATCGTCGCCCGTTACGCCGACCTCTTCACGCGGGAGCAGCACGAGGAGCTCCGGCGCGAGGAGGACGCCTCGGGGGACGATGCCCGCGAGCGCCTCTTCCGCCTGCGCGAAGCCTGCGCGGGCGGCATCGTCGTCGGCGAGCTCGCCGACGAGTCCGACCGGCTCGAGAACGCCCTCCTCGCAGAGCGTGTGGATTTCCGCGGCGAGTCGCTTCCGCTCCGCGCCGCCCAGGCGAAGCTCGCCGTGCTCGACGAGTACGCCGCCCGGGAGGAGCTGGGCGAGCTCGGCGGCGACGCCTCGGCCGGCTTCAACGACGACCGCTACCGCCTGCTCGCGCGGGCCGAGGAGCTCGACGCGGAGCTCTCGGGCGACACCGACCCCGTACGGCGAAGCGCGGAGCGAAAGGGCATCGACCTCGACGACCTCGCGGCCGCGCTCGCGGAGGCCGCTCGTCGTCAGGAGGAGCTCTGGGGGCCCCTGCGCGCCCACTGGCTCGAGCGGGTGCTCGGGCCCGAGCACGAGGTCGAGCCGAGCTCCTACCACGTCTCCTACCTCCGCCGCATGTCACCGCTCGCGGAGCTCTACTCGAAGGAGCGCGCGGTGCGGGTCTGCCTGGAGACGCTCTCCCGGATCGGCTTCGACCTGGCGGCGAACGAGCGGATCCGCCTCGATCTCGACGACCGGCCGCAGAAGAGCCCGCGCGCCTGCGTGATCGCGTCCGATCCACCCTCGGTCGTCCACCTGATCACGCGCGCCCAGGGCGGGCTGCACGACTACCAGGCGTTCCTGCACGAGGCCGGTCATGCGCTCCACTACGCCGGCTGCGACCCCGCGCTGCCCTACACCTTCCGCCGCCTCTCGCGCGACCACGCGCTCACGGAGATCTACTCCTTCCTGGTCGAATCGATCACGCGCGAGCCCGGCTGGCACGGCGAGCACTTCGGCCTCTCCCGGGAAGAGGACGCCGAGCGCGCCGAGGCCGCCCGCTTCCTCGAGGTGCTGCTCTTCCGCCGCTACGCAGCCAAGCTCGACTACGAGCTCGAGCTCTGGCGCGACTTCGAGCACGCGCGCGACTACGCGCAGACGTACGCGGAGGGCCTGCGTCGGGCGATCGGCTTCCGTTATCGGCCGGACGCCTACCTGGCCGACATGGACGGCGACTTCTACTCGGCCGACTACCTGCGCGCGTGGATCCGGACGGCGCAGATGCGCGCCCACCTACGCGAGACGATCGGCTCCGACTGGTGGGAGCGCCCGGAGACAGGCGAGCTCCTGCGCGACCTCTTCGCGGAGGGAACGCGGCCGACGAGCGAGGAGATCGCGGCCCGCATCGGCTTCGAGCCGCTCGACACCGCGCCGCTGCTCGAGGAGCTCGTCGCCGCCTAGGTCTCGGTCGGCTCGCTGACGGAGCGATCCCGCTCCCAGCCCTCGTGCTCGAGCGTGAGGGACTCGAAAGCGACCCCGTGGCCGTTCGCGTCCAGCTCCGCGAGCGCGACGTACTCGGACGGCCAGCAGCGGTAGATCCTGAAGACCATCGCCACCATGCCGGCCTCGTTGAGCAGGCGGACGAGGATGTCCTTGCGGAAGTTCTTGAGGGACATCTCGCCGCCGAGCTGGAAGACGAGGTCGGCCCAATCCTCGAACGCGGAGTCGTGCGTGCGCCCTCGCTCGAGGACGATCGGCTCGTAGCCGGTCTTCCCGGGCGCGCGGCGCTGGACGTTCGGCTCGCTCCCGTCGCGGTGGAGGACGACCTCCGTGCGCCGGCGCAGCCCGCCGACCCGCGAGACGTCGGCGACGACCTTGCCGTCCCAGACGACCTGGAAGCGCAGGTGCTTGTAGGGGTCGAAGCGGTGCGTGTTGACCGCGAAGGGAGGCATGCCGAAGCGTTCGCCCGGCCGCGGCCTGTTCCTGCCCGTCAGTGGTACGTCACGTGGCGGGATCCGCGGAAGAGGGTGACCTGCCAGGACTCGAGGCGGTCGCCCATCCTCTTCGGCAGCATGAGGTTCTCCTCGTCGTCAGAGTGGGGCAGCCCGCAGGCGTGGCCCAGCTCGTGCGCGAGGACGCGCAGCGTCTTGCCCTTGAGGGCGCCCATGTCGACGGTGACGTAGTCGACCAGCGGGCCGAGCGAGCAGCCGGCCCGGCCGAGGACGTCTCGGACGACGAACGCCGTGATCGGCGCGCCGGAGCCGGTGACCGTCCCGACGGTGTTCCGCGCCCGGTGGCGGCGGAAGAAGGCGCCGCCGGGCCCGAAGTCTGCCTGCCAAGACCCGTCCGCGCAGGCCGAGTCCAGCGCGGGCTTGGGCGCCGGTTCCTCGAGCGTCCGCACGAGAGGCTCTGCGGCCGGAAGGACCTCGATGCCGTACAGAGCGAGGACGCGCCGCGCCTCCGCGAGCGCCGGCTCCACGTCGGCGCGCGTTGCCACCGGGTTACCCTCCTCGTCGCGGAGGATGCAGACGCGCAGGCGCAGCTTCTTGCGGCGGCGCGAGCCGGCGAAGGAGAGCGCCATGTCGGGCGCGCCGACGATCCGGTTGGCCGCCTCCTTGACGACGCTCGTCACCTGCCCGAATCCCGCTGCGAGGAGGAGGGACGCCACCGCGGGCGAGCCTACGCCGGGCCGCATCGCCCGTCAATCCCCGCGCTTGTGTTCCACGCGCACAAGCCGGAGACGGTCCTTCGGGCATCCCAAGGGCTCGAACGGGTGCGCTCGAGCGCTTGAATTCGGGCGGTTGGAGCTTGTGCTGGTGAAACACAAGCGTCGTTGGCGCGGCGCAGGAGCCCAACCCCCATCTCGGCGGCATTCCGGCCTTCTCGAGGGGGCTAGACTTGGGCAATGGCGCAGGCACCGGCCCTTCCGCACGGATTCGAGCTTCCGCTCGAGCCCCGTCTTCCCCGCATCGGCTCCGTCGACCAGGTGGCGGTCGAGGAGCGGGCGGCGACGCTCGCTCGGCGCTCGATCAAGCGCGAGTCGAAGCTCTTCGCCCTCGACCTCGCCGTCCGCATGATGGATCTGACGACTCTCGAGGGCGCGGACACCCCGGGCAAGGTCGCCGCGCTCTGCTCGAAGGCGATGCGTCCCGACCCGAGCGACCCGACCGTTCCGCCGGTCGCGGCCGTCTGCATCTATCCGAATCTCGTCCCGCACGCACTCGAGCGGGTGAAAGGGAGCGGCGTCAAGGTCGCCTCGGTCGCGACCGCGTTCCCTTCCGGGCAGTCTCCGCTCGAGGTCAAGATCGAGGAGACCGCCCGGGTGGCCGCGATGGGCGCCGACGAGATCGACATGGTCATCGACCGCGGCGCCTTCCTCTCCGGCAACTACGCCAAGGTCTACGACGAGGTGCGCCGGGTGAAGGAGGCGTCCGGCGACGCGCACCTCAAGGTGATCCTCGAGACGGGCGAGCTCGGCACCTACGACAACGTCCGCCGGGCGAGCCTCCTCGCCGTCGCGGGCGGCGCCGACTTCATCAAGACGTCGACGGGCAAGATCCAGCCTGCCGCGACGCTACCGGTCACGCTCGTCATGCTCGAGGCGATCCGGGACGTCCACGAGGAGACTGGGCGCAAGATCGGCATGAAGCCGGCCGGCGGGATCAAGACGGCGAAGCAGGCCGTCCAGTACCTCGTGCTCCTGCACGAGACGCTCGGGCCCGAGTGGCTGACTCCCGATCTCTTCCGCTTCGGCGCCTCCTCGCTCCTGAACGACGTCCTCCTCCAGATCCGCAAGGAGCGGACGGGCCGCTACCAGAGCCCGGACTACTTCACGATCGACTGATGGCCGACGTCTGGACGCACGGCACGTGGACGGTGAAGCCTGGCCGGGAGGACGACTTCGTCCGCTCCTGGCGCGAGCTGGCCCGGCGCGCGACAACCGACCTGGACGTCGCAGGACAGCCGACGCTGCTCCGCGACCGCGAGACGCCGAACGTCTTCGTGAGCTTCGGCCCCTGGCCGTCGATCGACGACGTGAACCGCTTCCGCTCCTCTCCCGCCTTCCGCGAGAGCGTCGCCGGAATGGAGGATCTTCTGGAGAGCTTCGAGGTGCGCACGCTCGACGAGGTGGGGCTCGGTGGCTGAGCTCGACAGGCGCCAGGACCGTTCCCCGGTCCCCTCCGCTTTCGAGTACGCGACCGCGCCGGAGTCGCGCGAGATCGTGCGCCTCGAGGAGCGCTACGGGCTCTTCGTCGGCGGCGACTGGGTCGAGCCGCGGTCGGGCGAGTTCCAGCCGACGATCAGCCCGGCGACGGAGGAGCGTCTCGCCGAGGTCGCCTACGCGGGCGCGGAAGACGTCGATCTCGCGGTCGGGGCCGCCCGCGACGCCTTCGAGAACGGTTGGTCCGGGCTCCCGGCGAACGAGCGCGCGAAGTACCTCTTCCGCATCGCCCGCATCCTCCAGGAGCGCTCGCGCGAGTTCGCGGTGCTGGAGTCGCTCGACGGCGGCAAGCCGATTCGCGAGTCGCGGGACGTCGACCTGCCTCTCGCGGCGGCGCACTTCTTCTACTACGCGGGCTGGGCGGACAAGCTCGAGTACGCCTTCCCGAACAGGAAGCCGAGGCCGGTCGGCGTCGCGGGCCAGGTCATCCCCTGGAACTTCCCGCTCCTCATGCTCTCCTGGAAGATCGCGCCTGCGCTCGCGGCCGGGAACACGGTCGTCCTCAAGCCGGCAGAGACGACGCCGCTCACGGCGCTCCTCTTCTGCGACGTCCTCCGCCAGGCCGAGCTTCCGCCGGGCGTCGTCAACATCGTCACCGGGGACGGCCGCGCGGGCGCAGAGCTCGTCAAGCACCCCGGAGTGGACAAGGTCGCCTTCACCGGCTCGACGGAGGTGGGCAAGGCGATTCAGAAGGCGGTCGCCGGCAGCGGCAAGAAGCTCACGCTCGAGCTCGGCGGCAAGGCGGCGAACATCATTTTCGACGACGCTCCGCTCGACGGGGCCGTCGAGGGCATCGTCAACGGGATCTATTTCAACCAGGGCCACGTCTGCTGCGCGGGCTCGCGCCTCTTCGTGCAGGAGTCGATCTACGAGGCGACGATCGCCAAGCTGAAGCGGCGGATGACCACGCTCCGCGTCGGCGACCCGCTGGACAAGAACACGGACATCGGTGCGATCAACTCGCAACAGCAGCTCGAGAAGATCAAGGAGCTCGTGGCGATCGGGGAGGAGGAGGGCGCTGAGATCTACCAGCCCCCCTGCCGGCTTCCCGAGAAGGGGTGGTGGTTCGCGCCGACCGTCTTCACGAACGTTGCGCAGAGCTACCGAATCGCGCAGGAGGAGATCTTCGGGCCCGTGCTCTCGGTCCTCACCTTCCGCACACCCGACGAGGCTATCGAGAAGGCGAACAACACGCCCTACGGTCTCTCGGCCGGCGTCTGGACCGAGAAGGGCTCGCGCATCCTCTCGATGGCGCAGCGGCTGCGCGCGGGAGTGATCTGGGCGAACACGTACAACCGCTTCGACCCCGCCTCCCCGTTCGGCGGCTACAAGGAGTCCGGCTTCGGCCGCGAGGGCGGCCTCCACGGCCTCGGCCCCTACCTGGAGTTCGACGAGTGAGCCGCCTCTTCCGTTTTGTCGACCGCAACCCGGCTGGTCCCTGGGTGGGCCCAATCGTCGGCCTGCTGGTCGTCGCCCTTACCGCCGCGGCCCTGTACGGGGTGTGGCTCTGGATCTCCTACGCCTTCAGAGATTGAATCCCGCGTGAGCCGCCTCCCCGTCAAGAAGACATACAAGCTGTACATCGGCGGCGCCTTCCCCCGCTCCGAGTCGGGTCGCTCGTACGAGGTCGAGGGGGCGAACGTCGCGCTGGCCTCGAGGAAGGACCTGCGCGACGCCGTTCGCGCCGCTCGCGAGGCGTTTCCCAAATGGGCCTCCATGACCGCCTACAACAGAGGGCAGGTGCTCTACCGCGTGGCGGAGATCATGGAAGGCCGGAAGGCTCAGTTCGCCGAGCTGACGGGCGGCAAGGGGGAGGTGGACGAAGCCGTGGATCGGTGGGTCTGGTACGCCGGCTGGGCCGACAAGCTCGCCCAGGTGCTCGGCTCCTCGAATCCGGTCGCGGGGCCGTACTTCAACTTCACGATCCCGGAGCCGACGGGGGTCGTCGGGATCGTCGCTCCCGAGGAGCCGCCGCTCGTGGGCCTCGTCTCCCGCGTCGCGCCCGCGATCGTAGGCGGGAACGTCGCCGTCGTGGTCGCCTCCGAGCGGCACCCCCTTGCGGCGATCACGCTCTCCGAGGCTCTGGCCACGTCCGACGTTCCGGCCGGCGTCGTCAACGTCCTCACCGGCCGCAAGAGGGAGCTCTGTCCCGTGCTCGCCGCGCACATGGACGTCAACGCCGTCGACCTCGCGGGCGTCGGCGGCGAGCGCGAGGAGCTCGAGCAGCTGGCGGCCGAGAACGTCAAGCGGATCGTCCGGAACGGCGAGGGCCAGTCGCCCTGGCACGCTGCCGCCTTCCTCGAGATGAAGACGGTCTGGCACCCGGTCGGCGTCTAGACTCGAACCTCGCCGATGCTCCTCCGGCTCGAAGAGCTCGCCAAGACGATCGACAGCCTGCTCGCCCCGGGCGCGGGCGCCGCGGCCGTCACGCGGCTCTGCGAGGTGGCGTGCAACTTCCACTTCGCGGCAATCTGCGTGCCGCCCGAACACGTGCGGGCCTCGGCAGAGCGCCTCCGCGGCTGCGACGTGAAGGTCGGGGCCGTGCTGGCCCACGGGAACGCCGAGGTCGCCCGCAACTGTGTCGCGGCCGGCGCGGTGGAGCTCGACGTCCCGCTCGACACCGTCGCGATGCTCGCCGGCGAGTTCCGCCGGGCCCGGGCCCGGCTGGCCACCGTCGTCAACGCCGTGCGGATGGCGAGCGTGAACGGCGGCCGCGGGCACGTCCTGGTCAAGGCGGTCCTGGACGGAGACCGCCTCGACCCGGCGCGCAAGCAGCTCGCCTGCCGGATCGTCCACGACGTGGACGTGGACTTCGCCGTCCTCGCGACGACGGCTCCCGCCGGGAACGCGGCGCTCTGGGACGTCGAGCTTCTGCGGGAGCGGCTCCCGGAGGCGATCGGAGTCAAGGCGTCCGGCCCCGTGGCGAACGCGGACGAGGCTCAGAAGCTCCTCGGCGCCGGGGCCGCGCGTCTGGGGACGCCTTACGCGGCCGCGGTGGTGCGCGGCCTGCCCGTGCTGCGGCGGGCCTCGTGAGCACGAGCCGCTTCAGCCAGGCCATCTCGGAGGGTGACGGGATCTCGGTCATCCCTGCGCTCGAGGGGGACGTGGGAACGTTGACGGAGATCGCCGAAGCGGGGGGAGCCGAGGCGGTCGCGGTCGAGGCTGACAACGTCGAGCGCGTCCGCGCCCGCACGGGCCTCCCGATCATCGCGCGCTACGGCGATCCTCGCGCGCTGTCCGCGTCCGGGGCCGACGCCTGCATCGTCGTCTTCGAGGCCGTTGGCGGCGGCGGTGACCTCGAGGAGGTCTACGCGCTCGCACGCGAGCTCGGCCTCGACTGCGCCGTCGACGTGGGCGACGAGGACGAGCTCGAGAGCGCGCTCGAGCGTGTCGACCCCGATATCGTGCTCATCTCCGAGCGGAAGCTCGATCGGAACGAGGAGGACCTCGAGCGCACGCTCGACCTGCTCGCCGACGTCCCCGCCGGGAAGCTCGTCATCTCCGAGGCGCGTGTCGTCGCACGCGAGCAGGTCGTCGCGCTCGAGCGCGCCGGGGTCGATGCCGTCCTCGTCCGGGATCTTGCCCGCGGCTCGGAGTTCTCCGCGGCTCTTGAGGAGCTCGTCCATGGCTCGGGCGCTCACCACTAGCCGCTCGGTCGAGGAGGCCGTCGGGGGCGACGGACACGGCGGGGCGTCGCCGCCGCTACCGGCACGCCTGGACGGGGCTGCCCTCGCCGTCGCCGTCTTTCTCTCCGGTGCCGTTCTCCTGGGCGTGGAGATCGCGGCCAGCCGCGTGGTTGCGCCCTTCTTCGGCAACTCGCTCTTCGTCTGGGGAGCGCTCATCGGCGTCGTGCTCACCGGTCTCTCGGTCGGCTACTGGGCCGGCGGCGCGCTCGCGGACCGCCTCCCGAGTCCGGGCCTTCTCGTCTCCGTCATCGCCGCCGGGGCGGTCGCCGTCCTCGCCGTCCCGCTGGTCGACGAGCTCGTCCTCGAGGCGGTCGTCGGCTGGGACGTGGGGCCGCGCCTGAACCCACTGCTGGCCGCCGTGATCCTCTTCGGCCCTCTGAGCGTGATCCTCGCGGCCGTGACTCCGATCGCAGTGCGGCTTCGCGCCCGCTCGCTCTCGCACCTCGGGCGCACGGCGGGAAGGCTCTTCTCGGTCTCGACCGCCGGCAGCATCGTCGGCACGCTCGCCACCGCCTTCTTCCTCATCCCGGCGCTCGGCACCGACCAGCTGCTGGGCGTGGCCGCCGCGACGCTCTTCGTGGCGGCGGCGGTGATCGCCCTCGCCGAGCGGATGCTCGTCGTCCTCGCGATCGTCCTCGCGTCGACGGGCGGCGCCTCGGCCGGGGCGATCGCGCTCGCGCAGGAGACGGGTGGAACGCTCTCGGGCGCGGCCGCGCAGAACTGGTCTCCCCTCTACCGGCTTCGTGGCGCCGAGACTGACCTCGACGCCCGCGACGCGGGCGCCGCCGTCCCCCGTCCCGACCTGGAGGTCGTCCACGCCGAGGACACGCGCTACCACGGGCTGTCCGTCGTGGAGGACGACGACACGCGCTACCTGCGCTTCGACAACTCGTTCCAGAGCGCGATGTACCTGGACGACCCCTACCGCACGCGCTTCCGCTACACCGACTTCTTCCACCTCGGCCTGGCGTACGACCCTGCCGCGCAAGACGTCCTTTTCATCGGGCTCGGAGCGGGATCGTCGGAGAAGCGCATGTGGCGCGACTTCCCCCAGTTGCGCCTCCAGGTCGTCGAGCTCGACCCGGCGGTCGTCGACGTGGCGTACGAGTACTTCGCCGTGCCGGAGGACGCCGCGCGGCTTCGCATCGAGGTCGGCGACGGGCGCCAGTTCCTCGCAGGCGGGGAGCGGCAATGGGACGTGATCGTGATCGACGCCTTCTTCGCCGATGCCATCCCGTTCCACCTCGTCACGCGTGAGTTCCTCGAGCTGGCCCGGTCGCGCCTCGCGCCGGGGGGCGTGATCGTGACGAACGCGATCGGGGCCATCGACGGGCCCGGCTCGCGGCTCTTCCGCTCCATCTACCGCACGTACCGCGCCGCGTTCCCCACCGTGCTCGTCCATCCGACGATTCTCCCGGGCGACGAGGGAGACCGGACGTTCCGGAACCTCATCCTCGTGGCGACCGAGAGCGCGGCGCCGCAGCCGACGTTCCTGCTCGAGCGCTGGCGTGCGATCCGCGAGGAGCATCCGAGCGCGCCTTCGCTCGACAGGCCGATCCTCGACCGCCACGATCGGCTGATCCCCACAGACGACGTCCCGACGCTGACGGACGACTACGCGCCCACGGACGCGCTCCTGCTCCTCTTCCAATAGACGCGCGCGCGCCGGGGCCGCTTCAGCCTATCGGGGCAGGTCGCGCGTGTGGCGCGCGGAATGCGCCGGGATCGTGACGGCGCTACCCGAAGAAGGCGGTCGCCGTCTCGTAGAACTCGGGCGGCACCGTCTTCAGCTTCGCGACCGCCTCGCGCAGCGGCACCTCTACGATCGCGTCGCCGTGGAGGGCGGCCATCACGCCCCAGCGCTCCGCGTGGACGAGGTCGGCCGCCTTGAGGCCGTAGCGGGTGGCGAGCACCCGGTCGCGGGGCGTGGGGGAGCCCCCGCGCTGCACGTGGCCCAGGACGGTCACGCGCGTCTCGTAGCCCGTCCGCTCCTCGATCTCCCGCGCGAGAGCGTCACCGACGCCGCCCAGGCGCACGTGGCCGAACTGGTCGCTCGCCGCCGCTTCCTGCGCCACCCGGCGCGTCTCCCCCGAGCCGTACGTGAGCTCGTAGCCCTCGCTGACGACGACGATGGAGAAGTCCTTTCCGCGCTCGTGCCTCCGGCGCAGGTCCTCGCACGCTTCCTCGACGGTGATCGGGTGCTCGGGGATGAGGATGACGTCGGCGCCGCCGGCGATCCCGCTCATCACCGCGATCCACCCGGTGTGCCGGCCCATCACCTCGACGACCATGACGCGGTTGTGTGACTCGGCCGTGGTATGCAGGCGGTCGATCGCCTCGGTGGCGATGAAGACGGCGGTGTCGAAGCCGAACGTGTAGTCCGTCGCCGAGAGGTCGTTGTCGATCGTCTTCGGAACCCCGACGACCGGCAGGCGCTCCTCCTCGAAGAGGCGCGCCGCAACGCCCAACGTGTCCTCGCCTCCGATGGCGACGAGGGCGTCGAGTCCGTTCTCGCGGAAGTGCCCGAGCACGCGCTCGACGCCACCGTCGACCTTGAAAGGGTTCGTCCGCGACGTGCCGATGATCGTCCCCCCGCGCGGGAGGATGCCCGAGATCGCCCGGTAGTCGAGCGGCTCCAGACGACCGTCTACGAGCCCGCGCCATCCTGCGCGGATGCCCAGGACCTCGTGGCCGCGGTCGAGCGACCGCCGGGTCACCGCGCGGATGACGGCGTTCAGTCCGGGGCAGTCTCCGCCGCCCGTCAGGACACCGACCTTTTTGGACATCCTGTCTAACTTAGAACCGGGTTAAGCGTCTTTGCGGACAGACTCCCTCAATGGACCGGGCGAGCAACGCAGGGCGATCTGATGCCGAAGGCGGGGATCGAACCCGCACGGGGCAGAGCCCCACTGGATTTTGAGTCCAGCGCGTCTTCCAGTTCCGCCACTTCGGCGCGCTCCACGCGTCGCACATCGTATCGGCAGGGGGTTGCAAGGGCGCGGGATTCGGGGCACAATCGAGCACCTCGCACCGGTGCTCGCCGAGGCCAGCGCCGGGAAAAACGAATCGGGCGAAGAGGAGGAGTAGTGAGACGAAGGACGATTTTGGCATTGCTCGTGCTGCTGATCGGGGCGTTCGCCCTCGTGGCCGCGGGCTGTGGCGGCGACGATGACGGCGACGTCGCCGGCACCCAGGCCGAGGATGAAGGCGACGGAGCCGGCGACAACGAGGTCCAGGCGCTTCCGTCGGCTGCCTGCCAGCCTGTCGAGTACGAGGGCGACGGCGAGCCCGACGTCCTGATCACATCCGACCTGCCCATGCAGGGGTCGTCGCGGACGCAGACCGTGCAGATGGTCGAGGCGATCCGCTTCATCCTCAACCAGAGGGGCTGGTCGGCCGGCGGGCTCGACATCGGCTACCAGGTCTGCGACGACTCGACGGCGCAGACGGGCCAGTGGGACACCGGGAAATGCAACTCGAACGCCAACGAGTACGCGCAGAACCCGGACGTCATCGGAGTCATCGGGACGTTCAACTCGGGCTGCGCGGCGATCATGATCCCCGTCCTCAACGGGGCGCCGGAAGGCGGCGTGGCGATGGTTTCCCCCGCGAACACCTACGTCTGCCTCTCTACCACCGCGCCCGCGTGCGAGGACACGGAGCCGGATCAGTACTACCCGGCCGGGAGCCGCAACTACACCCGCATCGTCGCGCACGACGCCTACCAGGCGGCCGCGCTGGCGACCTTCATGCAGGACCTCGGCATCGAGAGCGTCTACATCCTGAACGACGCGGAGGCCTACGGGCTCGGCGTCGCCCAGAACCTCCGCTCGGCCGCGGAGGAGCTCGGGATCGAGGTCGCGGGCTTCGAGCGCTGGAACAAGCAGGCGCCGAGCTACGAAGCGCTGTACACCCAGATCAGGAACACCGGCGCCCAGGCGGTCTTCCTGGGCGGGCTCATCGACGAGAACGGCGCCAAGCTGATCCGGGACAAAGTCGCGATCCTCGGTCCCAACGTCGCGGATCCGTCCGAGGGCGTCGTCCTGATCGCGCCGGACGGATTCACTACGCAGGCGACGATCGACGAGGCCGGCGAGGCCGCCGTGGGCATGTACTCGTCGGTCGCCGGCGTTCCCGCCGACCAGCTCACCGGGACGGGCTCGGAGTTCGTGAGCTCCTTCGCCGAGGAGACCGGTGCAGCGACTCCGCTCGAGCCGTACACCGCGTACGCGGCCCAGGCGGCGGAGGTCCTCCTCACCGCGATCGATAATTCTGACGGGAGCCGGACGAGCATCATCGAGCAGATGCTCGCCTTCGAGACGGGCGAGGGCATCGTCGCACCGGAGTTCGGCTTCGACGAGAACGGCGACCCGACCATCGGCCCGGTCACCGTGTACGTGGCGGAGGACAGCTTCGCGACCGAAGAGGTGATCACCCCCGACCCGGCGCTCGTCGAGGCAGCTCTGGGCGGATAGGAACAGAACGAACCGCGGCCCAGCCGCGCAATAATCCCGGGGGAGGGTTCGAGCCCTCCCCCGGGCCTTCACGAGCAGGAGCCTGAGATCGCAGTCCAAGCCCGCAGAGAGCCTCCCTCGCCGCTGGCGGCGCTCCTGAGGCGCGGGCGTCCGAGCTGGATAACGATCATCGGGCTCGCCCTCGTGGCGCTCATCGCCCTCTGGCTCCTCGTCAACCTGGTCCGGGAGCCGCAGGTCTTCGCCAACATCTTCCTGATCGGCCTGACGAACGGCTCCACGTACGCGCTCATCGCCCTCGGGTACACCCTCGTCTACGGCATCCTGCAGCTCATCAACTTCGCCCACGGCGACGTCTTCTCGCTGAGCGGGCTCGTCGCCAGCACGATCATCCTCAGCGTTTTCGACCTCAGCAGCACGAGCGAGGCGGCGGGAGCGATCGCCCTCGGGATCGCCGTGGCGCTCGTGGTCGCGATGGCGTTCGGCTCCATTCTGAACGCGAGCGTCGAGTTCGTCGCGTATCGCCGCCTCCGCCACGCACCACGGCTGGCGGCGCTCATCAGCGCCATCGGTATGTCGTTCTTCCTCCAGGGCGTCGGCCTCTACTTCTGGGGCGTGCAGTACACGACCACCCCGGCGCTCATCCCCAACTCGAACGTCTTCGCCGTCGGCAAGGTCGGCTACCAGTGGGACAAGCTGGCGACGGTCCTGATCACGGTGCCGCTCCTGCTCCTGCTCCTGTGGCTCGTCAAATCGACCCGGCAGGGGAAGGCGATGCGCGCAACCTCCCAGGACCCCGACGCGGCGGCGATGATGGGCATCAACGTCAACCGAACGATCTCCTTCACCTTCGCGCTCGCGGGCGGGCTGGCCGGGGCTGCGGGCCTGCTGTACCTGATGCAGTTCACGGTCATCCGCTACGACCAGGGCTTCCAGCTCGGCTTGATCGCGTTCACCGCCGCCGTGCTCGGCGGGATCGGCAACCTGACGGGCGCCGTCCTCGGCGGCGTTCTCATCGGCTTCATCGAGGCGTTCAACGAAGGACTCTCATGGGCCTCGCCGGGGAGCGACTGGACGCGCACGATCGTCTTCGGGCTCCTCATCGCCATCCTCGTCTTCCGGCCCGAAGGCCTCCTCGGGGAGCGCACCCCGGAGGGCGGCTGATGGCGGTCCAGGACCGGCTTCCCGGCTCGGACGCGCTGCGCCGGCGGCTCGACGAAGGGCGCCGTGCCGCGCCCGAGCGGCTCAGGGCGGGGCTCCCCGTCCTACTCGCTCTGGCGCTCGTCGGCCTGTACCCGCTCTACGTCGACGACCTGGGGGACATCGCCTACGTCGGCCCGTACTTCCCGATCATGAGCACGGCGGTCGTCATGTTGATCTTCATGATGATGTCCGTCAGCCTGAACATCGTCGTCGGCTACGCGGGCCTGCTCGACTTGGGGTACGTCGCCTTCTACGCGGCCGGCGCCTACATGGCCGCCTGGCTCGCGTCGAGGCAGTTCAACCAGGTGACGCTCCACTTCGGCTCCGTCGGCCTCGACAAGTCCGTCCCGGGCATCCACATCTCCATCTGGCTCGTCCTCATCGCCGCCGCGCTCTTCACGGCCGTCGTCGGCGTGCTCATCGGGCTTCCGACCCTACGGCTGCGCGGCGACTACCTGGCGATCGTGACGCTCGGCTTCGGCGAGATCATCCCCGAGATCGTGCGCAACGGCGACAGCCTCGGCGGCTTCGACCTCACGCACGGGGCGTTCGGCGTCAGCCCGATCGATTCTCCCGGCTTCGGCGAGGGCCTCCAGAGCACGCTCGGGCTGCCGGGAAGCTTCCAGCAGTCGTTCGACAGGGAGCGGCTCTTCTTCTGGAGCGCGCTCGCGCTCCTCCTCATCGCGGCGTTCGTCAGCGTGCGCCTGCGCGACTCCCGCATCGGGCGGGCGTGGATCGCCATCCGGGAGGACGAGACCGCCGCGGCGGCCATGGGCATCCCGCTCATGCGCACGAAGACGTGGGCCTACGCCTGCGGCGCGTTCTTCGGCGGGATCGCCGGAGCCTACTTCGCCAGCTTCCGGGGAGGTGCGTTCCCGAGCGACTTCGTCTTCCAGATCTCGGTCTTCATCCTCTGCATGGTCATCCTCGGCGGCATGGGCAGCGTCTGGGGCGCCGTCGTCGGCGGCGCCGTGCTCGCCTGGCTCAACTTCCAGGGACTCTCGAACATCGGCGCCTCGCTCTCGAACGCGCTCGACCGCAACGTCGACATCGGAAGGTACGCCTTCTCGATCTACGGAGCCATCCTCGTGATCGTCATGCTGTTCAGGCCCACTGGGCTGATCACCGAACGGCGGCACAAGGCCGAGCTCGCCGAGCCGATCCTGGAGGGCGGCGCAGGTCCGGTCACGGACGCGCCGACCGACCCGACGAGGCCGCGGGATCCGGCCGACCGGCCGAGGGCGGAGTGATGGCCGCCAACCTCCTCCTCGCCAAGGGGATCCGCAAGGAGTTTGGCGGGCTCGTTGCCGTGAACGACATAGACTTCACGATTCCCGAGCGCTCAATCGTCGGCCTGATCGGGCCGAACGGCGCCGGCAAGACGACCTTCTTCAACATGCTCACGGGCGTCTACAAGCCGACGGCCGGCCGAATCGAGTTCGCCGGCGAGGAGATCACGGGCAAGCCGCCGCACGCGATCACGGAGCGCGGCATCGGGAGGACGTTCCAGAACATCCGCCTCTTCCCGCTTATGACGGCTCTCGAGAACACGCTCGTCGGCATGCACTCCCGCCTCAAGGGCGGACTCGTGCGCTCCGTCCTCGGAACGCCCGGGCTACGCCGCGAGGAACGGCAAGCGCGCGAGCGGGCCCGCGAGCTCCTGCACTTCTCCGGGCTGCGCGGGAGCGACCGCGTGGTCGCGCGGAATCTCTCCTACGGCGACCAGCGCCGCCTCGAGGTCGCTCGCGCGCTCGCCACGGAGCCGAAGCTCCTCCTCCTGGACGAGCCGACCGCCGGTATGAACCCGCAGGAGACGGCCGACTTCATCGCCTTCGTCGAGAAGCTGCGGAGCGAGCTCGGGCTCACGGTGCTCCTCATCGAGCACGACATGAAGGTGGTGATGGGAGTCTCCGACCGCGTGACCGTGCTCGACTACGGCGAGAAGATCGCCGAGGGGAGCCCCCAGGAGGTTCAGAAGGACGAGCGGGTCATCGAGGCCTACCTCGGCAAGGGCGCGGCGGCGGAGGCTGCGCCGTGAACGAAGACAGGCCGCAGCGCGACGGCACGATCCTCGAGCTCCGGGACGTGCACACGTACTACGGGACGATCCACGCGCTCAAGGGCATCACCCTCGAGGTGCGCGAGGGAGAGATCGTCACCCTCATCGGCGCGAACGGCGCGGGCAAGTCGACGACCCTCCGGTCGATCAACGGCCTCAACCACCCGCGCACGGGGACGATCCGCTTCCAGGGAAGGGAGATCTCCCAGGAGCGCCCGCACAACGTCGTCAAGATGGGCATCTCCCAGTCGCCCGAGGGCCGGCGCCTCTTCCCGCGCATGAGCGTGCTCGAGAACCTGGAGATGGGCGCCTTCCAGCGCGGCGACCGCTCCGCGATCCGAGAGGATCTCGACCGCGTCTTCTCCCTCTTCCCGCGACTCGCGGAGCGCAAGAGCCAGAGGGCGGGGACGCTCTCGGGCGGAGAGCAGCAGATGTGCGCCATCGGGCGGGCGCTCATGGCGCGGCCGAAGCTACTCATGCTCGACGAGCCGTCCATGGGCCTGGCCCCGATCTTCGTCGAGAAGATCTTCGAGATCGTGCGGGAGATCAACGAGCAGGGCACGCCCATCCTGCTCGTCGAGCAGAACGCCCTCATGGCGCTCGACACCGCGAAGCGCGGCTACGTCCTCGAGACGGGCCGGATCGCCCTCGCCGATGAGGCGCAGGCGCTGAAGCGGAACGAACGGGTCCGCAAGACCTACCTCGGCGAGGAGTAGCTCGCCGCCGGTTCGGACGGCCGTCCGGGCGCCCGACTCGGAGGCCGTTCGCAGGGCCAGGCGCCGGACATAGAGTGTCGGCGTGAGCCCGAAGACGCTGACAGGAGCTGAGCTCCAGCTCGACGACGCGCCCGCGCGCGAGTCCGACCTGTTCCTCGTCGACGGCAACAACCTCGCCTACCGGGCCTATTTCGCCCTGCCGGAGGAGCTCGCCACGAGCGAGGGCTTCCCCACGAACGCCCTCCTCGGCTTCACGAACATGCTCTTCAAGCTCCTCTCCGACTACGCGCCGAAGGGTGTCGCCGTCGCCTGGGACACGCGGCCCGTGCACCGGACGGAGCTCGCGCCCGAGTACAAGGTCGACCGGCGCCCGATGCCCGACCTCCTGCGCGAGCAGTTCCCGCACTTCCGGCCGATCGTAGAGGCGTTCGGCTACCGCAACCTGGAGTTCGAGGGCTGGGAGGCGGACGACGTCATCGCCACGCTCGCCACCCGCGCCGACGAGGCCGGGATCAAGACGTGCGTCGTCTCCACCGACCGGGACGCCTTCCAGCTCTGCTCCGAGAACGTCTGCCTGATGATGACGCCGCGCGGCGTCGCCGACGTGCACGTCTACACGCCCGAGCGCGTGTTCGCCCGTTACGGGGTGACGCCCGAGCAGGTGCCCGACTTCATCGGCCTCAAGGGGGACACGTCCGACAACATCCCCGGCGTTCCCGGCATCGGCGACAAGACCGCCGGGCAGCTCGTCGCGCAGTACGGCTCGCTCGAGGGAGTGCTCGAGCACGTCGACGAGCTCTCGCCGGCGCGCTCGAAGAACCTGCGGGAGCACGACGAGCAGGCGCGGGCGTCCAAGGACCTGGCGACGATGCGGCGCGACCTCCCCCTCGACTGCGACCCGGCCGAGCTCGTCCTCGCGCCTCCCGATCGCTCCCAGCTCAAGGAGATGTTCCGGCACTTCGAGTTCCGCAACCTCCTCCAGCGCGTCGACGTCATCGACGAGGCGCTGCCTGCGGCGCCGATGAAGATCGAGGGCGTGCAGGTGTCGTGGCGCGAGGGGAAGCTGCCCGGAGGCTCGGAGCCGGTCGCCATCGCGGTGTCCGACGATCGAGCAGGTCTCGCCGTCGAGGGCGAGCCCGTTATCCTCGGCTCCCGAGCGGAGCTCGCGCATGCGCTTGGCGTGCGCGAGGCAGTCGCGCACAACTGGAAGCCCCTCTTGCGCGAGCTCGGCTCTGCCGGGCTCGCGCAGAAAGACGACACCCTCCTGATGGCGTACCTGATCGAGCCGGGCCGGTCGTCGTACGTGCTCGACGACCTGGCAGCCGAGTACGGGGTCGAGCTCCAGCCCGACCCGGCCACGGACGAGGAGACCGCGGCGCTCGTCCGCCGCGCCGCAGCGACTCTCAGGCTCGCGCCGCTCCTCCGCACCCGCGTGGCCGAGCGCGGCCTCGACCCGCTCTACCGGACGATCGAGCTCCCGCTCACCGAGGTGCTGGCCGCCATGGAGGACGCCGGCGTCAAGATCGACACCTACCGGATGGGCGAGATCACGGCGCGCCTGGCCGACCGCGTCGAGGAGCTCGAGGCCCGCGCGCACGAGCTCGCCGGCGAGGAGTTCATGCTGGGCTCGACGCAGCAGGTCGCGCGCATCCTCTTCGAGAAGCTCGAGCTCACCGCCGGGCGCAAGGGGAAGACCGGCTACTCGACGGACACGCGCGTCCTGCGCTCGATCCGCCACGAGCACGAGATCGTCGGCGTGCTCGAGGAGTGGCGCGAGTACTCGAAGCTCCTGAACACGTACCTGGGGCCACTCCCAGGGCTGATCTCCGAGGCGGACGGTCGCCTGCACACGACCTTCAACCAGCACGTCGCGTCCACCGGCCGGCTCTCGACGACGAGTCCCAACCTGCAGGCGATCCCGATCCGCACGGAGCTCGGCCGCGAGATCCGGAGCGCTTTCGTGGCCGAGCCTGGGACGCGCCTCCTTTCGGCCGACTACTCGCAGGTCGAGCTGCGCATTCTCGCGCACGTCTCCGGTGAGCTGAAGCTGCGCGAGGCGTTTGCGGCAGGTGAGGACATCCACGCGGCCACGGCGGCGGAGGTGCTCGGCAAGGAGCGGGCGACGCTCACCAAGGACGAGCGCAACGTTGCCAAGATGGTCAACTTCGGGATCATCTACGGGATCTCCGCCTTCGGCCTCTCCGAGAACCTCCACATCCCTCGCGAGCAGGCTCAGCAGTACATCGACGCCTACCTCGCCCGCTTCCCGCACGTCCAGGACTTCATCCAGCGTACGATCGAGCAGGCCGAGCGGGACGGCTACGTGACGACGCTCCTCGGCCGCCGCCGGCCTGTACCGGAGCTCAAGGCCCACAGTCGCCAGACGCGCTCGCTCGGCGAGCGGCTCGCGGTCAACTCGGTCATGCAGGGGACGGCGGCGGACATCATCAAGGCGGCGATGGTGGCGATCCACCGGCGCCTCCGCGAAGAGGGAAGAGGGGCGCGCCTCGTCCTCCAGGTACACGACGAGCTCCTCTTCGAGGTGCCCGACGTGGAGACGACCGCCGTGCGCGACCTCGTGCGCGAGGAGATGTGCGCCGCCTACCCGCTCGACCCGCCCCTGGCGGTCGACGTCGGCGTGGGCGACGACTGGAACGAAGCAAAGGAGTGATCCCGGAGGAGCTGCGGACGGAGCGTCTCCTCCTCCGGCAGTGGCGCGAGGAGGACGCGGATCCTCTCGCGGAGATCTACGCCCAACCCCACTACCTCGAGCACCACCCGCCGCTCGACGCGGATCAGGCCAAGAAGCAGATTCTCGATTTCACGCTCGCCTGGCGCCACGAGGGGTTCAGCCTCTGGGCGGCCGAGGACCTCCAGACTGGTTGCTTCATCGGCCGAATCGGGCTCATACGCCACCACGACTGGCCCCTGGCGCCCGACCCCGTCGAGGTCGGCTGGACGCTCCACGCCGACTACACCGGCCGGGGACTCGCCACCGAGGGCGGCCGCGCCGCCGTCGAGTGCTGGCGCCAGCACCTCGACGACCCGCAGCTCCTCTCGATCACGCGGCCCGGCAACCGGCGCTCCCGCGCCGTCATGGAGCGGCTCGGTCTGACTTACCGCGGCGCGACGCAGTGGCGCGGCCGCGAGGTCGTCTGGTACGCGCTCGACCGCTAACGACTCGGCATCGAGGCCACGATCGCCTCGAGCGTGTCGACGGTCTCCTGGAAAGGCTTCCAGGTATGGAGCGACGCCGCGTACTCCCGTCGCCCGTCCCGCCAGCGGAAGATCAGGTGATCGCCGTGCAGGCCGCCGCGCGGGAATGGTACCGCTCGCAGGAGGGCCCCCTCGCGCCCGGCCCAGGTCGCTCGGCGGAGGGCGCGCGCCGCGACGCCGCGGAGCGCTCCGCCACGGCTCGCGGCCACCAGCACGACGTGGGAGAGCCGCGGCGGGCGGTTGCGCTCGGGGCGGGCGGGGTTCTCGGCTCCCCACTGGAGGTTGAACGCCTCGGGCGACCCGCGTTCGGCGGGAAGCAGGTCGGCCACGAACACCTCCGGAAGCTCGTCGTACGGCGCCTCCGGGACGAGGGTGGGGCAGACCGGTCGCAGCCGTGCGGAGCTGCGGCACGTGCGTAACGCTTGCTCCGGCATCGGCACGAGCACGACGCCCGACTCCGTCTCCTCCGTCGTCGTCGGCTCGACCGCGGTGGTCGTCTCAGGCCCCGCCGTGCGCGTGCTCGTGCTCGGATCCTCTGCAGCCGGATCTGAGCCGCCGCAGGCGCAGAGGCAGAGAAGAAGCGCGGCGCCGAGGGGCGCTCTCACGAGCGGCGCCAGGCGATCTCGACCGCGCCGACGGGCCAGTCGACGGGCTGGCCGCCCTCGAGGTCGTGGAACACGAGCCGACTCGGGCCGCCGACCGCGATCCACCGGCCGTCCGGCGACCAGGCCCCGGTCGTTCCCGAGAAGCTGCGCTCCTCGAAGGGGAAGCAACCGACGTCCACGAGGCGCATGGCGTCCCCGTCGCGGAAGAGGGCGGCGCAGTTGTCGGGGGAGAAGATCGGGTTCTTGCCCTGGAGAGCGGCCGGGAGGTCCACGAGCTGCTGCCGCCGCCCCTCGCTCCAGCGCTCGATCCGCGTTCCGTCCACGACCACGGCAACCGAGCCGTCCGCGGCGTACTTGACGAATGTGACCGTGCCCGAGGCGCGAAGCTCCGTGCGCCCTCCTTCCACGACGACCCGATCCTCCCGCGCGTACGCGATCTCGCCGTCGGGCGAGTAGGCGGCCGGGCACTCGGGAAGCCTCCGGCTCCCCCTCCCGACGACCTGGACGTCGAAGCCCGTCGTCGGACGCGTGCACCAGGCCGCCCGCTGGCCGTCGTCGCTCCAGACGAGGAACGCGAAGAGGGCACGGGAGCCGCCGAGGTTCTGTGACGTTCCGGCCAGGTCGACGAAGCGGAACGGGACCGCGTCGCGGGTCGCCTGGCCGATCCCGACCGCGACCCTGCCCGTAACGGGAGGGACCCACAGCTCGCAGGAGGAGCGAGCGACCACATTCGCGAACTCGAATCCGCTCGAGACGTCGACCTCGCGGACGGGACAGGTGCCCGGCTGCGTGAAGACGACCGAGCCGCCCGCTCCGGAGACACCTGGGAATCGCGTCCGCCCGAGATCCTCGGGCGGCTCGGGGACGACGCTGCTCCTCGTCGTCGGCTCCTCGGCCTGCGTCTGGGGTCGCGTCGACTCGGCCTCGCTCCGGATCGCGTCTGCCACGGCAAAGCCTCCCACGAGGAGGACCGCCGCGAGGATGAGGAGGTCCCGGCCGTTCATAAGTCCCTGGCTATAATGCGCGATCCCGCATGGCTCCGAACGAGACCGCGACAGAAGCAGAGATTCAGAAGGCAGATGACGACGTCTGGACCCGCGGTCCGGACGGCGAGCTGATCCCCGATTACGACTCGACCTTTCCCGTCATCAACGAGGGCGAGGTCGTGAGCGGCAAGGTCGTCCGCGTCGACAAGGACGAGGTCCTCGTCGACATCGGCTACAAGTCGGAGGGCGTCATCCCGGTCTCCGAGCTCTCCATCCGCCGCTCGGTCAACCCGGCCGACGAGGTGCAGCTGGGCGACGAGATCGACGCGCTCGTGATGACGAAGGAGGATGCCGAGGGTCGGCTCATCCTCTCGAAGAAGCGCGCGCGCTTCGAGATGGCGTGGAAGAGGATCGAGGGCGCGGCCGAGAGCGGCGAGCCTGTCGAGGGCATCGTCATCGAGGTCGTCAAAGGCGGCCTCATCCTCGACCTCGGCGTGCGCGGCTTCCTCCCCGCCTCGCTCGTCGACATCCGCCGGGTGCAGGACCTCGACGAGTTCATGGGCCAGACGCTGCGCTGCAAGGTGATCGAGCTCAACCGCAGCCGTAACAACGTGGTGCTCTCGCGCCGGGCCGTGCTCGAGGAGGAGCGCCGGGAGATGCGGCAGGCGATCCTCGACCGCCTCTCGCCCGGCGACGTCGTCGAGGGGACGATCTCGAACATCGTCGACTTCGGCGCCTTCGTCGACCTGGAGGGCATCGACGGCCTCATCCACATCTCCGAGCTCTCCTGGAGCCACGTCAACCATCCGTCCGAGCTGCTCGAGATCGGGCAGGAGGTGCGGGTCAAGGTGCTGGACATCGACCGCGAGCGCCAGCGCATCTCGCTCGGGCTCAAGCAGACCCAGTCCGACCCCTGGCAGGAGGTCATCGACGCCTACGACCAGGGCGACGTGGTCGAGGGTCGCGTGACCAAGGTCGTCACCTTCGGCGCGTTCGTCGAGATCCTCCCGGGCGTGGAGGGGCTCGTGCACATCTCCGAGCTCGCCGAGCACCACGTCGAGAACCCGCGCGAGATCGTCTCCCAGGGCGAGACCGTGCAGGCGAAGATCATCGAGATGGACGCCGAGCGCCGTCGCCTCTCGCTCTCGCTCAAGCGCGTGGAGGACGGCGAGTCCGTCCGCGGGCCGATCGGCGAGGCCGCGCCCGCGCTCGGCCTCTCGGAGGAGGTCTTCACGGAGCCGGCCGCGCAACAGGAGGTTCCCGCCGAGGAGGCGGACGCGAGCATGGAGGCCGATGAGGTGGCGCCGGAGACTCCGGGCCCTGGCGATTCCGAGGGCGCACCGCCCGCGCCGCCCGACGAAGACGAGTCCTGACGCGAAGCCCGTGGCGGTCGCCGTCACGGGGGGGATCGGGGCCGGCAAGTCGGAGGCGCTCCGCGCCTTCGCGCAGCACGGGGCGGCCGTGATCTCGAGCGACGAGATTGTGCACCGGCTACTGCGCGAGGATCCCGAGGTGAAGCGGGCGATCGTCGAGCGCCTGGGGGAGGACGTCCTCGGGCCCGACGGCGAGATCGACCGCGGCCGCGTCGGCGAAGTCGTCTTCGGCGACCCGGCCTCGCTTCGCTGGCTGGAGGCGCTGCTCCACCCCCGCGTGTCGGCGACGTACCTGCGCTGGCGCGACGAGCTCGCCGCGCTGGCCGATCCGCCGGCCGTCTGTGTCACCGAGGTGCCGCTCCTGTACGAGGTCGGCGCAGAGGAGCACTTCGACGCCGTCGTCGTCGTCACCGCCGCACCCGAGGTGCGCGTCTCGCGCCAGATCCGGCCGATGCACGCGCGAGAGCAGCGGCTCCTGTCGGACGACGAGAAGGCGGCGCGCGCGGACTTCACCTACGTGAACGACGGCTCGCTCGAGGATCTCGACGCCTTCGTGTCCAACGTCGTGGACAGGCTGTCGGCCGGATGAAGCTCATCCTCGCCGGACTCGTCCTTCTCGCTGCCCTCGGCGCGGGGCTCGTCTACGTGGAGGAGACGAACCCGTCCTGGTACGCGAGGCTGCGCTATCCGCTCGAGTACGAGCACATCGTGCGCGGGCACGCCGAGAACTACGACCTCGACGCCGCGCTGCTCGCGGCGGTGATCTACCGCGAGAGCAAGTTCGACCCCGAGGCCCGCTCCTCGGAGGGCGCGCTGGGGCTCATGCAGCTCCTTCCCGACACCGCCCAGGGGATCGCGCTCAACACCGGGGGGAGCCGCTTCCGCGTCGCCGACCTGCTCGATCCCGAGATCAACGTGCGCTACGGCTCCTTCTACCTGCGCCGGCTGCTGAGCAAGTACGAGGACGAGCGCCTGGCGCTCGCCGCCTACAACGCCGGCCAGACGAACGTGGACGAATGGCTCGCCTCAGGCGGCGAGATTCGCTTTCCGGAGACGCGACAGTACGTCGACGACGTGCTCGCCGCCAGGGAGATCTACTCGCGCGCCTACGCGGGCGAGCTCGGGCTCGACTAGCCGCGCTTGACCCGCTCGCAGTCGTTGCGCGCACGGTCGCGCGAATCGACGCGCACGACGTCGTGGCCCTTGCCGCACGAGATGACGTCCGCGAAGCCGTCACGCGCGCCGATGACGTCTCTTCCCGGGCCGGCGTAGACCCAGTCCTTGCCCTTCCGCGGGTAGAGGCGGTCGTTTCCGCGCCCCCCGCAGAGGATGTCGTAACCGTTCGTGCCGCGGAGCACGTCGGCGCCGCCCGTACCCTTCCGCGTGCAGAGGAGGTGCCGCGGCAACCCCGGTGGCGGCGGTTTGCACAAGCGCGCCAGCTGTTTCCTCAGGACGGCGACCGTGCTCCTCGACGCGGGACGGCCGGCAACGTTCGTCAACTGGTACGGGTCGCGGACGAGGTCGTAGAGCTCGCGCTCGCCGGTCGCGTACGTGACGAAGGAGTACCGCGGCGCCCGAAGCGCACAGTACGTCGGCGGGTTCCGCCGAAGATGCTCGACGAGAAATCGCGTTCGCCAGGGGACCCGGCCGCCTGCGAGAAGCGGTAGGAAGCTCCTTCCCTCGGCGCCGGGTGCCCGCGCGCCGGCGAGGGCTGCGAACGTCGGCGCGAGATCGATGTTGAGAACGGGGCGCGTGTCCGTCCTCGCCGTGGCGACGAGCCGGTCGTAGCGGACGACGAACGGAACGCGGATGGACTCCTCGTAGGGGACGCGCTTTCCTCCTCTCGACCGATGCTCGCCCCACGCCAGGCCGTTGTCCGAGGTAAAGACGAGCAGCGTGTTCTCGAGCTCGCCGCTCTCGGAGAGGGCCCGCACGATCTCTGCGATCGCTTCGTCCACGGCGAGAAGCGACCGGAGTTGCTGGGCCCGGAAGGCGTCGAGCGCCGCCGACCTGGCGGCGTCGAGAGTCGGTAGCGCGCGGAGCCACGCCGGCTTGTCGGAGACGTCCGGCTCGTTGTAGCTCGGCGGACGCCAGGCGGAAAGCTCGGAGAACTCGCTCTCGTGGCGCTCCGCCGGAGTCGCTGGTGCGTGCGGCGCGTAGGGCGCGACATAGAGGAAAAACGGGCGCGTTGCCGTCTGGATGAACGACACAGCCTCCTCGGCCAGAAGTCGGTCGAGTATGTGCTTCGTTCGGCGACCGGGGACGTCTCGCCGTCTTCGTCGAAGCCGTACCTGTAGAAGCCCACCGGAGAGATGAACGCCACCCATCGGTCCCAGCCCGGGGGAACGTACGAGCCCGGGTACTGGTTCAGGTACTTGCCCACCAGCGCGGTCTCGTACCCGACGCCGTCGAGCCACGTTGCGACAGTCGAGGCGTCGCGGAACGCCTTGAATCCGCCGAGCCACCCGCCGTTCTGGTAGACGCGCGTCGTGTGCGAGTATGCGCCGGTCAGGATGCTCGCCCTGCTCGGGCAGCAACGCGGATTCGTGACGAAGCCGTTGGCGAAGGTCACGCCGTGGCCGACCAGCTCGCTCTGGACGTTCGGCATGTGCTGGAGCGTGTCCCAGCGCTGGTCGTCGGTGAGGATGAGGACGACGTTCGGTCGCTCGCCCGCCTGGGCGGCCGCCGGGCCCGGGAGCGCCAAGAGACACGCGAGCAGCGCCGCGGCCGCGGCCAGTGTTCGGGGAGCGACGGTCACGCTCGGCCGCAAGCTATCGCTTTCGGCGGCTGGTTACCATGGTTTTCGTGCTCTCCTTCCGCGTCTCCGACGCCTACCGGCCGACCGGCGACCAGCCGCGGGCGATCGCGTCGCTCTCGGAGACGATCCGGGCGGGCGACGCCTAC
>JBOHAD010000021.1:0-35632 GCA_050697555.1 Gaiellaceae bacterium | reverse complement strand
GGCCGCTCCCGCCGGGCGAAGCCCGGCTCCGCCGGCCCGCCTCACGCCGCTGGCGGCCGGGTTCTGCGAAGGCCCGTGCTCTTGCACTGTGCCCTCTTGCCCCCGACCCCCAGCGGCGCGCCAGAAGCCCGCTAGGGCGCTCCTGGCCCGCGGCCCGCTCCCGCCCGTAGACTCGCCGCCACGTGTTCGAGCGGTTCACGGAGAGAGCGCGGCAGGTCGTCGTCCTCGCGCAGGACGAGGCGCGCGCCCTCAAGCACAACTACATCGGGACGGAGCATCTCCTGCTCGGGCTCCTTCGCGAGGAGGAGGGGCCGGCCGCACGCGTGCTCGAGAGCCTGCACGTCACGGTGGACGATGTTCGGGCAGGGGTGATCCGCTTCGTGGGCGAGGGCGACGAGGTCACGAGCGGGCAGATCCCGTTCACGCCGCGCGCGAAGAAGGTGCTCGAGCTGTCGTTGCGCGAAGCGCTCTCGCTTCAGCACAACTACATCGGCACGGAGCATGTCCTCCTCGGCCTCGTACGGGAGGGCGAGGGCGTCGGCGCACGAATCCTGCTCGGCCTCGGCGCCGACGCGGAGAAGATCCGGGTCGAGCTCATGCGGATTCTTAGCCTGCCTAGCATCGCGGCCATGGAGCGTCCTCCCGCTCGGGGCTGGACGGAGTCCGGCCCGTCCGCGCGCCCGGGCTGGTCACCCTTCGTGCTCGGGTGGCTGCTCTTCGGCGTCGCGCTCGGCGTGGGGGTCCTCCTCGGCTGGGCGATCTGGGGGCTCGGATGAGCCTGCCCACGCGGTTTCCCGACCGGGACGAGGTCGCCGCCGTCCGCGCCGAGGCGGAGCAGCTCGAGGCGGGTGCCGAGTCGGACGAGCGGCGCCGCCTCGCCGGGCGGGTGCTGGGCCGCCGCGGGCACGGCAAGCTCGTCTTCCTCGACCTCGTCGACCGCTCCGGCCGGATCCAGCTTCTCTGCGAGGCCGACCGCTCGGGGCCCGTGGCCGTCGATCTCGGCGACATCGTCGGCGTCACCGGCGTGCCGGCCAAGACGCGCCGGGGCGAGCCCTCCCTCGCCGTGGACGAGCTCGAGCTCCTCGCCAAGATCAAGCGGCCGCTCCCGGACACCTTCCACGGGGTCGTCGACACGGAGACGCGCTACCGCAGGCGCTACCTCGATCTCCTCGTGAACGAGGAGACCCGCCGCGACTTTCTCCTCCGCAGCCGCATGGTCTCGGCCATCCGCCGCTACCTCGACGAGCGCGGCTTCGTGGAGGTGGAGACGCCGATCCTCCAGCCCCGCTACGGCGGAGCCTTGGCCGAGCCCTTCGTGACGCATCACAATGAGCTCGACGCCGACCTCTATCTCCGGATCGCGGACGAGCTCTACCTGAAGCGGCTCATCGTGGGCGGCCTGGAGAAGGTCTACGAGATCGGGAAGGACTTCCGGAACGAGAGCGTCTCCTTCAAGCACCAGCCCGAGTTCACGATGCTCGAGTGGTACGAGGCGTACGCGGACTACGAGGACACGATGGCGCGCATCGAGGATCTCGTCGCCACCGTGGCCCGCGAGACGATCGGGACGACGACGGTGACCTTCCGCGGGCACGAGCTCGACCTCGCGCCGCCCTGGAGGCGCCTGCGGCTCGTCGACGCTCTCGAGGCGGAGGGCGTTTGGACGCGCGATCCCGAGGAGCTGCGCCGTCGCCTCGCCGAGCGGGACGTGGACACGAGCCAGGACAAGAACTGGGCGCAGCTCGTCGACCATGCGCTCTCCCACCTCGTCGAGCCGAGCCTCGTCGAGCCGTCGGTCGTCCACGACTACCCGGTCGAGCTCTCGCCGCTCGCGCGGCGCAAGGAGGGGGAGGAGGGCATCGTCGAGCGCTTCGAGTACTTCGTTGGGGGCGTCGAGCTCGGCAATGCGTACACAGAGCTGAACGACCCGGACGAGCAGGCGGCCCGCTTCGCCGAGGGAGAGGGGGAGGGCGATCCCGACTACGTCGAGGCGCTCTCGTACGGCATGCCGCCGACCGGCGGGCTCGGGCTCGGCATCGACCGGCTCGCCATGGTGCTGACGGGCCGGGAGACGATCCGGGACGTGATCCTCTTCCCGGCGCTGCGTGAGCGGCTTCCCTAGCGAGACGCCGCCGGTAGGCGGCGCGGCGGCCGCGACGACGGGCGAGACGGTTCTGCGCGGGGGGCTCTGGAGCATCGCGGCGCGCCTCATCCCGCAGGCGTACCTGTTCGTCGTCTCCGTGGCCGCCGCGCGTTTCCTCGGGCCCGAGCTCTTCGGTCGCCAGAGCTTCATCGCCTTCGTCGAGCTCTCGGTCGTCATGCTCCTCGCGGGCGGCCTCAGCGCGGCCTTCGTGCGCTCCGTCGGAGCCTCGTTCGGACGCGACCAGCCCCAGGCGGCGCGGCGGCTGATCCGGTGGGCGTGGACGGTCGAAGGCGCCGCCGCGCTCGTCGGCGGAGGCGCCCTACTCGCGGTTGCCGCCGGGGGCGCCGAGCCAAGTTCTGCCTGGGTGCTCGCGGCGATCGCGTGTGGCCTCGGCGTCCTTCACTCCGTGCCCAGCTCGCTCCTCATCGGCGTGCAGCGGTGGCGAGCAGCTTCGATCGTCGGCCTCGTCACCGGCGCCTTCAGCACGGTCGCCACGATCGCGGTTCTCGCCGCGGGGGGCGGGATCACCGGCATGTTCGCCGTCGAGGCGGTCACGGCGGCCGTCAACCTGGCGTGGACTGGTGCTCTCGCGCGACGTGCAGCCGACGTCGTCGCTCCTCGCGGCGGCCCGCTTCCGGCGGAGGCCTGGCGCGCCGTTCGCGCGGAGACCTGGCGGTACGCGCTGCCCGCGTCCTACGGCGTCCTGCTCACGATCGTCGTCTGGCGCCGGTCCGAGTTCTTCCTCCTCGAGCGCTACTCGACAGAGACGCAGATCGCGCTCTACTCGGTCGCCTTCGCCCTCCTGGCAGCACTGATCCAGTTCCCGGACGCCGTCTCGGCCGCTCTCTTCCCGGCGATTGCCACTCTCTTCGGAGCGGGCGAGCTCGAGCGCATCCGAACCGGTTTCGGCCGGGCTCTGCGCCTGCTCCTCCTGTTCACGCTCCCCGTGACGGCAGGGGCGCTCGCGCTTGGGCCGGGCTTCGTCCACCTCGTCTACGGGGAGGAGTTCCGGGATGCGGGCCCCGTTCTCCTCATCATGCTGGCAGTCTTTCCGCTCGTCCCGCTGCTCCAGCTGAGCAAGAGCCTCCTCGCCGGCCTCGGGCAGCTGCGCTACCAGCTCCTGGCCGAGACTGGGGCAGCGGCCCTCGCAATCACGCTCGCCGTGCTTCTCGTTCCCGACCACGGCGCCGTCGGAGCGGCGATCGCCAACGTCGCCGCCCAGATCGTGGCGGCCGTCCTCATCTTCGCCTACGCGCTCCGCCGGATCGGTCCCGTGCCGTGGAATCCGGGGACTCTCTGGCGCGCGGCGCTCGCCTCGGCCGCCGCCGGGCTCGCGGCGTGGGCCGGCGTCTCGCTCGTGGAGAGCACCGCGGGCGGCGTCCTGCTCGGGCTCGCGGTCGGTACGGGCGTTTTCGCGGCGCTCGCGGTCGCCGGCCGGATCCTGCCGTCCGACGACGCGGACTGGCTCGACGGCATCGCCGGCGCCCGGCTGGGCGGGCTCGTCGGCTGGGTCTGCCGGCACTGCGCATGAAGGTTCTCGTCATCCTCGCGCAGCCGCCGCTGCCGGAGGGAGGAGCGCCCGGCCGGTGCGCCGTCGGGCTCCTTCGCGGCCTCGCGGCCCACGGTCTCGAAGTCTCCGCCCTCGCGGCCCGCCAACACTTCGCCGTTCCGGGCGAGCCCCCCTCCGACCTCTCCGTGGAGGTGGTGCCGGTTGCATCGGAGCCGTGGGGGTGGCGCGCCCGCGCGAACCGGCTGCGGCGACCGCGTGGGGAGCTCGGCCGCGGGGAGTTCGGCGCCCGCGTGCGTGAGGCCGCCCGGGGCGCCGACGTCCTCCACCTGGAGGAGACGGAGACCGCCTGGTGCGACGAGGGCGTGGCGACGCCGTCGCTCGTTCACCTGCACTTCCTGATGCGCCGCGACCGCTCGCCCGGCCGTCCGTGGACGCGCGAGTTCCGCTTCCTCGTGGAGCACTCGCTTGCCGAGCGGGCGGCACTCCGGCGCCATCGCTGGCTCGTGGCCAGCTCGCCCGTCGTGGCCGCCGAGCTTCGGGCAGCCGCGCCCCGCGCGAACGTCGTCGTGGCGCCGCTCTCGCTCGATCCCGCCTACTACGAGCCCGCGCCGCTCGGTGGCCCGCCGGTCGCCGGAATCGTCGGCACGGCCGCCTGGCCGCCGACGGCCGGGGCGATGGTGCGGCTCGTGCAACGGGTCTGGCCGCGCGTGCGCCGCTCGTGCCCGTCGGCCACGGTGCTCCTCGCGGGTCGCGGCACGAGCGGGCTCGCGGGCCTCGAAGCGGCTCCCGGCGTCGAGGTCGTCGGCGAGGTGCCTTCGGCCGCGGACTTCTTCAGGCGGATCTCAGTGCTCGTCTACCCGCTCGAGCGCGGGAGCGGCATGAAGGTGAAGGTGCTCGAGGCGATCGCCTCGGGAGTCCCCGTCGTCACGACGCCGGCGGGCGCTGAGGGCATCGACGCCGGCGACGGGATCGTCATCGGCACGACGGACGACGAGCTCGCCGCGGCAGCGGCGCGCCTCCTCTCGGATGCGGCCGAGCGACGGGAGCGAGGGGCGGCCGCGCGGGAGGCGTTCCTCCGGCGCTACGCGCCCGAGCCGGCGACGCGCCCGCTCGTCGAGCTCTACAGGCGGATGGTCCCTTAGCTACCCGCCCTCGTAGACGATCCGCCGCAGCTCGCCCGCGTTGGCGGCCACGTAGAGGAGGCTTCCGTCCGGGGCGACGGCGAGCTCGACGGGTCCGGCGGTGGTCTCGGCGAAGGCCTGGGGCTCGCGCTCGTCGCCGGTCAGGACGCGGAGCCAGCTCCGGCTCCAGTCCCCGAAGAAGTAGCCGTTGCGGTAGGTCTCCGGGAACGCGCTTCCGGTATAGAAGACGCCTCCGGTCACGGAGCCCCGCTCGTAGGCGAAGCGGGGGAAGCGGACGGCGGCACGGCCTCTCGCATAGAGCGCCCGGCAGATCTCTTCCTCCACGTACTCCGGCGGCCGCTCTCGCCCCTCGTAGCACGGCCAGCCGAAGTTCACGCCCCGAGAGCCGACGTTCACCTCTTCCTGCCGATTCCAGCCGACGTCGCCGATCCAGGCGACGTCAGTGTCCGGCTCGAGCGTGAAGCGGAAGGGGTTCCGAAGTCCGTAGGCCCAGATCTTGGAGCGGTTCTCGTCAGGATTGCCGCTCCAGAAGGGGTTCGAGCGGAGCCCCTCCCCCTCCGGTGTGACCCGAAGGAGCTTGCCGGCGAGCGTGTCCTGGCTCTGGGCGCGCAGCGTGTTCTCGTTGAAGCCCGAGGAGCCGTTCCAGCCGTCCCCGGTCGTGACCATCAGCGTCCCGTCGGGCGCGAAGTGGAGATCGCCGCCGCAGTGGTCGCCGTCGCACGGGATGCAGTCGCTCCCAGCCGGAAGGTCGTTGCAGGAGCCGTCCCCGTCGGCGCCGACGAGGACCTCCTCGCTGTCCGCCTCCGCTCGGTCTCCTTCCGCACGAAAGCGGCTGAGGCGGAGCGTTCGGGGGCTGCCGTCCTCCGCGCCGGCGTCCTCGCGGACGTAGAGGAGGTAGATGACTCCGTTCTCGTCGAAGCGAGGATCGGCCTCGAGCCCGAGGAGCCCCCGGTAGGTGAACGTGTTGACGCGCTCGGAGATGTCCAGGAAGGCCTCAGGCCGGAGGCGGCCGTCCTCGATGACCCTGACGACGCCGGCTTTCTCGCCCACGAGAATCCGTCCGTCCGGCAGGAGCGCGAGCGACGTCGGAAGCTCGAGGCCGCCCGCGACGACCTCTTGCCGGAATCCCTCGGGCAGCGAGGTCTGTCCGCGCCCCGAGCCCGCCAGGCCCTCGAACGGATCCGGCGCCGCGGCGCCCCCCAGGTGGCAGTCGAGGACGAGCTTGCAGAGCCCCGCCGGCAGGGCGAGCAGGGCGACCAGGCCGATCCCGGCCAGTACCAGGCTACGCCGCATGCTCGCTTTGTACGCCGGTGCGCGGGCGTGCGCAAGCGAGGTGGTCTGCTACATCTACGCCCGATGCACGTCCTCGTCACCGGACACGACGGCTACATCGGCACCGTTCTCGTTCCGGTGCTCCTCGAGGCGGGACATCGCGTCACCGGGCTCGACGCGTCGTTCTACGAGGGCTGCGAGCTCTTCCCACCTCGTGCCGGCGTCCCGGCGCTGCGCCTCGACGTCCGAGACGTGACGCCGGGCCGGCTGGCGGGGTTCGACGCGGTCGTCCATCTCGCCGGCCTCTCGAACGACCCGCTCGGCGCGCTCGATCCGGAACTGACGCGCGAGATCAACTTCGAGGCCACCGTCGGCCTCGCCCGCGCGGCGCGGGAAGCGGGCGCGGGCCGCTTCGTCTTCGCCTCGTCCTGCAGCATGTACGGAACGGCGGATGCCGACGTGCCGGCGGCCGAGGACGCACCGCTTCGCCCGCTGACCGCGTACGCAGAGTCGAAGGTCCGCGCAGAGGAGGCGCTCGCCGCGCTCGCGGACGCGGACTTCGCGCCCGTCCTCATGCGGAACGCCACGGCGTACGGCGCTTCCCCGCGGATGCGCGTCGACCTCGTTCTCAACAATTTGGTCGGCTGGGCTCTGACGACGGGCCGCGTCCGTATCCTCAGCGACGGGACGCCGTGGCGGCCGCTCGTGCACGTGGAGGACATCGCCCTTGCGACGCTGGCCGCGCTCGAAGCTCCCCACCAGCTCGTCGCGGGCGAGGCGTTCAACGTCGGCGCCGGCGCGGAGAACTACCAGGTCCGCGAGCTCGCCGAGATCGTCCGCGAAGCCGTCCCCGGCTGCGAGATTGAGTACGCCGGAAGCGGCGAGCCGGACCCGCGCAGCTACCGCGTCGACTTCGGAAAGCTCAGGCGGGCCTTCCCGGCGCTCGAGCTCACTTGGACGGCGTCCCGCGGCGCCGCCGAGATGCGCGACGCTCTCCGCGCCGGAGGCCTGACCCGCGAGACCTTCGAGGGGCCGCGCTTCACGCGTCTCAAGCAGCTCGAGTCTCTGCTGGCCGAGGGCCTTCTGGACGCCCGCCTCCGCCGCCAGGAGGCGGCGTGATCTTCCGCGAGACGGAGCTTCCGGGCGCGTACGTCATCGAGCTGGAGCGGCGAGAGGACGAACGCGGCTTCTTCGCGCGCGCCTGGTGCCGGGGCGAGCTCGCCGACCACGGTCTCGACGCGCGCGTCGCGCAGGCGAACGTCTCCTGGAACGAACGGCAGGGGACGCTCCGCGGGTTGCACTTCCAGCGCGCCCCCCACGCGGAGGTCAAGCTCGTGCGCTGCACGCGCGGCGCCGTCTACGACGTCATCGTCGACCTGCGCCCCGACTCGCGCACGTACACGCGCTGGCTCGGAGTCGAGCTCTCGGCCGAGAACGGACGCACGCTCTACGTGCCCGAGGGTTTCGCGCACGGCTACCAGACGCTGGCCGACGCGAGCGAGACGTTCTACCTCGTCTCGGAGCCCTACACGCCGGGCGCCGAGGGAGGCGTCCGCTGGGACGACCCAGCCTTCGCGATCGCGTGGCCCGACGTCTCGGAGCGCGTCATCTCCGCCAAGGATCGGAGCTGGCCCGACTTCGTGCCGGAGCGCGCGGCGTGATCATCGTCGACCGCGCGCTCGAGGAGCGCGAGCGCGAGGGGCGGCCGATCCGAGTCGGCATGGTCGGTGCCGGCTTCATGGGCCGCGGCATCGCGCGCCAGATCATCGGCTCGAGCCGCGGCCTGCGCCTCGCCGCGATCGCCAACCGGCACGTCGAGAAGGCTGAGCAGGCCTATGCGGAAGCCGGAGCCGATGACCCGCACCGGGTCGAGAACCAGGCCGAGCTGGAAAACGCGGTCGCCGGCGGGCGACCCGTGGTGACCGAGGACGCGCTCCTTCTCTGCCGCGCCGAGGGGATCGACGCCGTCCTCGAGGTCACGGGCGCGGTCGAGTTCGCGGCGGGCGTGGCGCTCGAGGCGATCGAGCGTGGCAAGCACGTAGTCCTCATGAACGCCGAAGTGGACGCGACCGTCGGCCCGATCCTGAAGACCTACGCCGATCGGGCGGGCGTTGTGCTGACGAATGCCGACGGCGACCAGCCGGGCGTGACCATGAACCTCTACCGCTTCGTCCGCGGGCTCGGCGTCCGGCCGGTGCTTTGCGGCAACGTCAAGGGCCTCCACGATCCCTACCGGAACCCAACGACCCAGGAGGCCTTCGCGCGCCGCTGGGGGCAGGACCCGCACATGGTCACGTCGTTCGCGGACGGGTCGAAGATCTCGTTCGAGCAGGCGATCGTCGCGAACGCGACGACCATGCGGGTCGCCCGCAGGGGCATGCTCGGGCCGACCGTGGAGACGGGGACTCCGGTAGAAGAGGCGGCCGCCCTCTTCCCGCTCGACGAGCTGCTCTCGGGTCCCGGGATCGTCGACTACGTCGTCGGCGCGGCGCCCCCGCCCGGGGTCTTCGTGCTCGGTACGCACGACGACCCGGTCCAGCAGCACTACCTCAGCCTCTACAAGCTGGGCGAGGGGCCGCTCTACTGCTTCTACTCGCCCTATCACCTCTGCCACTTCGAGGTGCCGACTACGGTGGCGCGCGCCGTCCTCTTCGGGGACGCGACGATCGCGCCGCTCGCCGGTCCCGTCGTGGAGGTCGTGACGGCGGCGAAGATCGACCTCGCCGCAGGAACGACCCTCGACCGGATCGGCGGCTACCACACCTACGGGCTCTGCGAGAACGCGGACGCCGCGGCCGCGGAGGACCTCCTGCCGCTCGGCGTCGCGGAGGGCGCGCGGCTCCTTCGAGGCGTCCGCGTCGATGAGGTGCTCACCTACGGCGACGTCGAGCTGCCGCCCGGCCGGCTGGTCGACCGGCTGCGCGAGGAGCAGCGGGAGTGCTTTGGAGAGGCGGCTCGGCGGGCGCCTGCGCACCCCAGGCGCTGACCACGCCTCCCGCGACGGGCGCTACCAGACCCTCCAGGGGGGCTCGCCGGACTCCCAGAGCTGGTCGAGCACGATCTTGTCCCGAAGCGTGTCCATGTTCTGCCAGTAACCATCGTGCTTGTACGCGGCGAGCTTCCCCTCGTGGGCGAGCGTCTGGAGCGGCTCCCGCTCCCAGACCGTCGCGTCGTCCGCGATGTGGTCCATGACGGCCGGCTCGCAGACGAAGAAGCCGCCGTTCGCCCAACCGCCGTCGCCTTGCGGCTTCTCCATGAACCTCGAGATCCAGTGCTCCCGCTCGAGCGTGAGGACGCCGAAGCGGCCGGGCGGCTGCACGGCGGTGAGCGTCACCAGGCCGCCGAACGAGCGATGGGCGCGGACGAGAGCGCCGATGTCCAGGTCGGTGACGCAATCGCCGTACGTCAGGCAGAACGTCTCCTCGCCGATGTGCGAGGCGGCGCGCTTGAGACGGCCGCCGGTCATGGTCGCTTCGCCGGTGTCGATGATCGTCACCCGCCACGGCTCGGCGGCAGTGGAATGGGTTTCGATCGAGTTCGTGCTCAGATCGAACGTCACGTCGGACCTCGTGAGGAAGTAGTTGGCGAAGTACTCCTTGATCATGTGACCCCGGTAGCCGGCGCAGATGACGAAGTCGTCGATCCCGTGCGCCGAGTAGAGCTTCATGATGTGCCAGATGATCGGCCGCCCGCCGATCTCCACCATCGGCTTGGGGCGGACGGCGCTCTCCTCGCTGATCCGCGTTCCGAACCCGCCCGCGAGGATGACGGCCTTCACGTGGACTGCCGCCGCAACCGCTGGACACGCGCGAAGACGCGCCGCGAGAGGAGAGACGCCGCCAGCAGGCGCCAGGTGTCGGCCTCGGAGAGGACTCGAGGATCGACCCCGGCCGCCCAGCGGAGCATGCGCAGCGTCTCGGCCGGGTTGCGCTCGGGGACGGTCGCCTTGCGGGCGAGCCCGAGCAGGTCCCGACGGCGGGAGCCCGGGAGCAGCCGGCGCAGCGCTGCGGCGTCCTCGAGGCGGTGGCCGTGCTCGTCCAGGAACCGGGTCTTCACCTGCTCCCTCTTGGCGACCCACTCCTCGCCGGCGCCGTAGCCGGCATCGACGGGAGGGCCGAACGCCGCCGATTGGGCGCCTCTGTGGATGCGATAGTCGGCGAGGGGCCGCGCGACGAAGGCGACGTCCCAGTCGACGGCCATCCGCAGCCACAGGCCGAAGTCGATCGCCGGGAAGTCCTCCTCTTCGAACGGCTCGGCTGGGAGGGCTTCGGTGCGCATGAGCGCCGCCGACGAGCAAACGCGACAGCCCCATTTGATCGACTCGAGCATGAAGCGGTCGCGGCTCTCGATCGTGTCCGCAGTCAGCCCGCACGTCCAGTCGGCTTCTCCCTCGATCAGCGCACCCTCCGCGTCGATGACGTGGAAGGACGTGTGCGCTATGCCGACTCGAGCGTTCTCGTCGAGGAGCGGGACCGTGCGTTCGAGGAACTCCGGCTCGAGGAGGTCGTCGTCGCAGAGGACGAGGCAGTAGTCAGTCGAGATTCCGCTGAGGCAGGCCTTGAAGTTCCCGAGCAGACCGATGTTCTCCGGTCGGCGCACGTACGTCAGGCGCTCGTCGCCGAAGGCGGCCACGACGTCGGGCGTCTCGTCGGTGGAGGCGTTGTCCGCCACAACCACTGAGAGCCGCTCGAAGCTCTGCCCGAGCACGCTCCGGATCGCTCCCGCGAGCAGAGGCGCCCTGTTGTAGGTCGGTACGAAGACCGTGACCCGCGTCTCGGAGGACGGCGCGCTCATCGGCCCGTAGGCTAGCGCTCGATGGCGGCGCCGACCTTCACGATCGCCATGCCCGCGTACCAGGCGTCAGCCACCGTCGGCGCCGCGATCCGCTCCGTCCTCGCTCAGACGCGGGACGATTTCGAGCTCGTCGTGGTCGACGACGGCTCGACCGACGGTACGGCGGAGGAGGTCGAGCGCTTCCGGGACGAGCCCAGGGTTCGCCTAGTACGCCAGCAGAACCGGGGCCCGGCGCACGCCCGCAACACCGCCGTCGCCGCCGCGCGAGGCCCGTACGTCAGCATGCTCGACAGCGACGATCTCTGGCTGCCGACGTACCTCGAGTCGATGGAGAGTGCGCTGCGGGCGAACCCGAACGCGGGACTCGCCTACACCGACGCATGGGTGCTCGACGACGCCACGCGCCGGATCCAACGCGTGACGGCCATGCACTACCAGGATCCGCCGGATCCGCCGCCGAGCGAGCCCGACTCGTTCCTCTCGCTTCTCCTCGAGCGGAACTTCGTCTTCACCTCGGCGACCGTCCCCCGCGCCGTCCTCGAAGAGGTCGGCCGCTTCAACACCGAGCTCGAGGCGTCCGAGGATTACGAGCTCTGGCTGCGGATCGTGGCCCGTGGGCACGAGGCGGTACGGGTGCCCGGGCTCCTCGCCGTCTACCGGAAGGCGGCGGGCTCGGTCTCGACCGACGAGCAGCGCATGCTCGGCGGCATGGCCCGCGCCCTGAGGCTCGCGCGGGAGGAAGCGATTCCAGCCGAGGCGAAGGAGCGGGCGCGGGCACGAGCGGAACGGATCGAGGCCGAGCTGGCCGCGCGGAGAGGCGCGCCGGGCCTCCGGGCCACCGCCATCCGTTCGCGGATCCGCGCCGTCCGCGCCAAGGAGGCGGCGCTGCGCCCCTTCCTCTGGCACAGGAGACCCCCGCTCGAGATCGAGGCTGCGTTCCCGGATCTGCGTGCGCTCTGAGGACGATCAGCGCCTGGGCCGCACGCGAGTGACGCGCGACGCCACGGTCGCGTCGCCGTAGCGTGCGACGGCGAGCAGACGTACAGGAGGCGCGTTCCAGCGAAGGCGGAGCTTTGACTCGAACACGCCACGCCCGTCGGTGTGGAGCCTGGCGACCCGGCGCCAGTTCCCGGCTCTCGTCTTGCGGTAGAGGATCACGGGGCGCTTGCGCGCTCGGGCCGCCTGGCGCACGCGCCCGGAGAGGCTCGCCGAGATCCGCACCCTGCCGACGACCCTGACGACACGTGTGTGCTTGGGCCCGCGCGGGCTGAGGCGGATCCGCGGCTTGAGCCGACGGACCGTCCAGGAGTGCGCGGCCGGGCTCGCGTCGGCGTTCCCCGCGCGGTCGACCGCGGCCACCCTGAGCGTGTGCCGTCCGGGCCCGACCCCGGTGAAGAGCTTGGAGGCCCGACAGCGTCGCCGGGGTCCGCCGTCGAGTTGGCAGAGGAAGCGCGTGCCCCGCTTGCTCGCGGCGAAGCGGAAGCTCGCGTTGCCGGCGCTCGTGGCGCGGATCGGCGCCGTCCTCACGATCGTCTGGGGCGCGGCGGTGTCCGGCTCGCCCGCCGAGCGGAGGACGAGCCCGCGGGCCCTCCCGAGCGTGGGCCTCGTCACCGCTGAGCCGTTCGGGAGGTAGAACGTGCCGCCCAGCGCGATGGTCGCCGCCGACGTCGAAGGGTTGACCAGGACGATGCCTTCCGTGAAGTTCCGGCGCCAGACCCTACCGACCTGGTACGCAGGGCCGAGAGGCGTGCCCACGTCGATCGCCCACTCGTCCGAGTAAGGATCCTGTCCGCCCGGGTTCGGCTCGAACACGAGCGCGCTCGGACCGCCGTCCCAGTCGAGCAGAAAGCTGGCGCGCGCGTAGCGCATCGAGCGCACGTCGTCGGCGGGGGCGTACGTGATGCCGAGGTAGATCTTGCCCGCGTCCTGAGTGATCCTCAGGAACTCCTGCCGGTACGACCAGTCGGCGCCGGTGAAGTGCAGCGAGGGACCCTGACCCCACTTCGTCCAGTACTCCTGCACTGCGCCCGAGGTGAACTGGATCCAGTCGCGCCAGAGGTCGTGCCCGCTCGGCCAGGCCGTGTAGACGTTCGGCAGGACGAGAAAGCCTTCGTCCATGAGCGGCGGCCCGACGCGCGCGAGGAAACTCCTCGTCGCGGCCGTGTACCCGGCATCGTCCGGGTACTCGGCGAGCTTCCGCCCCGCGAGGTGCCAGTCCGCCGAGTGGTTCGTGTCGTCGAGCATGACGCCGTCCCAGCCGTTGGCGCGGAGCTCGCGGGCGACGTTGTCGAGCCAGGCCTGCTGATACGCGGCTTCGCCGACGTCCATCAGCCAGAGGCCGGAGAAGTAGGCGGACTCGACGCGCCGGCCCTCCGTATCGAGCAGGAACCACTCCGGATGCTCGTCGTGCGCCTCGTAGTAGCCGACGCCGGCGGGGAGGAGCTCGTTGTCGACCCCGTCGTGCGTCGCGTAGCTCACGGTGAACGACATGTCCTTGTACACGATGGCCTTGAGATTCGGATTCGCGGCCTTGAGGGCCGGGATCCGCTCGTGCTCCCACGCGTGCAGGATGACGTAGTCGTAGCGCGAGAGATCGCCGCCCGACGCAGCGCACGGCGTGCAGATGCGGAGCGAGCCGATGGGGGCGGCCGTGGCGAGGGAGGGGGCGACGGCGGAGAGGGCGAGGGCCGCGGCGACGGCGACGAGTGCGGCGCGCAACCCGCTCGGTCGCTCACGAAGAACGTGACGAGTGGCCCCCACATACCCGGCATCGTCGGCGTCCGGGTATCCCGGCATCCCCCGAATGGGGGATGGCTACGTCCGGGCGGCCTCGTCGTAGAGCACGGACATTCCGGCCGCCATTCGCTCCCGGGTCAGGCGGCTCCGGGCGATCTTCCGGCCGGCCTCGCCCAGCGCGCGCCCGAGCTCCGGCTGCTCCAGCACACGGGCCAGAGCGGCCGCCAGCGCCTCGGGTGCGCCCGGCTCCACCAGGAGGCCCGTGCGGCCCGGGTCGACGAGCTCGGGCACGCCTCCGACGCGTGTGGCCACGACCGGCACGGCTGCCGCCATGGCCTCGATGACGCTGACCGGGCAGGCTTCGTAGTCGCTCGCCAGCACCACGCAGGCCGCCGTCCGCATGAGCTCGGGGACGTCCTGGCGCGTGCCGAGCAGTTGGACTCGGCTCGCCAGGCCGAGCTCGTGGGAGAGCCGTTCGGCCGACGTCCGCAGGGGACCGTCTCCCGCGAATCGGAGCTCGACCTCGGGGAACCGGGTTCGCAGGCCGTGCACGGCGCGAATGACGAGGTCCGCCCGCTTCGGCGGCGCCAGCCTGCCGACGACGAGCAGGCGGCCGGGTACGGGCTCCGGGGGTCGGGAGAAGCGCTCGACCTCGATCCCGTTGGGGACGACCGCGTACTGCGACGGGCTGCCGATGCCAGCCGCCAGCCCCGCCTCCCGCTCGTGCTCCGAGGCGACGGCGATTCTCAGACACCAGGGCGCGGCGAGCCGCTCGAGCCCGCCGTAGAGCCCGCGTCGGGAACCCTGCGCCGCCCAGAAGGACCAGCCGTGGGGCGTGAAGAGGCAGCGGCGGGTGCGACCCTGCATCGCGGCCGCCAGCCGGGCCAGGAAGCCGGCCTTCGCCGAGTGGGCGTGGACGACGTCCGCGCGGCGCACGAGCGGCAGCAGCCGCGCGAGGGTCAACGCGTCCGCCGGCCCCGGCTCCCGGTTCGGGCCGATCTCGTGGAGCGAGATACCGGGCTGACCGGCGAGCGCGGTCCAGAGCAGAGACGACCGCGGGCAGGCAACGTCCACCCGGTAGAGGTCCCGGTCGAGCGAGGCGACGAGCTCGAGCACTTGCCCGGGAACCCCCGCATCGAGTGGCTGCGATGCGATGAGCAGGCGCCGGTGTTCCTCCATGGGAGGCTATTCTCCCTGCGCGCTCACGCGCCGATACACGGCCTATGGATCTGCGGGAACTGCTCGACGTCGTCTGGCGCCGAAAGGTGGTCGTCGGCATGGTCGCGCTCGCGGTCGTCGGCCTCGCCGTCGTCACGCTCCAGCTCGTCGAGCCCGTCTACGAGTCGGAGTCGACGCTCGTCCTGAGCTCGACCGCCGACGACGACTTCAGCTTCTTCTTCGCGCTCGAGTCGATCGTGCCTGTGTACGCGAACGCTGCGGAAACGCGGACGACCCGCGAGCTCGCCGAGGAGCAGCTGGGCTCCGACCTGGCCGACATCTCCGTGGAGACCTTCGTGGGCACGCCGATCATCGAGATCAAGGCGCGCTCGCCGGATCCGCAGAACGCGCGCGACTCGGCCGAGGCGGTCAGCGACGCGCTCCTCGGGCAGGTGCGTCGAGGCACCGTGGGGCTCGAATCGCTCGAGGTGACTCAGATCGACCAGCCCGCGGTCCCGACCGACCCCGTCTTCCCCCAAACCGGGCTCACGCTGGCCGTAGCCGCCGTGCTCGGCCTCGCGTTCGGCGTGGCCGCCGCCTTCGTGCGGGAGAGCCTGACGAGCCGCGTCGAGACCTCCGAGGCGCTCTCCGAGCTCGCCGGCGTGCCGGTGTACGGCGAGATCCGGACGGCGAAGGACGTCGAGAAGCTCCGTTCGCCCGAGCAGCTCACGACCAACGCCCGCTTTCGCGGGCTCCTCGAGTCGCTGCGCGACCTGCGCACGAACCTTCGCTTCGCAGAGAACGGACAACGTTCGGTCGTCATCACCAGCCCCGAAGGCAGGCACGGCAAGACGACTGTCGCGTTCGGCCTGGCCGTCACCTTCGCTCGCGCGGGAACGCGCACGATCCTCGTAGACGGGGACCTGCGCCGTGGCCGGATCGCCGAGATGCTCAAGCTCCCACGCGCGCCCGGCCTCATGGACGCGCTCCGGGGGGCGCCGCTCGAGTCGGTGATCCGCCGGAGCAGCATGGAGAACCTGGACGTCCTTCCCGGGGGGCAGCTCGTCGAGGACCCGGGCGAGATGCTCCTCATGCAGTTCGCCAACGTCCTCCGCCGGCTCGAGGAGATGTACGACGTTGTCGTGCTCGACACCACGCCGCTCGTCCCGGTGAACGACGCGCGCGTGATGGCGAGCTTCGCCGAGACGACCGTGATCGTGGCGAGCGCGGAGGCCACGAAGCGGCGACAGGTCCGGGAAGCCGTCGGGCGCCTCTCGCTCGTCTCCGTACAGCCGACTGCCATGGTGCTGAACAGGTCGAAGGCTCCGCTTGGCGACTACTACGACAGCGACTGAGCGCCACGCGGCGATCGCCGAGGGCGAGCAGGAGCGCACCCGCGCCCTCGTCGCTGCCTCGACGCTGGCGCTCGCGGCCGTCCCGCTCACGCTGCTCAGCGTCCGCGACCCCGCCCTTGCCCTCTTCATGCTGGTCGCCCTCGCGCTCCTCGGCCTCTGCGTCCTCAGGGTGGAGGCGGCCCTGCTCCTCCTCGTCGCGTCTGCTCCCCTCGACACCGCCTTCTCGCTCGGCGGGTCCTCGACGCTGACGGTGACGAAGGTGGCGGGGGTCGTCGCCTTCGGAAGCCTGCTCCTGCACCTGGTCGCCGGACGCCGGAAGCTCCACCTCGACGGGACGCACGCTGTCGTCGCCGGGATACTCGCGCTCGCCATGGTCTCGACGCTCCAGGCGCGGGACAGCGGGCTCGCGCTCGAGACGACGATCCGCTACGCGAGCTTCGTGGCCGTCTATCTGCTGGTGACGCAGTTCGTGGGCGAGAGCGGCGTGCACCGGGCCGTCGTCTGGGTGCTCTCGGGCTCGTCGGCTCTCGCCGGCGCGTTCGCGCTCCAGCGCTACCTCGCCGGCGATTCGTCGCTGGCGACTCTCCCGAACACCAACGCCAACGACTTCGCCTTCATCCTCGCGACGACTTTGCCGCTCACGTTCTGGCTGCTGGGCTCACGGGCCGTGTGGCGTCCGGTCGTCCTCCTCATGATCGGCGTGATCGCGGCCGCCGTTCTCCTCAGCTTCTCGCGCGGCGCGCTCGCCGGTCTCGGCGCGGGCCTCGCGTGGGAGATCGTGACCCGACGCCGCCGGCTGCCGGCCCTCGTCGTCGGCACCGTAGTCGCCGTGGTCGCCGTGCTGCTCGTCATCCGGGCTGATCCGGGCCGGTTCGAGACGGGCCGCGAGCTCAAGCAGCAGGTCGCCCAGTACAACATCGAGTCCCGACTGGACGCCTGGCGTGGAGCCGCAACGCTCGTCTCCGAGCACCCCGTCCTCGGCGTGGGGCCGGGAAACTTCCGCGTGCACTTCTACGAGGCGACCGGGCTGCCGCCCGGGACGCATAACTTGACGGTCGTCCACAACGCCTATCTCGACATCGCGGCCGAGGTGGGTGTCGTCGCCGCGGTCCTGTTCATCCTGTACCTGGGCGTGGTCTTCCTCCGTTGCAGCGCCGCCGCTCGCCAGGGCCGCGGCCTGCCCGGTCTCGCCCCAGCCGTGCAGACGGCGCTCGTGATCGCGGCGGTTTCGGCTCTCTTCCTCTCCGAACAGTACTTCGCTCCGTTCTGGTTGCTGGGAGGCCTCGCCACGGTTCTGTGGGCTTCAGGCCGCGAGCCAGACGCCGGGCGGGCGTGAGGGTCGTCTACGTCTCGAGCATCCCGCGCGGCGGGCCGCTCTCCCACCTCCTTCAGCTGGCGCCCAGCGTGGCGGGCCTCGGCGCCGACGTCTTCGTGATCTGTGCCGGTGACGACGTCGCCGCTGCGTTCCGGCGCAGGGGCGTCGAGGCCGTGAGCCTGCCCCTGCGGCACAAGCTCGACGTTGCCGGCGCCTTGCGCGGCTGGGGCCGCCTGAACGTCGACGTCGTCCACACGCACGACCGCAGAGCGGGGCTTCTGGCCCGGCCGCTCGGACGCGCCAGAGGAGCTCGCGTCGTCCACACGCTGCACGGGCTTCCCGAAGAGATCGCTCCCCGGCTGGGTCGCGACGGCGCTCCCACTCCGCCCGATGCCTCGCGGGCCCGCCTCGCCTGGATCGTGCACGGATACCTCAGGATCGAGGCGACCCTCTCGCGTCTCGGCACCGTCGTGACGCCTTCGCAGGCAATGCTCCGCTTCCTCGTCGACCACGGCTTTCCCTCCGGGCGCCTGCGCTTGATCCCGTACGGCATCGAGCCGCGTCCGCCGGCCGGCCGGGCCGAGGGCGGCGCTCTCGTGATCGGGACGGCCGCCAACCTGGAGCATTGGAAGGGCATGGACGTGCTCGTGGACGCGTGCGCACGAGTCGAGATGCCGCTACGGCTCGAGGTCTTCGGGGACGGTACCGAGCGACCTGCGCTCGAGGCGCAGGCAGCTCGACTCGGCGTCGACGCCCGCTTCCACGGGTACGTCGCCGATGTCCCCGCCCGCCTCTCGGGCGTCGACCTCTTTGCGCTCCCCTCCAGGGGAGAGAACCTCCCGGTAGCCGTGATGGAGGCGATGGCCGCCGGGCTTCCCGTCGTTGCGACGCGGGTCGGTGGCGTGCCCGAGCTCGTCGTGGACGGCGAGACCGGGCTCGTCGTCGAGCCCGAGGACGCTCCCGCGCTGGCGCGCGCGCTCGAGTCGCTCGCGGCCCGTCCCGAGCGCCGCCGCGCGCTCGGGCAGGCCGGCGCGCAGCGGATCGAGACATACTTCAGCTCCGAAGGCGTCGCCCGGCGGATGGTGGGGCTCTACGAGGAGCTCTGCGGCGGCCCGCGCTCGAGGGGTTGAGCCATGCGCATCCTCCACGTCATCCAGGAGATGGCCGTCGGCGGCGCGGAGCGGGTGGTTGCCACTCTCGCGCAGGGCGCGCGGCAGGAAGGTCACGACGTCGGCCTCGCCGCTCTTCCCGGTCGTCTCTCGCGCGAGCTGGAAGTTCCTCTCTTCACGTTGCCGCTGCTCGAGCGCCGCGCGCTCCGGGTCGCTCCTGCCGCTTGGCGTCTCCGGCGGGCGCTGAGCTCCTGGTCACCCGACCTCGTGCACAGCCACAACCCCGGCATGGCGATCGTGACGGGCCTCGCGACCGGGCGCGGTCGGCGGCCTCCGGCGCTGGCGAGCGTGCACGGCGTTCCGGAGAACGACTACCACCAGGCGGTCCGGCTCCTCCGCTGGTCGGGTCTTCCCGTGGTGGCGTGCGGGCCGGGCGTGGCGGCGGCGCTTGCGCAGCACGACTGCACGGTCCTCGCCACCATCGCGAACGCAGTCGGGCCGCCGCTCCCGCCGGGCGATCGCGCGGCGCTGACGCGCGAGCTGGGCGTCCCCGAGGGGCGGAAGCTGGTCGTCAGCGTGGGCCGGCTCGCGCCCGTCAAGAACCACGCCGCCGCCGTCAGGGCGCTGGCGGAGGTTCCCGAGGCGGTCCTGATCCTCGTCGGGGAAGGCCCGCTCCGCGCGGAGCTGGAGCGGGAGGCGGCCGCCCTCGGCGTGAGCGAGCGGGTCGTCTTCGCGGGCTTCCGGAGCGACGCGCGCGCGCTCATGGCGGCCGCCGACGCCGTCGTGATTCCTTCGATCTCCGAGGGGCTGCCGCTCGTGGCCCTGGAGGCCGCGGCCGCGGGCACCGTCATCGTCGCCTCCTCCGTGCGCGGCCTCGCCAACCTGCTCACGGACGGTCAGGACGGGCTCCTGGTCGCTCCGGACCACCCTCACGCCCTCGCCGAGGCGTTGTGTCGCGTTCTCCGGGACGGCGAGCTGGCGGCTCGCCTGGCCGAGGGCGCCCGCGGGCTCGCCCAGGCGAACAGCGAGGAGCGGATGGTCGCCGAGTACCTCGAGCTCTACGCGAGGCTCGCGTGAGAGACGCCCTGCGGACGGAGAGCGCGAAGACCGAGGCCCTCGTCCTCCTCCCCGGGTTGCTCGCGTTCGGAGTCTTCCTCCTCTGGGGAGCCGTCGACGGGGGCTACCCGCCCACGCTTTGGTACCCGGGTGCGCTCTTCCTCCTCGGACTCGCCGGCGTCTCCCTCCGGAGCGGCCGGCGAGTCCTCGCAGGCGGGAGCCGTGCAGTTCGCGTCGCCCTGGCCCTCCTAACCGCGTTCACGCTCTGGAGCTTCCTCTCGATCGCCTGGGCGGACGTCGAGGCCGACGCCTGGGACGGGGCGAACAGGACGCTCCTGTACCTGCTCGTCTATGCGCTCTTCGCGCTCTGGCCCTGGCGGCCGGCGGGCGTGGCCGGGCTGCTCTTCGTCCTCTCCGGAGGGATCGCCGTCGCCGGCGTCGCCGCCTTCCTCCAGGCTGCGGCGAGCTCGGATCCCGCCTCGTTCTTCACGAGCGGCCGGTTCAGCGAGCCGGTCGGCTACGTGAACGCGAACACCGCACTCTTCCTGATCGCGTTCTGGCCGGCGGTCTTCCTCGCGGCCCGGCGCGAGGTGCCCGTGCTCGCCCGCGGTCTCGCCCTCGCGGCGGCGGGAACGCTGCTCGAGCTCGCCCTCCTCACCCAGAGCAGGGGCTCGCTGTTCGCCTTCCCGGCCGTGCTCGCCCTCTTCTTCCTGCTCGTGCCGGACAGGGTGCGCTCGCTCACCGCTCTGCTCCCTGCGCTCGGCGCCGTCCTCCTCGCGCGCGGGGCGCTCCTCGACGTCTTCCGGGTCGTGGAGTCCGGCGAAGCGCGCGACGAGCTCGCCGGCGCCCGGAACGCGATTGCGCTCACGGCGCTCGCGCTCTTCCTCGTCGGGATCGCCCTCGGGTGGGTCGACCGCCGCATCCGGCTCTCCGGGCGCGCGACTGAGTGGGCGACGCGTGCGGTGGCGGCAGGAGCCGTCGTCCTCGCTCTTGGCGCGGCGTTCGTCCTCGTGGATCGCTTCGGCGACCCGGCCACGCGGATCACCGCGGCCTGGGACGAGTTCACTGCGGGTCAGCCCGAGCAGATCGGCACGTCCTACTTCGCCTCGGGGCTCGGCAGCAACCGCTATGACTTCTGGCGCGTCGGAGTGGAGGAGTTCGCCGACGCCCCGCTCCTCGGCATTGGCGCGGACAACTTCGCCGTTCCCTACCTGCGCGAGCGCGAGAGCGACGAGGAGCCGCTCTACCCCCACAGCGTGGAGATCCAGGTCCTGTCGCAGACAGGCATCGTCGGCGGGCTCCTCTTCTCCGGCTTCCTCGTCGCCGCGCTCTTGGGGGCGTGGCGCCGGCGCTCAGGCGCCGACACGCTCGAACGGGGGCTCGTCTCGATCTGCGTCGTGACGTTCGGCTACTGGTTCGCGCACGGCTCGGTCGACTGGTTCTGGGAGTTCCCGGGGCTGACGGCGCCCGCGCTCGCCTGCCTGGGCCTGGCCGCCGGCCTAGCTCGGGCGCCAGCCCACTCTCCCGTCGAGGGACGAGGCCATGCGCCCCGCGCCGTCCTCGCCGCCTCGCTCGCGGTCGCACTCGGCGCGGCGGTCTCGCTCGCGCTTCCCTGGTTCGCGACCCGGGAGGTGGATCGCGCCGCGGCCGTCTGGCGGAGCGATCCCGAGGAGGCCTTCGACGCGCTGGGGAACGCGCGGCGGCTGAACCCGCTGAGCGACCGGCCCGACCTCATTGCCGGAGCGATCGCGAGCCGGCTCGGCGACGTCGAGCGCATGCGGGCCGCCTTCCGCCGGGCCCTCGAGCGCAACCCGCACAACTGGTACGCGCAGCTCCAGCTTGCCGTCGCGGCGTCGCGCGCGGGGGAGCGTGAGCGGGCGCTCGAGCACCTCCAGCAGGCGCGTGAGCTGAACCCGGCCGAGCCCGTTCTCGACCTCCTCGCCGAGCAGATCCGAAGCGGCGAGCCCGTCTCGCCACGAGTCCTCGACCGAATGTTCCTCCAGCGCGTGGAGGAACGCACGGATTAGCAATGCTCGGTTTGACAGTGCCGAGACGCCCAGGTTAGGTTCTCGTGGTGCGGCGAGTCCGGGGCCGAGAGCCACCCGGGCCATGAGTCCGAGGGCTCTGCGATTATGGGCGCGCACTTGCAATGCCCTAGGTTTTCCACTACTTCGAGAAGGGCACAAGCTGTTGAAGCTTCGTGCTTTGCGGCCAAGAAAGGGAGGAACGCGTGAGACGTGTGTGGGCGTTTGCGGTGGCCCTGGCGATCGGGCTTACCTGGGTTTCGGTCGCCGTCGCCCAGGATCCGGATCAGACGGGTTACGGCGGGGCGGCCGGCAATGTTCAGGGTCAGGTCGAAGGCGGTGCTAGCGGCGGCGGGGGCGGCGCGCTGCCGTTCACCGGCCTCGATCTGCTGCTGCTCGTTGCCGCCGGTGCTCTGCTTCTCGGGGCGGGACTCGCGCTTCGGCGCCTGGGTCGCGTCCGGAGCTAGCTCGGGTACGACGTCATAGAGAGCCATCCGGGTCCTCCGGAGGCTCCCAGGGACTGCGGACTGCGGTAGGTGGCGGATGAGGGCGACTGAGACGACGCGCGAGCGACTGCTCGCGCTGGAGCAGGTTTCGAGCGGCCTGCGCGCGCGCGCGCGCAGCGGGCAGCGGCCTCTTGCCTGGCCCCGGGCTGCGCTCGGGATCGACGCGCTCATGCTCTTTGCCGCGGTCGTCGTGGCCGAGCTGGCCGCGCCGAGGGCGGGAGTTCCCTCGACGCCCCTCTCCTGGCTCTTCGCCTTCCCGCTCCTGATCGTCTTCCTCCTCGCGATCCGCGGGATGTACAGGCCGCGCCTCTTCATGCGGACGCTCGACGACCTTCGCGCCGTGACGACGACCACGGCGCTCGCGGCGATGATCGTCCTCTCGCTTCGCGTCGTGCTCACGGACCACACGTGGACGGCGGCCCAGACGGCGCGCCTCTGGGCGTTCGCGGCCGTCTACCTTGTCGCGGGTCGGGCAATCCTCGCCTGGTCGGAGCTCCAGGCGCGCCGCCGCGGCGAGGCCTTGCAGCCCACGCTGCTGATCGGCGCCGGCCGGATTGGCCGCCTGACCGCCGCACGCCTGCTCGACCATCCCGAGTTCGGCCTCCGGCCGATCGGCTTCCTCGACAAGGAGCCGCTGGACGAGCAGAACAGCCGCGGCCAGATCCCCGTGCTGGGAGCGAGCTGGGATCTGGAGCAGGTCGTCGAAGAACACGACGTCGAGCGGGTGCTCGTCACGTTCTCGACCGCGCCGCAGCATGTGCTCCTGAACCTCGTCAAACGGTGCGAGGCTCTCGGGATCCAGGTCTCGTTCGTGCCTCGCTTCTTCGAGAAGATGAGCGGCCGAGTCGACTGCGAGCACCTGGGCGGCCTGCCGATCATGAACGTGGAGCCGGCGAACCCGGCCGGGTGGCAGTTCTCGGTCAAGTATGCGCTCGACCGCCTTGTCGCCGGCCTTCTGCTCCTGCTCGTCGCGCCCGTGCTCCTGACGGCGGCCCTGGCGGTTTTGGCCACGATGGGGCGTCCGGTCTTCTTCCGCCAGGTGCGCGCGGGGCGCGACGGGCGCGCGTTCGAGATGCTGAAGATCCGGACGATGCACGAGCCGAGGGGTCCAAGCGGATCACCGTCGCTTCCGCCCGACACCGCCCCGGGCGGCGTCGAGGGCGTAGACCGCCGGACTCCTCTCGGGGCCCTCCTCCGGCGCACGTCGATCGACGAGCTGCCTCAGCTCTGGAACGTCCTCCGGGGCGAGATGAGCCTCGTCGGGCCCCGGCCCGAGCGGCCGGAATACGTCGAGCTCTTCACGGAGCACGTCCCCCGCTACGGCGACCGCCACCGAGTGAAGGCTGGAATCACAGGCTGGGCGCAGGTGCACGGCCTCCGCGGCAAGACGTCGTTGGCCGACCGCGTCGAGTGGGACAACTACTACATCGAGAACTGGTCGCTCTGGCTCGACGTCAAGATCCTCCTCATGACGTTCGCAGCCGTGCTGTCGCCGCGCCCGGTCGAGTAGCGCCCGCTGCGGAAGCGGCTTCGCTCGTCCGGCCGCACGACTCCGCCCGCGAGCAAGTAGACGCTCGCCAGCCCCGCCCACTCGCCGTAGGGTTCGAGCAGCTCGCGCGTGTCGTCCGCCTCGGCCGGGCGGCCGCGCAGGGCTGCGCAGAGCTTGAGGAGGCCGAGGTCGCCGACGAGCCCGCGCTCCCACCGTCCGAGTCCGTAGAGGCAGACCATGCCGGCCGACCAGGGGCCGAGCCCGCGCTCGCGCTCGATCCGCCGGGCGGCCGTCTCCGTTTCGACGCCGTGCAGCCGCTCGACGTCCCACTCGCGTGAGAGCCGGACGAGCGCGGTCGCCTTGCGGGCGGCGAGCCCCGCGCGCTGCAGCTCGGCCGGGGTGAAGCGGCCGAACGTCGCGCGGGTAGGCGGGAGGCAGAGGCCCTTGTGGCGGGAGGCGGCCTTGCGCATCAGGCGGGCCTCGAGGTGCCGCGCCGCCTTCGCCTGGATGAGCTGCCCGCAGACCGCTTTCAGGAGCGCGTGCGTTACCGTCGCCGTCCGCAGCGGTCGGAGCCCGCGAAGTCGCCGGAGCGGCTCGGCCAGGAGGGGATCGCCCTCGAAGCGGCGCAAGAATTGCGTGTGGTCGTCGTCCGCCGCGAGCACGAAGCGGAGCCGTTCGAGCGCGACCTCCGGAGCGTCGCCCTCGACACGAACGGCCAGCGAGCCGTCCGGCCTCTGGTAGACGCGCGCGAGCGCGGGCCCGTCTGCCTCGAACGCCATCGTCAGGATGCCGTCGCGGAAGACGCGCGTGGCGTCGCTCTTCAGGCGCGCCGAGAGGGCGAGCGAGTAGGGCGGGCGCGGGACTGTCGTCGTCTCGAGGACTGCCACCGGGCGCGAGCCTATCGGCTCCGCCCGTTGACTCGTCCCTCTCCACGTAGGAGACTGGGCGCCTCGGGAAAAGGGGAAAGGGAGACGGGATGCTGGAGCCCAAGGGGGGTTTCCGCAGGGTGGCGAGGAGAGCCAGGGATCTCTTGTCGCCGAGGTCCGATCGATGATGCGTTGGATCGTCGGGGCGAGCCTGACTTTCCGGCTCCTGGTGCTCGGTGCCGCCGCGGCGACGATGGTCGTGGGGATCAGCCAGCTCCGCGACATGCCGGTGGACGTTCTGCCCGAGTACGTGCCGCCGACGGTCGAGGTTCAGACGGAAGCGCTCGGACTCTCGGCGGCCGAGGTCGAGCAGCTGGTCACGGTTCCGCTCGAGGCCGATTTGCTGAACGGCATCGCCTTCCTCGAAGACATCCGCTCCGAGTCGATTGCCGGTCTTTCGCGGATCCTCCTCGTCTTCGAGCCGGGCACCGATCTCTACCGCGCGCGGCAGGTCGTGAACGAGCGCGTCGCGGAGGCTCACGTCGCGCTCTCGGGTGTGTCGAAGCCTTCGCAGATGCTCCAGCCGCTGTCCTCGACGAACCGCGTCCTGATGGTCGGGGTTTCCACGGAGAGTCTTTCGCCGATCGAGATGTCCGTGCTCGCGCGCTGGACGATCGTGCCCCGTCTGATGGGCGTGGCCGGCGTGGCGAACGTGTCCATCTGGGGCCACCGGGACCGCCAGCTTCAGGTGCAGGTCGACCCGGAGCGCCTGCGTGCCCGCGACGTCTCGCTGGGTCAGGTCATCGAGACCGCCGGGAACGCGCTGTGGGTCTCGCCGCTCAGCTTCCTGGAGGCGTCGACGCCGGGCACGGGCGGGTTCATCGATACGGCCAACCAACGGCTCGCGGTTCAGCACATCTCGCCCATCAGGACGGCCGCCGACCTGGCCCAGGTCCGGGTCGTGGCGACGAACGGCCGGAGACTGCGTCTGGACGACGTGGCGAACGTCGTAGAGGGTCATCAACCACTCATCGGTGACGCCGTCGTCGACGACGGCGATGGGCTCCTGCTCGTCATCGAGAAGTTCCCGGAAGCCAACGCCTTGGACGTGACCCAGAGGGTCGAAGCTGCGATCGCGACGATGCAGCCAGGCCTTTCCGGCGTCGAGTTCGACACGACGGTCTACCGGCCGGCCTCCTTCATCGATGAGGCGATCGGCAACGTCACCCTGACGCTGATCATCGGCGCCGCTCTCCTCGTTCTGCTTCTCGGCGCCTTCCTGTTCGGGTGGCGCCCCGCCCTGGTGGCCCTCGCTGCGGTCCCGCTGTCGCTCGTCGTGGGAGCCCTCGTGCTCTACGCGCTCGGAGAGACGATGAACGCGATGGTCCTGGCGGGATTCGTGGCGGCGCTCGTTCTCGTCGTCCACGAGGCCATTGTCGGCGCCGACTCGAGCGCGCGGCGTCTCCGTGAGCACCGCGGGGAAGACACCGGCAGGTCGACGGCTACGGCCATACTCGAGGCGTCGCTCGAGGTGCGGAGCGCCGCCCTCTACGGGACGCTGATCATCGCGTTGGCCGTCGTACCCCTCTTCTTCCTGGAGGGGCTGGCCGGCGCGTTCTTCCCGTCGATAGCCGTTGCGTTCCTCGCGGCACTCGCGGCGTCGATGCTCGTCGCGCTCACCGTCACACCGGCGCTGAGTCTCCTCCTCCTTTCGAGGGCGCCGCGCGGCGAGTCGCGGGTCATCACGTGGCTGCAGCGCCACTACGAGACGGCGCTCGCGTGGATCGTCGGGCGCCCGCGCGTCGTGTACCTGGCCGCCGGTGCAATCGTCCTCGCGGCCGGTGCGGCGGTTCCGTTCCTGGGGCAATCACTGCTGCCGACGTTCAAGGAGACGGAGCTGGTGATCCGCTGGCAGGGCCCGCCCGGCACGTCGCTCCCGGAGATGAACCGGATCACGACGCTGGCCAGTCGCGAGCTCCGTTCCATCGACGGCGTCCGGAACGTCGGTGCGGATGTCGGGCGTGCTGTGACGTCGGATCAGGTGGTCAGTGTGAACGCAGCCGAGATTTGGGTCAGCATCGATCCAGACGCCGACTACGACGAAACGGTGGCTTCCGTAAAGGACGTCGTCGCCGGTTATCCCGGGCTCACAGAGAACGTCCAGACCTTCGCGAACGAGAGAGTCGCCGAGACTCTTACCGGGACTGAGGAAGACCTCGTCGTCCGCATCTACGGCGAGGACTTCGAGGTCCTGCGCAGCAAGGCGGACGAGGTGAGGCGGATCGTCTCGGGAATCGACGGACTCGTCGACGAGCAGGTTCAGCTTCCCGCTCTCGAGCCGGCGCTCGAGGTCGAGGTCGACCTCGCGGCGGCAGAGCAGCATGGGGTCAGGCCGGGCGACGTACGCCGAGCCGCCACGACGCTCGTCTCGGGCATCGGGGTGGGCAGCCTCTTCGAGGAGCAGAAGGTGTTCGACGTCGTGGTCTGGGGCACTCCCGAGATCCGCAGCAGCCTCACCGATGTGCGCGACCTCCTGGTCGAGACGCCCGGCGGCGGCCACGTCAGGCTGGAGCAGGTGGCCGACGTCCGCATCGCGCCAAATCCGGCGGTCATCGAGCGGCACGCGGTCTCGCGTTACATCGACGTTGCGGCCAACGTGCAGGGACGTGATCGAGAGTCCGCCGTGCGCGACGTCGAGGGGGCGCTCGCCGGGATCACCTTCCCGCTCGAGTTCCATCCCGAGGTGCTGGCCGCGGAGGGGCAGCCGCAGGGCCGCTTGATCGCCATCGGAATCGCGGCGGCGCTCGGGATGTTCCTCCTCTTGCAGGCCGCATTCGGCGCCTGGCGTCGAGCGGCCCTCTCCTTCCTGACGTTGCCCGTCGCCGTCGCCGGCGGCGTGCTGGCGGCGCTGGCGGATGGTGGAACGCTCTCGTTCGGGTCGTACTTCGGGCTGATCGCGGTGTTCGGGCTGGCCGCGCGCAACAGCGTCCTGTTGCTCAACCACTATCGGCACCTCGAGCAGCAAGGCAACGCCTTCGGCCGGACGCTCGTCCTGCGCGGGGCACGCGAATGCCTCTCGCCGGTCGTCCTGAGCGGGGTGGCGATCGCGCTGATCTTCCTCCCGGTGGTCGTTCTCGGCGGGATGCCAGGTCTCGAAATCGTGCGCCCCATGGGCGTGGTGATCCTAGGAGGCGTCCTTACGTCGACCTTGCTCAGCCTCTTCGTCGTCCCGGCCGTGTACCTGCGTATCGGCCTGAGCCGGGTCGACCCAACCACCAGGCAACTAGATGCATAGGGAGGTAGGGGACATGAACCGGAGCCTCGTGCGGCGCCGCAGTCTCTGGGCCGCGGCACTACTGATCGTCGCCGTCCTTGCCGTCTCCGGTTGCCAGGGGGCGGAGGACGACGCGGCGGCAGGTGGGAGCGACCCAGCCACGGTCGAGCCCGTCGAAGGGTCGGACGACCTCCATCGCATCGTCTTGACCGCGGAAGCGGCCAGACGCCTCGACATTCAAACCGTGCCGGTTCGTGACGCGGAAGGCGAAGGGAGGCAGCGAACGGTCGTTCCCTACGCCGCGGTGGTCTACGAGCCGAACGGCGAGACCTGGACGTACACGAGCCCCGAGCCCCTGACTTTCGTCCGGCATCGCATCGTCGTCGAGTCGATCGACGGGGATCGCGCGGTTCTCTCGGACGGCCCACCCGCTGGAACGACGGTCGTGACGGTCGGAGTAGCCGAGCTATTCGGCGCCGAGCACGGCGTCGGCGGCGACTGAGCGAGCAAGGGCGCCTGCGCCATGATGCGCTGGATCGTCGGGTCGAGCTTGAAGTTCCGGTACCTCGTCGTCGCCGGCGGCGCGGCACTGATGGTTTTCGGCAGCGGGTTGCTTCGCGATACGCCCGTGGATGTCTTCCCGGAATTCGCCCAGCCCCGTGTCGAGATCCAGACCATCAGCACCGGACTTTCGGCGGAAGAAGTGGAGTCCCTGATCACAGTTCCCCTGGAGCAAGCCCTCCAGGGGGTGCCGGGACTCGACACGGTCCGCTCCAAGTCGGTTCCGCAGCTCTCGTCGATCCAGCTGCTCTTCGACCGCGGGACCGACCTCCTGCACGCGCGGCAGGTCGTGCAGGAGCGCGTCGCAACCGTCACACCGACGTTGCCGAGCTGGTCGTCTCCCCCGTTCATGATCCAACCGCTGTCGTCGACGAGCCGGGTCGTGAAGATCGGGCTCACGTCGGAGCGCCTCTCGCTCATCGACATGTCCCTGGTCGCCTACTGGAAGATCAGGGCCAGGTTGCTCCGCGTACCCGGAGTGGCGAACGTGCCGATCTGGGGCGAGCGCCTGCACCAGTACCACGTGCAGGTGGATCCGGAGCGTTTGCGAGCTCACGACGTCTCGCTGACGCAGCTCCAAGAGCAGACTGCGAAGGGCCTCGACGTGGGCAGCCTCGTGTCCTGGTCGGATGCAGGGGAGGTCGGCACCGGCGGGTTCATCGACGGTCCCAACCAGAGGCTCAACGTCCGGCACATATTCCCGGTGATCACCCCGCAAGACTTCGCCCAGGTAGCGATCGAGAATCGGGCCGGCGAGTCGCTTCTCCTGAGCGACGTGGCCGACCTGGTGATAGATCACCAGCCTCTCATGGGGGACGCCGTCATCAACGACGGCCCCGGCCTCATGCTCATCGTCGAAAAGCTTCCGTGGGCGAACACCCTGGAGGTGACGCGGGGCGTCGAGGAGGCGATGGAAACGATCCGGCCTGGTCTTTCCGGCATCGAGATCGACACGACCATCTTTCGGCCGGCGACCTTCATCGAGACGTCGATCGACAATCTGACGACGGCGCTCCTGATCGGTGCGCTGCTCGTGATCCTCGTCATCGTCGCCTTCCTCTTCGAATGGCGCGCCGCCCTGATCAGCGTCGTCTCGATCCCGATCTCCCTGGTCGCAGCGGGGCTCGTGCTCTACCAACGCGGGACGACGATCAACGTCATGGTCCTGGCCGGATTCGTGATCGCGGTCGGCGTCGTCGTCGACGACGCGATCATCGACGTCGAGAACATCGTACGGCGGCTACGGGAGCATCGTCGGCAGGGGAGTCGCAAGCCGACGGCGGCGATCGTCCTCGAAGCCTCGCTCGAAGTGCGCCCCTCGATCGTCTACGCCACGCTGATCATCTTCGCGGCGATGGCCCCGATCTTCTTCCTGACCGGCCTGACGGGCGCCTTCTTCCAGCCGCTCGCGTCCTCCTACGTCCTGGCAGTCGGGGCCTCGCTCCTCGTCGCGCTCACGGTCACGCCTGCGATGGCCCTCATCCTCCTGCGGAGAGCGCCGCTCGAGCGCCGTCAATCTCCCCTGGTCAGGTGGCTGCAGCGTGGCTACCAGAGTGCGCTCTCTCGAATCATCAACAGGCCGATCTGGGCGTACGGCGCCGTCGCTGTCACCGCGGTAGCGGGCCTAGCCGTGCTGCCGTTCCTCGGACAGTCGCTGCTTCCTTCGTTCAAGGAGCGGGACTTCCTGATGCACTGGCTGAGCAAGCCCGACACGTCCCATCCGGAACAGCTGCGAATCTCGGTTCGGGCTTGCCGCGAGCTGCGAACCATCCCCGGGGTCCGAAACTGCGGATCCCACATCGGCAATGCCATGCTCGGCGACGAGCCCTACGGAATCTATTTTGGCGAGAACTGGATCAGCGTCAATCCCAACGTCGACTATGACGCGACGCTCGCCGAAGTCCAGGAGGTCGTCAACGGGTACCCCGGGCTCGTCCGCGACGTGCAGACGTACCTGAAAGAGCGGATCAGAGAGGTGCTGACGGGATCGAGCGACGAGATCGTCGTGCGCATCTTCGGCGACGACCTCGACGTCCTGCACAGCGAGGCGGAAAGGGTGCTCCAGACCATGGAGGAGGTGGACGGTCTCGTCGAGGGGAAGATCGAGCTCCACGCCGACGTCCCACAGGTGGAAGTCGAGGTGGACCTCGCGGCGGCTCAACGCTACGGAGTCAAGCCGGGCGAGGTTCGGAGGGCGTCCGGCATCTTCCTGGCAAGCGAGGAAGTCGGCGACATCTACCGGGGGGGCAAGGCGTACGACGTGCACCTCTGGAGCACGCCCGAGACCAGGAACAGCCTCACCAGCATCCGTGAGCTCCCGATCGACACGCCCACCAACGGCCAGGTTCCACTGGAGCAGTTGGCCGATGTGCGCATCGCGCCGACCCCCAACACGATCGAGCGCGAGAACACCTCGCGGCGCCTGGAAGTCAGCGCCAACGTGCAGGGACGCGATCTGGGCTCAGTCGCGCGCGACGTCGAGGATCGCATCGAGGAAATGAGCTTCCCTCTCGGCTATCACGCCGAAGTGCTGGGCGAGTACAAGGAGCGCCAGGCTGCTCAGGGGCGCATGCTCCTCTTCTCGATCGGCACGGCGATCGCGATCTTCCTCCTGCTGCAGGTCTCGTTCAGGAGCTGGCGCCTGGCGACCCTGTCGTTCCTCACTCTGCCGATCGCGCTCGTGGGCGGTGTGCTGGCTGCGTTCATCGGTGGGGGCGTGCTCTCGCTCGGTTCGCTGGTCGGGTTCTTCACCGTGTTCGGAATCGCCGCGCGCAACGGAATTCTGATGATCAACCACTTCCAGCATCTCGAGCAGTACGAGGGCGAAACGTTCGGTCGCGGACTCGTCCTGCGTGGGGCGCGAGAGCGGCTTGCGCCGATCCTCATGACCACACTTGCAGCAGGACTGGCCATCCTGCCCTTGGTCGTCGCCGGCGACGTTCCCGGCCACGAGATCGAGCACCCTCTGGCCGTGGTCATCCTTGGCGGGCTGTTCACGTCCACGCTGCTCAATCTGTTCGTCGTCCCCTCTCTCTACCTCCGCTTCGGGAGGGGTCGACTGTCCTCCGCGGGTGAGGCGAGGACCGGCTAAGCGCTTCGACGGTCAGAGCCCGTAGGCGGCTCGCTCGAGCGCCTCTGCCACTTCCCCGGCGCTTCGTCCGGGTGCGTCGTTCCAGCTGTGGACGTCGCTGACGGCAGAGCCACCCAAGGCGCGTGCGAACCGAAGCACCACTGCCTCCATCTCCGCCCGGGGGAGGCCGAGGTCGCCTCCAGCCACGCCGACCGCGCCTGCTGCGCACAGAGGCCCACCCGCTCTCCAGGGTCCTTGGCACAGACCCCGCCTCCGGACGATCTCCGCCGCGTGGAACAGCACCGAGTCCGGCTCGACCAAGGGCTGGGCCTCAGGCAGAACCCACGAGTACTCCGTGGTTGACGTCGTCAAGTGTTCCTCCTTCCAAAGGGCGGACGGGCGGGTCTGGGCGTCCTCGCAAGCCCGTGCCCATGAGAACCTTTCGGACGTTGAGTGTGTCGGCAGGATAGGACGCGAAGATGAGATGAACATGAGAAAGGGCAGCGGCCCCGCTGAACGACGAGGCTAGGGCTTCGAGAGCGAGAGCCAGACGTCGGCTCCGCCGCCCTCGCGATTGGCGGCGTGCGCCGAGCCGCCGTGCGCGCCGGCGATCACCTCGACGATCGCGAGGCCGAGGCCGGCACCCTGGCCGGAGCGCGCCTCGTCGGCACGGCTGAAGCGCTCGAACGCGTGGGCGAAGAACTCGGGCACGAACCCTCCGCCTTCATCGGTCACGTGCAGCTCGACCCGGGCGTCCGAGTCCACCGCACGGAGGCGAACCGCTCCCCTTCCGTGACGGAGAGCGTTGTCGACGAGGTTTCCGAGCGCCTGCTCGAGACGAACGGCGTCCCCGACGACCTCGAGCCCATTGGGGGAGTCCGCCTCGATCGAGCGCCTCTCCTTCTCGGCCTCGGGTCGGAAGCGCTCGGCCACCTTCGAGAGGATGTCGGCCGCCGAGAGCGGCGAGCGGCGAAGCGGGAGGCGACCCTGGTCGGAGCGAGCGAGGACGAGCAGGTCCTCCGCGAGCCGCGCGAGGCGGTCGCTCTCGGCGGCGGCGGAGCGGAGCGCCTGCTCGAGCTCCTCGTGGGAGCGGGGGCGGCGAAGGGCGAGCTCGAGCTCTGCCTTGAGGAGCGCGAGTGGGGTCCGCAGCTCGTGGCTCGCGTCGGCGACGAAGCTCCGCTCTCGCTCGAGGGCGCCTTCGAGTCGCTCGAGCATGGCGTTCAGCGTCTCGCCGAGTCGGAACACCTCGTCGCGCGATCGCGGAAGGGGCAGGCGCCGACCCGGCTCGGCGGCTGAGATGGCGGTCGCCTCGGCACGCATCGACTCGACGGGGCGCAGGGCGGCCGTCGCGAGCCCGTAGCCGAGTAGCGATGCGAGGACGAGCACAACCGGCGCGACGACGAGGAGGGCGAGGAGAAACTCCTGAACGGCCTCGTCCCGCTCCTCGAGCGAGGTGCCCGCGACGAGGACGAGCGGGCCGTCCGGACCGTCGAACGGGACGACGAGGAGTCGCGCCGAGCCCTCGATGCCCGAGATCCCGTTCCGCTCGAGCGAGAAAGCGCCCTCCGTCGAGGCGCGCGCCAGCTCGCCGGGCCCGAGAACCGGTCGCTCGCCGACTGTCGGCGTCGCGTCCACGATCCGGCCCTCGCTGTCCAGCACCTGGACGAAGCGCTCGTCCAGGTCGCTGATTCCGATTACCGGGCCAGCGTCCAGGTTGAACTCGCCTTGCGCTGCGGGCCCGGTGGCCTCGGCGGCGCGTGCCTCGAGCTCCTCGTCGATCGTCTCGTTCAGCGAGGAGGAGAGGCTGTAGTAGAGGAAGGCGCCGGTCGCCGAGATCACCACGGCCATCGCGAGCGCGAAGGCGAGCGTGAGGCGCAGGCGGATCGGAAGCTTGCTCACCGCGTCAGGAGCCGCCGTCTCGGCGCAGGCGATATCCGGCGCCGCGCACCGTCTCGATCGACTTGCACCCGAACGGGCGGTCGATCTTCTCGCGCAGGTAGCGCACGTACACGTCGACCACGTTCGACCGGTTCTCGTAGCCGTAGTCCCAGGCGTGCTCGAGGAGCTCGAAGCGGGAGAGGACCTGGCCGGGCCGGCGCATGAACGTCTCGAGGATCGCGAACTCCTTCGCCGAGAGCTCGATCTCGGTGTCGTTCCGCCAGGCGTGGTGCGACGCAGGGTCGAGGCGGAGCGAACCGACCTCGAGCACGGTCGGCCGCTCGAGCGGGGAGCGGCGCGCGAGGGCGCGCAGCCGGGCGAGCAGCTCCGCGAACGAGAACGGCTTGGTCAGGTAGTCGTCGGCGCCGCTGTCGAGCCCCGCGACCCTGTCCTCGACCCCGTCGCGCGCGGTCAGCATGAGCACGGGCGACCAGCCTCCGGCCTCTCGCAGCCGGCGACACACCTCGAAGCCGTCCGTGCCCGGGAGCATCACGTCGAGGACGATCGCGTCGTAATCCGTGGCTCCGGCCATCCTGAGCGCGTCCTCGCCGGTTCGAGCGATGTCCGCGGCGTACCCCTCCTCGATCAGGCCCCGCCGGATGAGGGCGGCCATCTTGAGCTCGTCCTCGACGATCAACGCGCGCACGTTCACATTGTCACACGCTCAGATGAGAGCGAGATGAGAGGGAGGTGAGAGGGCCCGGTGCTGTGCGCGGCCGTCAGCCGTCGCCGTCCTCGTTCTCTCCGGAATCCGCCTTCTCGGAGTCCCCCTCGATCACGACCACGTCGAACGAGGCGTCGAGGCGAACGTCGACCGTGGAGCCGTCGGCGCGCGTGACCTCCACCTCGTAGGTGGCTCCGTTCTCGGTGTCGCGCTCGACGGCGTTGACCGTTCCTCCGTCCGTCGCCCGGAGCGCCGCCGCGCCGGCGCGCTCCGCCTCCGGCCCTCTCAGCTGCTGGCCTTCGTCGTCGAAGGCACCTGTCCCGCGGGCGATCGCCGCGCCGCCGAGGGCGATCGTCGCGACGACGGCCGCTCCCACCAGGACCTTGACCATGCGCCTGTTCATCTCCCGATCTCCTCCGAGGATGCGCGGATGGACGGACCAGGCTACGACACGCAGATGAAACCGCGATGAGAACGCCGGCCCCTCCGGCCCAGGCCCCGCGAGCCCTGCCGGGGTCAGACCCCGACCGGTCTCGGTGGGACATGGCCGGGGCCAGGCCCCGGACACGTCGCGAAGGGACGGGCGTAGGGGCGCGCCCGAGGGACGGCCGTGCTCGGCGATCGACCGGGCGGTCGCGCCGAGCCCCCAGGCGAGGCGCTTCGGGACCGGGCCTGACGGGACACGGCCGGGGCCAGGCCCCGGCCGTGTCCCGAGCAGCCGTGTGGGCGCCAGGCCGGGGCGTGCCGCGAGCGGCCCTGCCGGGGTCAGACCCCGTCGTGTCCCGAGCGGACGGCTGGCCGTCAGCCCGCGGAGCGGCGGCCGAATTCGGCGACGACGATGGTGACGTCGTCCCAACGCCGGAAGTGGCCGCGCCCGTTCTGCACGCGAACTGCGGCGACGCCGACGTTCCGCCAGCTCCGCTTGAGCAGGTTCGCCCGGTGGCCGGGGCTCCTGAGCCAGAGGCGCACCGTCCGACGCGCAGAGATCCCGGGCGCGCCCCAGGCGAGGTTCTCGCCCGCGCTCCAGGAGCGGTAGCCGGGACCGGGATAGAACCAGCGAATCCAGCGGCCGAACCCGTTCCAGCGGGGGCTGCGCCTGGGCGTGAAGAGCTCGTGGCGAAAGTACCCCGCCGTCCCCATCGAGCCGGCGTGGCGCTCCGCGGCGCTCGTGAGCCCGCGCTCGACGCGGAGCGGGCGCAGGCCATGGCTCCTGCGGACGGCGTTGATCCGCTGGACGAGTGCCGACTCGACCGACGCCTTGCCGCTGACCGTCGCTGCGGGCGCGGGAGCGGCCAGCGCGAGCAGGCTCGCAGAGACGAGCAGGGCAGCGAGAATCGTGCGCATGCCCTCTCAATCGGCAGCGCGGCCGTTTCTCCTCCTCCCCTGGCCGGGGGAGGACAGGGGGGAAAGTCAATCTGTTGCGACTCCGTTAAGGAGCCGATACGACCTTCATGGAGCCCTCGGAACGGCCCGACCCGTTCGGTACCATAGGCACGGCTGTCGACCGGAAAGGACGCTGAAGCTTGTTCGAGCGCTTCACCGAGAGAGCCAGACAGGTCGTCGTTCTCGCCCAGGACGAGGCCCGCGCCCTCAAGCACAACTACATCGGCACCGAGCACATCCTGCTCGGACTCCTCCGCGAGGAGGAGG